>CAINLJ010000284.1 GCA_903850335.1 uncultured Bacteroidia bacterium | reverse complement strand
CCCCAAAACCCCAAAACCCCAGTTGATTGCCAAGAGAGTAAAACAGTAAAGATTACGAAGGATACTACTATATATATTTCTACTCTCAGCTTGAGCCACTGCACTCAAACTTGAACTCGCAGTTCCTGATCTCACTTCCCTCTCTGTTAGTGGCAGTTGCATAGATGTGTGTGGCTCCGAACACCAAAGTGACTTTGACTGTTTTGTCATCCACGCTTTGGAATGGCCTTCCGATGTCAATTGAAAGTTCACCCAGTTGCTTTACACCTTCCTCATCTACAAAGTTTGGTTGCTCCTTCTCTGTGCAATAGAATATGATGCGCATCACTGTCTGTCTGGCTCTAACTGGACAGTAGGTCTTGACATGAACCTCATCGATTCCGACTGCCTCGTTTCTTTTGACAAAGGCATCAAACACGTCCTCACAGAAATCCTCTCCCTCAATAATAACCTTCTTCTCTTCAGCATGTCTGGCTGGATCATAAGTAGTGAGTGTGTTAATGCCATATGTCAGCTTTGAGATACGAGAAGTAATTGATCTGGGGTTTAACCCAAACATGCAAGCTCCACGAATGACTGACACCTGTGGTCTCCTCGGGACCAACACATTGATTTTTGCCCCACCTATGACACCGCTTTCTTCAAAGCTTTTCTTGATCTCAGACTTAAGGTATGGGCTCTCTGAGAATCCTCCGACCATGAATATAAAGTTGACTGGAGATACCTTGTCCTCCGCTGCATGTATAAGCTCCTGCACTTTACCCTTGATCTGGTCAAAGAGAGGCTTAAAGAATGAGACCATTAGAGGTGCTGGGAGATCTATTGAACTTGCACCTCTCTGTTTTACTTAGGTAGATGCATCAGCTTGTCTAGCATTGAATTCCTTTACAAGGTCGCCCAATTTTCCAGCAGACAACTCCTCTCCTAGATAACTAAGCTGGAGTCTAGATCTCTCCTCAACTCCTGGGTTGAACTTTCTCTTAAGCATCTCAAAGTGCTTAAGGATGTCTAATCTTGCCATAGCGTTAGATTTGTAGACCTAGAACAGCTCTTCGCCAAAGAAGTCTGCCACGAAGCGCTCAAAGTGCAAGTCTACATATTTGCTTCCCCATTCGCATCCTCCACTTGAAGGTAGCAACTCCTCACAAAGGAACTTCTCATCTGGGTTGCAAGTCAATTTGTGGATGGTTATGTCTACAGTACCACCACCGCAGTCCAACACCATGACTACGGTCCCCTTTGTCATCTAGTTTTTGAGTGACTCTTCACTATCTTCTCTGCACTGGATACTAGCACCTTCTGGCTCCAAGCACAAGAGGAGGTTAGCTGCATTTAGATCCTCAATGATACCTGCCTCAATAGCTGCCTTCCTCATGAAATGTTTGTGTTCCTCGCTCCAGAGTGCAGGAACTGTCAGCACCCATCTGATCTTAGTGCTGACCACTTTCCCAACTTGCTCAGACAGCTTCTCAAGGCCCTTCTCTGATATGTATTTCAAGCTCTCAGCAATGACCTTCATCAGTGGTAGCTATCTGCCATCCACAGACTAAGCATGCGAGTCCATGTGTAACAAATGCATCTTGTACGTCTGAAAGAGCATTGCCGTCTCCTCGTCATCTAACATCTCTGCGTACCTCTGCAATGCGTGCTATCCGAAGCCTAGGAAGTTTCCTTCGTTATCGAATAGAATCGCAGTTGATGTCTTTTAGTCGTCTGAGTCATCGCATGGATTGAATACCTCTATCCTCGGCTTCTGCCCGGGCTCAACCAATCTAGGAGCGATACCGTACCTAGTTATGAGTTACATCATTAATGCTTTGCTTGCTTACCCTGAAGCTCCAGTACCGAAGTCTATAGCTATAACGTGTGTGTAGACTGAGTCTTCTTTCAAGAATGCCATACTTTCTGTTTTTGAATTTTTAAATATTAAAAGAGATCTCTCAAATTTTAAATAAGAGAGAGGATGATCTACACTCACTATATTATTAGTTAGTTTCCAGTACAAACTATTATTTCCAATTATATTCAAAAATTTAAAATATAAATATGTTAGTGTAAGTTGTCATTCAGCAAGCCATTGATCCATCCATCCATATTCTTTTACTTGATGCCAAACTATATTGATTTAGGAACCATTAGCATAATTCAGGTGGATTCGGATCATAATCTTCTTCCTCTCAAATGAGTGGGAACTAGAGGCAGACAAGAGATGTGAGCCCTGGCTATCATCAGAGCACATAGCTATAAATGAACTCTACTGGCGAAGGATAGAGCCATGCCTAAAAGTAAGGCACATTGACCAGCACAATGGGGAACTCCCAAAACATGTAAGGCTGAGAGATTGTTTAATAAGATATAGGGATGAGAATGCGTACAGTGCTTTGTCAATGGGGACAGTGCAAGGCATGAGTATGATTGAGTTACAGAAGGAGGTCCTTGAATCAAGAGAGAGACTAAAGGCAATCACTTAGAAGTTCACAACAGTGAGGAAGGAAAGAGATACACTCAAGAATGAGAGCAAAGAGCTTTAAGAGGAAGTCCTTACTCTCCAAGCTTCAATCAGACAGATGGTGCCATGCTTCTCAAACACTTCAAGTGCCTTTCCCATGCAGAACGAGCTTGCAAGTATTGTGGCAGAGTTCTATAAATGCGATTGCCAAGATGTGTTCTTCGACTTGCTGTGCCCCGAGCTAAACCTTGAAGGAGTCGTATACTTCTTTCAGCACTCATTAACTCCCATCTTGGAGATCATAGAGAAGCACTTTTAGCCCGTAGAACAGATTCTCAAGAAAGTGAGCTTGCTTTAGGCCCCTTTGGCAGATGGGCCGATAGCCAATGTGCTTAAGAAAACCTACTAGTCAAATTGGAGAGCCATTCATTAGCAATGCCTACCTTCAACTTCCAGTGAGGCACTGATGTCAAAGATCCAATAGGTGCTTAGCATTTCTGATGAAGCTTCGCATATAAATCTGGGTATAGTCACATTTTTGAAAAAGCTAGGGGATGTCGCATTCCAGATGCAAGTTAGTGATCCACCCATAGTCTTTGATCTAAAGCGCATTGGAGAGAAGATCCAATTCAACTAATATAAGTACGACTCATTCGATGGCTTCATCAAGACTAATGATGAATGTCTCATAATACTACCTTCTGTGCACAAGTTCAGCTAGGGGGCTGGTCTTGGAGAGGTAGTCATCAAACCCTAGGTCTTACCCATAAACTACGAGTTCCCGTGATATCCCTCCCCCCCTCTCTCTCTTTTAGTATTGGTAACATATATTCACTTCCTCTCAAAATGATGCTCGAAGAGGTTTTGCCTTCTCGTTTTAGCCAATTGTTTATCGAAGCACCGGAGAATATCAATCGGAATCCACTTTTCAAAAATGCCATAACCATTAAAAAGGAATTGGTTGATCTGAAATTCTCCTTTGAAATTCTCCGAAATTTCTTCAGTGATAAATTTCTTGATGTGGTGCAACGTATCTTTCATGGCAAACCAATCTCTAAAGTTTTTTTATTTGAACGGATCATTACACTTATCCGTAAAAATTATAACGAAGCCAAAACTCAGGGAAAATGGACTGAACCTGCTGGATGGTCTGTGCTGAAAGCCATTATGCTGATCAACTATTTACAGAAACTTGGAATCATTGAAAACATCAAAAACTATAATTATATGGAAATAACTACCAGTGAAAAGAAAACCAAGAGTTTTAATCTCGATGGTTTTAATGAATTTGTAAAAGCCAATCAAAGTTTTTTAGACAGTGACATTAAGGTGGGTGTGTTTGCTGTAGGCGTATTGGTTCGTTTTCTGTTCGATATCCAATATGCAAGCCTAAACAATACCCCTTTTGAAAACAAACTCAGGGGATATAAACTTAACCCAGAACTATTGATACAGGTGTACACCGAAGCATTGGACAAAATCCAAAAATATCAAAAAAGTTTCTACGTCTATTCTGATCTGAGGGAAATTGTAAGCCAATATTTTGTCATTAAGCAACAGGATATGAACGGCATGAGTAACAATGAACTCTCGTTCTATTTTGTGGCAGGCCTTGAAATGGGCAGAAAGTTCAAAAATGAGAAAGAAGAAAATAATCAAGAAACAAAATTATAAACTTAAAAAATAAAGACCATGAGCGAAATTATTTCAAACCGAAGTGAAATCTTATTCTTATACGACATTGAAAATGCCAATCCTAATGGCGATCCGCTAAACGAAAACCGACCTCGTTTCGACACTGAAAGCAGTACCGTTCTGGTATCCGACGTACGTCTAAAACGAACTATTCGTGACTATTGGTATGAATATAAAGGTTACAACGGAATAGGTGAAAACCAGGATATTTTTGTTCGTGAAACCAAATACGAGGACGGAGGAAAGGAATACATTAAAGATGGAAAACGTCGTGCCAAAGATTTTCAGGAACAGGCTAATGTGATTATCGATAAATGTATTGATATCCGCGTATTTGGTGGGGTAATTCCTCTTTCAAATGATTCGATTACCTACATCGGACCTGTTCAGTTTCAAATGGGGAAATCTTTAAATAAAACAGAAATCGTTGAAGAACTTGGAACTGGAGCTTTTGCTGCAAGCGATAAAAAAATGCAGGCAACTTTTCGTACCGAGTACAAAATCCCTTACGCCATTATTGGATTTAATGGTGTAATCAACGAAAAGTCGGCTCGGTATTCTAAAATGAACGTAGACGATAAAGCCTTGTTGATTGAAGGTATTTGGGATGGAACCAAAAATTTGATTTCGCGGTCGAAGTTTGGTCAGGCTCCATTATTCTTACTTACTATTGACTACAACGAACCATTCTATATTGGCAACCTTCGCCAACGGTTAAAACTCAATTGCGGCGATATAAACGAAATGCAAATTCGCAGTACCAATAATTTTAAACTTGATGTAACTGAATTGATGGCTGTATTGAAAGCCCACAAAGCCAAGATTTCCAATATCAATCTGAAAGTTGATTCCCGTTTGTTAATGGTGGATGATGGTCAGGCAATCGAAAAAATAAGTAAAGATGAACTCTAAAGAGGTCCTCATTTTCGACATACAAAGCGAATATGGGCATTTCCGAAAGTACAACACTACTACCTCGCCGCTTACCTATTCCATTCCCACACGAACGGCCATTGCCGGAATACTGGGTGCCATACTTGGGATGGAGAGGGAGTTGCGCGACGGTGTTTATCCCGAAAAGGCTGAGCCGGTACAGGAATTCTTTTCGAAAGATAGGAGCGATATAGCAGTTCAGATTATGCGCCCGGTGAAAAAAGAAAACATCGGGTTCAATCTGATTAATACCAAAATGTCGTTTTACGATCTGACCAAAGCCGGGCGTACACAAATCGAGTTTGAATTGGTGAAGGATGTTCACTATAGGATTTTTTTGACTATGGATAACAAATCCAAATTCAAAGAACTTTCGGAACGGATTATCCATAAACGGCACCATTTTACGCCATATCTGGGATTGGCTCAGTTTACCACTCTTGTCGATTTTGTGCAAATTACTAATGCCCAACATGTGCCGGGGAGTTGTGATTTTGTAGAAATCATTACAGCAGTAAATATGTCAAAACTGCAAGGTGAACCACCGGTTGAGTTTCAGAAGGAGTTCTTTTATTCAGCTAATAACATGCCCATTGCCATGAATCGCGATCGCGAGGTACTGGAATATTCGGAAGTATTAATTGAAAAGAATGGAAACCCTCTGAAAGTGAAGGTATCCGACTACTACACTATTGAAGGAGTAGGGAACATCTTGTTTTTATAACAATTTTAGAAGATTTAAGAGAATAAATGGAAGGACTTCTTTCGCATCCGGAAAAGCTATTGATTAATCACCTCCGCGAGGTTGCAGCTATTGCTAATGCGACAGTGGCAAAAGAAGGATTTGACTTCTCTCTTTCGGATGGAATGGGGATAACTTCTAAGCAATTGACCGATCTGGTCTGGATTGCCGGGGCATTCCACGATCTGGCCAAAGCAACCTCCTACTTTCAGGCATATATCAGAGATCCGGAAGGAACTCATAATCACCTAAAGAACCATGCGCAATTATCTTCGATATTCGCTTACTATGTAACTAATCGGTATTGCACGCTCGAAATAAATAATAAACCTCTGGCTGAATTGCTCCCATATCTTGTTTTGATTGCTGTTAAACGGCATCATGGTAATATTGAAAATCTTGAAAGGGAATTGATTTTCGATGATATACAAATCGAAAATTTATCCAATCAAATACAAAATATCGATTCATTTCAGGTAGAGCCAATCATTCATCAATTGTTAGTCAATATACCCGTAAATGTAACCTGGAAAGAGTTTGTTGAATTTTGGGAAACTAAAACCTTTCAAACCCAATTGAAAGACTTTCGCTTTCTGACTTTTAAATTCACTTATCCTAAAATAAATAAACAAACACGCACTGCTTTATTTTACCTATTTCAGGTTATCTATTCTTCTTTGATGTATGCAGATAAAAATGATGTTATACTGGAAGATGTGAAAGTTTCGGCTATTTCAACTGATATTGCAGTGCAGTTAGATGGATACCGCGAACGAAAAGGGTTCAATACTGCAAGATCAGGAATTGATGAACTAAAAAACGAAGCCTATTTTGACTCCTTGGAAAATCTGGATAAGGTTTTCATATGCGAACAACATATTTACTCATTAACCTTGCCAACTGGTCTTGGGAAAACTCTTACTGCTTATGCGATAGCTGACAGACTACGTAATTTAACAGGAAATCCAACATCAAAAATCATCATTAACATTCCTTTCACCTCCATCATCGATCAAAACTTTGAGGTTTATCGGCAAGTATTGGGGACCGATTCATCACAAATTCTGCTGAAACACCATCATTTGGCTGAACCTGCATATAAAGATAGTTCAGAGAGGGTTTACGACTTTGATAAAAGCCAATTTCTGATCGAAACATGGCAATCGGAAACCGTTGTTACCACCTTTGTGCAATTTCTTGAGACTATCCTTTCGATGGATAAAACCAAACTGATGAAATTGACCCACCTTCGGAATTCCATTGTTCTGCTCGACGAGATTCAAACGATACCTTATCCGCTTTGGGAAACCATCCGGGAGTCATTTAAAACCCTTGGTGAAACTTTGAATATGTATTTTGTTCTGATATCGGCTACTCAACCGCTTATCTTCACTCCTAATGATGATATTGTTGAGATTGTTCCCGAATACTGGAATTACTTTAGTGTTTTTAATCGGACAAGATTGAACTATAAGGAAGAGGCAATTTCTTTCAGCGACTTTACGGATATTGTTACGGACTATGCTTACGATCATCCAGAGAAGGATATATTGATCATACTGAATACCAAAGAAGCTGCGAGAAAATGTTTTGGACAGCTCGTCAATGTTGAGTTGGAAAGGACCGATTATTACTTTCTGTCTACTTTGATAACCCCTTTTGAGCGAAAGCAGATTATCAATAAGATAAAAGTAAAGAATAGCCATCGTAAACTAATCGTTTCAACTCAGTTGATCGAAGCTGGTGTAGATATTTCGGTCGATACCATTTTCAGGCAATTGGCTCCTATGGATTCCATCATTCAATCGGCTGGCCGGGCAAATAGATACAATGAGAAATCTGAGATTTCAGATGTATTTATTTATGAAATTGCAGATTACAGTAAAGCTACCAGCTTGATCTATGGCTCCGACCTGATTTTGAAAACTAAGAATGCATTCAAAAACTTTCTGGTGATAGAAGAGAAGGATTATTTGCAATTGATTGATCGTTATTTTAAGGAAGTTCGAAAGCAAGCCAATGAAACCACCTCCGATTTGCTTAATGCAATTTTAGGGTTGCGTTTTGCTGAGATTAATCTTAAGCTGATTGAAGAATGTAAAACCGAATCTGTGTTTATTCAGTTGAGTAAAGAAGCAGAAGAGGTCTGGAATCAGTACCTTCAGATTTATAGTCAGAAAGAAGTTACATCTTGGGAGCGAAAGGCTCAGTTTGCCAGGATAAAATCGAAGTTTTACGATTTTGTAATCAATGTTCCTATTCGTTACGGTGAGTCGAAAATTAATTTTGATTCAGAACAAATCAATGGATTTTATTTGTCTTCGTTTGATTCTCCGTCTTCTTTTTATCATTATGACGCGAATGATCTTAAATTTAATATAGGATATCAAAGAATTGAGAACGTGTTCATATAATCTAACTCAACATCTTGTCTCTGTGTGGCTCTGGTATTCTGGCAACATTATTGTCAGCGGAAATTCCGATATTAGATACCATTGCTTGCCTGTTGATTTTGAGTGCTAATTGTGTATCGCACCTACGGTGTTCAGGATTTGATCGTTTACTGATAATCTACCGATGTAATGCCTCTACGAGGCTCCAAAAGTGTTCTTTGAAATTGATTTATGATCCTTGATTTATATGGATATTTATGCGGTACAGCTCCATTAGGAGCGTTTACATCGGTAATAAAGATGCATGCGTTCATGAACTGAGTCCCGGAGGGACGATACAATTAAAGGTTGATGAATTTTTGACAAGTTATTCCTTGAAATTGATTGTTGCCGACGTATCGCACCTACGGTATTCAAGGTTTACTGATAATCTAGCGATCTATTGCCTCTACGAGGCTCCAAAAGTGTTCTTTGAAATTGATTTATGATCCTTGATTTATATGGATATTTATTCGGCACAGCTCCGTTAGGAGCGATAACATTGGTAGCAGATAAATGACCGTTCGAACTGAGTCCCGGAGGGACGATACAATTAAAAGTTGATGAATTTTTGACAAGTTGTTATTTCGAAAATGAATATTTCCGATGTATCGCAACTACGGTGTTCAGGATTTGCTCGTTTGCGGTTATGCTACCGATGTAATGCCTCTACGAAGCTCAAAAAGTGTTCTTTGAAATTGATTTATGATCCTTGATTTATAAGGATATTTATGCGGCACAGCTCCATCAGGAGCGTTTACATCGGTAGTAAAGATGCATGCGTTCATGAACGGAGTCCCGGAGGGATGATACAATATTTAATTAACTTCATAAATAATTAAACAGATTAAACTTATGGCAAATACTTACACCCAAATTCATATTCATATTGTTTTTGCAGTAAAGGGAAAAACAAATAGAATTCCGCCTGAAAATACAGATCGGGTATCAAAATACATTACCGGAATCGTACAGGAGAAGGGGCAAAAAATGATTGTCATAAAATGTATGCATGATCATCTTCACTTGTTAATCGGTCAACGCCCAAATATTGCATTGTCCGATCTGGTTCGCGATATTAAATCCTGTTCTTCTGCATTTATAAAAAGGGAACATCTTGCATCACAATCCTTTTCTTGGCAGGAGGGTTTCGGTGCATTTTCTTACGCTAAATCAGATATCCCGGTTGTTGCCAGATATATTGAAAACCAGGAAGAGCATCATAAAAGAAGAAGTTTCCGTGAAGAGTACCTTAACATTTTACGAAAATTTGAAATTGACTATGACCCTCAATATGTATTTGAGTGGTACGATTAAAAACAATCGGTATGCAAATTACACAAACTATCATCCAATTTCCGAACATTGAGTTGCAAACACGTGATGCACATAAATTGCGGGGTTATTTTGGTAACCTGTTTAAAGAGCATTCTCCTTTGCTACACAACCATTATGAAGATGGATCATCGCGATATGCTTATCCGCTGGTTCAATACAAGGTTATTGATAAGATGCCAGTATTGGTTGGATTTAAGGAAGGTGCAGACTTGCTTATATCTTTATTTTTAAGGATACGTGAAATTGATATTGAAGGACACCTTTATAGTGTAATGGCAAAAAATATTCAGCAGAAACAAATTGAACTTTCTGTAAATAAGCAATTGTACAACTATTCTTTTAAAACTTTGTGGATGGCGCTTAACCAGGAAAATTTTAAAAAATATGAAGCTTTGGACGAGTCAGATCGGACAGGTTTTCTAAATCGTCAGGTACAGAACAATATTTTAAGTTTTTATAAAAGTCTGTCATTTCGCACCGATGAAAAAATCATGGCCATAACCCGTTTAGAAGAAAAGCAAACACTATTTAAAAACCAGTCAATGCTTGTCTTTTCCGGTCAGTTTACCTGCAATGCATATCTGCCTGAATGGACAGGAATTGGGAAAGCCGTTAGCCGTGGTTTTGGTACGGTAAGTCTTATAAAATAAATATTGTAATATGCAGTTGATAATCAATTCTTATGGTGCTTATGTCCACATCAAAGATGATCTTTTTGAGGTGACTCTATCAATTGAAGGGGAAAAGAAAAAGAGTCATTTCGCGAGTCAGAAAGTCACCGCAATTCTCATGAGTAAGGGCTCAGCATTAAGCACTGACGCTGTGATATTAGCTATGAAGAACAATATTGATATTATTATCTTTGAAAGTAATGGAATGCCCGTTGGACGGTTTTGGCACAGTAAACCCGGAAGTACTTCAAGGATACGAAAGCAACAACTCGAGGCCAGCCTTAATGAAACAGGTGTCTTTTGGATTAAGAACTGGCTTACAAGGAAATTGGAAAACCAAACAGAATTATTAAAACGCCTCAAAAACCATCGGCCTGCAAATGCAGAAATTATTCAAGAAAAGATAGATGGGATTACTGCATTGAAATTAAAGATAAAAGAACAAAAAGGTGAAAAAGTTGATTTAATGGACGATACGCTTCGTGGATTGGAAGGCACTGCCGGGCGAATTTATTTTCAGATATTAAGTTCTTTGTTAACAGAGCGATACCAGTTTCCTGGACGCAGCTTTCGTCCGGCACAAGATCAGTTTAATGCATTCCTTAATTACGCTTATGGTGTATTGTACAGCCGTGTTGAAAAAGTTCTTATTGTTGCCGGACTCGATCCGTTTGTAGGGTTCATGCACAGAGATGATTATAATATGAAAAGTATGGTATTCGATTTTATTGAATCTTATCGCACTTATGCAGATGAAGTAGTATTCAAACTATTCTCGGCAAAAAAAGTTAATAACGGTCATACTGATTGCATTACAAATGGGATTAGTTTAAACGTAGAGGGAAAAAACCTTTTAATTCAGTCGCTTATGCAATTCATCGATGAAGACAAAATCCGTTATAATGGACGCAATCAAACCCGCATGAATGCCATGCAGATGGATGCTCATCAGTTTGCAAACAAATTAATTAAAAAGTCATGATTTGTTGGTTGATCTATGATATTAAAAAGAATAAGCCTAGAACTAAAGTAGCAAAAATCTGCAAGTTGTCAGGATTATACAGGGTCCAGAAATCTGTTTTTCTGGGTAGTCTGGAAGAGAATGAACGGGACACGCTTCATCTTCAGGTAACCGAATTGATTAATGAGGAGACTGATTCGGTATATATTTTCCCTATGAGTAAAAATGAGCTTAGGCAAACAGTTTTATTAGGCCAAGCCTTCGATAAGAAATTAGTCACAGATGAAGTAAATGCCTTGTTTTTCTAATGTCAGTCACTCCTTCACATATTATTGAATACCTCTATTGTCCACGGTTTACATACTTCGAATATGTGTTACGTATTCCCCAGTACGAAGAACGGCATTATAAAGTGAAAAGGGGTAGGCAGATACATGATGAGAAATTGGAACGTAATAAAGATTACCTGAGAAAGAAGATTGGGGTAACTGAGAAATATGCAGACCAATATTTGACCAATGAACTTTTAAGGGGCACAGTTGATGAGGTCTTGTTATTAAATGACGGTTCAATGGCTCCACTTGACTATAAATTTACTATTTTTGAACAACGGATATACGAAACATATCGCACTCAACTTGAATGTTATGCAGTACTAATCGAAGAAAACTTTAAGAAGGAAGTTAACAAGGGTTTTCTTGTTTACACTCGTTCATCAAACAAATTGATCGAGGTTGAAATTAGCGCAAGTGCAAAGGAGGATATTCGTAATGTTTGTAATGAAGTTAATGAGGTAATCAATCAAAATTATTTTCCACATTCAACCAAGTACAAACAACGTTGTGTTGATTGCACCTACCGAAATGTTTGTGTGAGGTAGTATTTTCCGGGAGGTATTTTATTTCTTAAGATTAAAAAACCTTATATAATGAATTATAATACAATATTTTAAACTTTCGGAAATGATTTGTAAATATATGTTTTATAAGTTCTTTGAAATGTTGAAAATTAGAAAATACATCATTTGTTTGGACTATTATGCTTCTGAAATTCAGACTAATAGAGATAAAAACGGCTTAGTAATCATCATCCACCAGAATAAGGATTGAAACTTCGATCTTGCCTTGCATTGTAAAGAGCCTCCAATAACTTAGTAATCATCATCCACCAGAATAAGGATTGAAACATTGAACAAATAATCATTGTCTGAATCTGCACGTCTTCTTAGTAATCATCATCCACCAGAATAAGGATTG
>CAINLJ010000283.1 GCA_903850335.1 uncultured Bacteroidia bacterium | reverse complement strand
TAAATAGTACCTATCAAATCTTTTAAAGAAAATTAATGTCCACAACTTTTTTATCTGATCCGTAAAATACCGACAACAAACGATGAGCAAATTTCTTTGTTAAGAAATCGAGGTTTGATTATTCCTGATGAAGACAAAGCACTAAGATATTTGCAGCAAATCAGCTATTATCGGCTAAGTGCCTATTTTTTACCCTACCAACTAATTAAGGATAAGTTTAATACAGGTGTTAATTTTAATCAAATTCTTGATATTTATAGATTTGATCGAGAATTACGACTACTAGTATTTGATTGCATAGAGCGAATTGAGATTGCTATAAGATCACAGATGAACCAGATACTTATGCGAAACTACAGCGATGCTCATTGGCAGGATAATACTGATGTTTTTAAACCCCCTTATGAAACTAAGTATTGTGATATTATAGACCCATACACAGATTTTCAAAGGATTATAAAGAAAAGTTGCGATTCAAAACATCCTGAAGTTTTCATTAAACACTACAAAGAAAAATATCATACCCCCAAAAATCCACCTTCATGGATGTGTGTTGAACTGTTGACAATTGGCGAGATATCCAGATTATATGTTGGATTAAAACAAAATAAAGACAAACAAAAAATTGCAGATTTCTTTGGGTAACCTCACAACGTTTTTACTTCATGGTTACATACCGTTACTTATGTTCGTAATATCTGCGCCCATCATGCACGACTTTGGAATAGAGAATTTGCAATAAGACCAGATATTTTAATAAAATCTGAAATATCAATCCAGTAAAACACCTGTTCCCCGCTATGCCAAACAGGACCTTCACCTAATTCGGCCTGAACTCCTGGAATTACATTTAACCCGGGAAATTCAATTATTTTATTCATCCTGAAGTAACGCTGATCGTCCTCCATCGATGAGATAGGTTGTGCCAGTGGCGAATGCTGCAAAATCACTTGCAAGGAAGGCACACCAGCCGCCTATTTCCTTCGTACTTCCAAGCTTGCCAGCCGGATGAAGGGCAATTGTTCGCTGCCTTTCGGCATTGGAATCTGCAAAAGAGGCAAACCATTTGTCGTTTCCTGGTGTCTCAATAAATCCGGGAGCAATGCCTACTACCCGAACCGATGGTCCCCATTCGATAGCAAGTGCTCTGACCAAACCGGTGAGAGCGGTCTTTGTTACATTATAAGGGAAGCATCCAGGAATGGAGGCATAGGCATGATTAGAAGCCATTACCTCAAAAACACCTTTCTCCGATTTTTCAAGCCATGGTTTGCAGACACGCCCCAGGTGCCAGTGCGACGTAAGATTCAGATTAATATTTTGTAACCACTCTTCATCTGTGCATTTCTCAGCCCCTTTAAACACATTAGCTCCGGCATTGGAAATCACTATGTCAATCCTGCCAAAAACCTTGACTACCTGCTCTATAAACGAAGTGATCTGATCAGGCATAGTTACGTCGGTATACTGGTAATAAGCCTGTTGCCCATTTGCCTCAACTGATTTCACGAAAGCAAGTGCTCCTTCGTCATTTTCAGGCGACAAAGCACATCCCGCCACATGGCAACCCGCCTGTGACAAAACTTGTGCTACTCCTGCACCTATTCCGCTTGAAACGCCAGTGACAACTGCTACTTTGTTACTTAGATTGATTGACAACATATTCCTGTATTCTTAAATTTATTCAATTAATTTCCTGCAAATCAAGACTGAACATTTCAGGTTTTGGATCTTATTAAATATAAAATCCTTCTCTTGCAACCCTAATACCAGGATGTTTTTCCATCTCACTTTCGATAAGGTCCACGCCCAGGCCTGCTCTTTCACTAAGCTCCAGATTGCCATCGGAAATCATTTCCTTTATTGGAAAGTCGACTACCGCATCCCGCCACGGGACATCATTAAACATAAACTCCTGTCTGAAGAAGTTTGGAACTGTTGCACAAACATGAGCAGAAGCAAGTGTTGACAAGGGTCCGTTAGGGTTATGGGGTGCAAGTAGTACGTTATATGCCTCCATCATGGTTGCCATGCGCTTCATTTCCGAAGGTCCGCCACATCGTGTTATATCCGGCATCAGGATGTCACAAACATGTTTTTCGAGCAAGCCACGGATTCCAAAACGGGTGTAGTGTCTTTCACCAACACAAATTGAAACATTCGAGGGTATTCGTTCGCGCATGGCACGGAGAGTTTCGGCACTTTCCGGACCGGCAGGTTCTTCATACCAGGTAATATTCAATTGAGAAAGGCGTTCTGCCATTCTTACGGCAACTCTGAAGTTCAACATCGCATGAGTCTCGATCATAATATCAAAATCCGGACCCACCGCATCGCGTACTGCCTTACTTACATCAAAAGCCAGGTCCTGTTGAAGTTGAGTCAATCCAAGGTCTGAAGCGAGGTGTTCGCCATACAGGTAATTGGTATGTGCAAACGGATCGAATTTAAGCCCGGTAAAACCAGCTTCCTTTACTTTTAACGCCTGTGAAATATAATCCTTGCTATTATGTCCGCCACCTGTAAACCAATAATTGGCATATAACCGGATCTTCATTCTGGTGGCACCCCCAAGTAACTGATAACATGGAGCACCCAACACCTTTCCTTTCAGGTCCAGAAGTGCCATATCTATTCCCGATATTGCGCACATGCTTGCACCATAGGGACCTACCCAGTTTAGATCACGGTAAAGCTTAGTCCAAATAAAATCGGTTCGCATCGGATCCAACCCGACAATACGCTGACCAAGTTCTTTTACAGCGGCCTCAATAATCTGACTTCCAGGCCAGTTGGTCGCTTCACCAACACCTGTATAACCCTCATCTGTATAGATTTTCAGCAGCGTCCAGTTGTATTTGATTCCTTCAACAAGCCATACTTTGACATCCGTTATCTTCATTTTTTCTTTATATTACATAATTCCATATTTTCTCCAAGCCTCAACAACTGTCATTCCACCCTGTATCGCTTTTAAAACAGTCCGTTCGCCACGCGCTTTTTCGATTGCACGCGTAAAAACCTCATCTTCAGCCAGACGGGGTATGACGCAAACCCCATCAATATCACCAAAAATCATATCTCCGGGCTGAATACGCACTCCATTCATCTCAATCGGAACCCTGAAATCGATCACTTTACCTCGTGGAGCCTGATCCTGGGCATAAGGTCCGTATGAAAACACCGGTAACCCAACACCATAGATCCCTAATGTATCACGTGAATATCCGTTTACAACTGCTCCCGCTCCCCCGCACATTTTTACTCTGGTCATCATTAGCTCCCCTATTAACGCATAACATGGTGATGCTCCAGAGCATATGTATACTTCACCGGGTTTAATATCATCCAAAGCCTCAAGCATTAATCCAAACGATTTTATCATTACGGGATTTTGAGAATCCGGGCTAAGGGCTTCAAAACAATCGGCTTCCAGAACTGTCATAGCACGTCCGACAATAACCATTCCTTCTCTTAACGGCCGTATCTGAGGAGGCAGAAATTGATGTTCCAACCCCATTTTATCCATAATATCGCCAGCAACAGCTGTATAAAGCTCTTTTTTAATCAATTGAAAAAGCTCTTCATCATTTTTCCATAATTTGTGTGCCATATCCTATTTTGGATTTAAAATTTGAAGATCGATTTTCCCAATAATTGATTCTCCGTATTTAAGTGGAATCTCAAACCTGGAAGCGTGCTCCCTTAAGAAACGCTCAGATCCCGGATTATCGTATTCTGAAACAAGCATATATACTTTTTCATTTAACTCCCAGCATCGCAGGTGCTGCAAACCGTCTGAAATGATCTGAATACCTGAAGATTTCTCGGACGTGAGGCTGGCTTTCATAATATTTCGCTTCGTTGATCTGAAATCATTACTTCCAAATGGAGTCTGATCCATATTGTAATCCCAGGCCGGTTTTTGAGATGGACCAGCCAAACCGCACATTGGGTGATCATAAAAAAGTCTTGCAACACCTTCGTTCCTTCCGATATGGTTCTGTGGATAAACATTCCAAAGTCCCTTCCGTTTCCAGGTCAAAACACTCATCGTTTGTGGAAGTGCGAAGGAAATGCCCCATTGACGTAAATTGGCATCAGTTAACATTTTATATTCATAAGCGATTATTATATGCCCATCACCGGATATCTTCAAAATCATTTTGCCGACAGCTTCCTTATAACTTTCTTTTAGGGTAATCATTAAAAATGTTGAGCCTTTAGTCAGGTCGATAGATTCTATTTTTCTATTCGAAGCAGTTGGTGAGAATAGTCCATACTCAGGAGTATCTTTGGTCATTTGAGTATCTCCTATGCTGTTAAAAGGAATAAGCATTAATGTTGGCCATCCGTCTAAGATTATATTTCCTGACCGGTCGCGAATGTTTAAGCTTTCGTCGCTGATGCTTACCCTTACAGAATTGCTTTCTGCAATCTTTTCAGATTCTTTCATACTCCACGTAAGAGGCTCATTTGATTCGCCTTCCACCGTAATTGCTGGTTTACTGAAGTCAAACATATATTGATCCACAGGCACATCTGAGGTGTGAAAAACGTCAACATATAGCTTCTGAAGCATTGAACGGTAAAAAGGCAGTTTTACAATTCCCTTTTCTCCTGGTCTTATGAAGGGATGTATTTCCCCTGATTCATCTCCATTTTTCCACAATATCCGACATTCGCTGAGGTTTGAAAAGAAGAACCGGTTTTCGATTTCCAGGGCAACAGAATCCATTTGGTTTGATTCTAAAAGACTTACTTTAACCGGGGTAAATATTTTTTTCATATGCCAGTATTCAGGCTTTGGTCTTCGCCACCCATCAATTGGCCCCCAGGTACCATACCCGACTACTGGTCCGCCGGGGAGGAAAAAACTGTCGTCAATGCCTGCCCAAAGAGCTCCGCCAAGCACACCTTTTGAGTAATACATCCCTTCCCACATCTTCAATAAAATATTGCCGTAGAAATCCCTGACTCCAGGATCAGTCATCAATTCATTCCTGTTGTAGGCATTCAAATGACAATATTCATCAAAGGTTACCGGTCTTCGGTGTTCCCTGTATTTATCAGGTCCGGTAGGTCCCGGATAATGGTGGTTGCCAATTTCAAGGTATCCTCCGTCTCCGTTCTCGCTGTATTGGCTAAAGTTGCGGGGACGTGTAGGATCGGCTGCTTTAACAAGATCGGCAGATGTTCTAAACAACTCTGTGAAATCTTCCGATTCGTTGGCTAATGACCATTGCAAAATACATGGGTGCGACTTGTCTCGTTCGACCATCTCGAGTGTTGGTCGAAGGATAGCCTCAAAATAATTAATGTCATTAACAGGGTCCTTTGTTGCCCAGCAGAATGGTGCCTCCTCCTCCACAAACATTCCCAGTTCATCACAAGCATCCATCAGCTTCTCATTAGGAGGATAATGGGAGGTTCGAATGTAATTCACATTTCCCTCTTTAAAAATTCTTACATCTTCGGCCCACTGATTGCCGCTAAGTGAACGACCACGTAAGGGAGATACCTCGTGACGGCAGACTCCCTTTAATTTTATGGGTTGGTTGTTTACAAATACCCTGTTCTCCCTAACCTCAATCTGACGAAATCCGAACCTCCGAATTACTCTTGTAATCTCCTTTCCATCTATTTTTATAAGGCACTCAAGGGAATAAAGGTTTGGATGCTCAGGATCCCACTTTTTTGGTTCCGGGACATTCAAATTCAGGATATTGAGGTTTAATGTTTTGGAAGTCAGTCTTGCTTTGGCACTGTTTTCTCCTTTGATCGGAACTTTCTTCCCATAGCGATCCCGAAGAGTCATAAAAATTTCGGCAAATTGGGGTATAGCTGTCTCGTTTGCTATCTTCAGTTCTGCCTTTAGAACTGCATCTTTAAAATTCGCATCAAAGGTAGTACTGACATGAAAAGATGCGACATTAACCTGAGGAATTGCGATCAGGTAAATAGATCGTGTTATTCCTCCAAGAGGATGGACGGCATATTTAGATGCACTCGAAAGAGTATCAGCAAGGCTCTCGCTCCGAACGGCAATCGACAGGTTATTTTCTTTCTCTTTAACAAGTGAAGTGATATCTGTCTCAAAAGGAGTCATGCCGCCAAGATGTCTTCCCGCCATTTTGCTGTTCACCCATATCGAACATTCGCTGTAAATTGCCTCACATTTTAAAATAATCCGTTTCCCCGCCCAGTTACCCGGAATATCAAATTTCTTGGAATAACCCGCGTAATTGCCACTTTTGACCGAATAACCCTGCATGATCCACTCACCTGGAACTTCAATTGTTTTCCAATCGGACAGGTTCGAATTGTGAAAAAAATCCTTTTCCGGTGAAGGATTAAATCTCCATTTACCATCCAGATTGAGTTTTACATTTGCCTGATCACCTGTAGCCTCTGGTAAGGGAGACCAACGTATCGAAGCTACCCTGGTATTGTCATATTTAAACTGAGCTTTAACCACCAGGCTAAAGAGGCATGAAATTGAAACAATCAAAAGCACAATTCTCATATCAGTAATCTTTTTCTTTTGCATAAATGACCAAATATATAACGCTAATAAGTTTTATTTCGAAAAGAGGTCCAGCGTTACTGTACCAGAAAAATTATCGCCCTTTTTCAGTGGTTTTCTGTATTTCTGCAGGTGGCTGCTAAAGAACATATCCCCTCCACCTGTCGAAAAACCTGCAACGAGGAATTGAATCACGGAGCCGTTTACAAAGGCACGAAAAGTTTGTTTTCCATCCCCGAAAATCCTGACTCCATAACCTTCGTCAGATTCAAGGGAGGCTTCATTGATAAAGTCCTTTGACGAGCGAAAATCATTCGATCCCATCTCATTACTATCATCCTTCCAGTCGTTTAATGGTTCAGTTCCATATTTATTCTCCTGATTGGAATGTTTGGGAAATGGTATAGCCACCCCCTGGTTACGGCCAATATGGTTGGGAGGGTATTTATTCCACTGTCCTTTCCTGTTCCAGCTAAGTTTTTCGATATTTCGGGGAGTTGTGAACACAAGCCCCCACTGTCTGGGATTGATATCTGCCGATGCCTGAAAATTATATCTGATCAAAAGATTACCCTTGCTGCCAAAATTATAAATGACAGAACCTTCTGCCTCATTGTATGATCCCTGAACTCTTACAACAACACTATCTTTTGTCTCTTCAGTGGCTAATCCGGTCATTTTCCAGCTCGTACAGGTATAATTTAATGGTTGAATGGCAAGGCTGTGTTCGGTCAGACATGGTCCTGTTGACAAAGGAAGCATCATCAGTGAAGAGCCTTCAAGGAGAACCACCTTTCCGCTTTTGATAGCTTTTTTAATTGTCCCTTTTTGTGCATCAAAAATCCAGGAGAATGATTTACCGGCTATTGTAATCTCTTCTGTGGATTTTGTAAAACCTGTTTTTTCGTCTGCTCCCAAAACTGCGGGGGTTTTATTGAC
Organism: uncultured Bacteroidia bacterium; assembly: GCA_903850335.1. Lineage (GTDB taxonomy): Bacteria > Bacteroidota > Bacteroidia > Bacteroidales > Prolixibacteraceae > JAAFHB01. The sequence goes on along the minus strand of CAINLJ010000283.1, from coordinate 5,413 downwards.
AGATAGCCCGACAGGGATTAGATATTCATCGGTAACAAAACCAAGAGGACTGGTGAATTTCAAGGTTAAGGAATCTCCATTCTGAAGGTTATGACCTGTATTCAAATGGATTACGCCATAACTCCGGGGCTGAACATCAGGAGACACAGTACCCGAATCCTTACCAATTTCCCAATTAATTTTCAATTCATTAAAATTCGTAAAATCAAATCTGTTTTCAACCTGAAGTAAAATTTCATTTCCTTGTATTGGTATATTGATTTGGTTTGTAAAAACTTTAACTGGAGAATAGGATTTTTTAATGTGATAGTATTCAGGCTTTTCTCTTCTCCAGCCATCGACTGGACCCCATTCACCATAACCAACGGCTTTGCCTGAAGGCAGATAGAAAACATCATCAATCCCGGACCAGATAGCTCCACCCAGACAACCCCTACTGGAATACATGTTATTATACATAGGTTCCATACCGATTCCCCAGGCATCGCGCACTCCAGGATCGGTTACAATTTCCTGCCTGTTATACGTATTCAGATGTACATATTCCCCAAATAAAAGTGGTCTTGGAAAATCTTTTGCAATCTCAGGCCCAACGGGTCCGGGATAATGATAATTCGCAACCGGCATTTCATAACTCCCAAAGTTGTTATAATTCCCGTATGCCTGATCGTGAAATGTTGAAGGACGAGATGGATCCAAAGCCTTCAGAAACTGATGATTTTCTTTCCAGTTAGGACCCCAGGCAGATTCATTGGCCATTGACCACATAATTACACTTGGATGATTACGAAGGTATTCAACGGTTTGGCTTGTGATCTGCCTGATAAGAGGAAGAAATCGCAGCTGATGTGGATCCTCCCTCTCCCACTTACTGTTTGCACCATGTCCAACCCATGCAATTGGATTTTCGACCTCAACATACATACCCAGTTCGTCACACAAATCGACAAATTCTTCCGAAGGAGGGTAGTGTGAGGTGCGAATATAATTCACATTCGCGGCCCGATAAAGACGTACGTCCTTCTCCCAAAGGCTTAAATTTAGCGCTCTACCCAGCAACGGATGAGCATCATGGTGGTTAACACCCCTTAGTTTAACCGGTTTTTCATTTATAAATAACTGATTTCCTATGACTTGAATCATACGAAATCCAAACCGCTGACGAATTTGTTCCTGCTGTCCTCCTGCATTTAGTGTAATTTGAAGATTATATAAATTCGGGTGCTCCGGATCCCATTTCACCGGATTTTTCACATTAAATGAAACACTATTCGGGGCTTTTTTCTGATCGACACTCGCTACTTCCATTTCAACCCTTTTCCCCGAACTGTCAAAAAGTTCAAAATCGGGTTTCAAATTATTAATTTGCAGCTCTGATTGATTTGCAATTTCAAATTCGACTTTTAACCTGGCTTTATCGCTATTGCTTTCCCAATCTGTATTAACATGAAGTGATGAAAGGTGAATTTTTGGCACTGCAATAAGGTAAATCTTGCGCAGAATACCACCCAACGGATGGGCCGCATATTGAGTTCCACTCATCAGGCTATCCGCCAGTGATTCATTCATTATATCCAACGCAATAATGTTTTCTAAACCTGGCTTTAGAAGTTTTGTGATATCCATTTCAAAAGCGTTCATCCCACCCTGATGATTTCCCCTGTATTTTCCGTTGACCCACACATTAGCATCGCTGTAAACTGCGTCACAACGCAAGATTATGGTACAATTTCCCCATTCAGAAGGAATAATCACTGATCTGATGCAGGCTGCCCTTGTATTTGGTTTTACATTAAATCCCTGCATTATCCACTCGCCCGGAACTTTAATATCGGTCCAGGAAGCAGGAATATTTTTAATCGACCCTATGTTTTGTTGTAATTCTTTAAATTTCCAGGTTCCTCCAAGATCTATTTTAGTGTTTTTTAGTCCACCAACATTAAAAGCTACCGGAGTCAGGCCCGGTGCAACTCCTTCCTGGTAAAGAATGCTAATTCCTGAAGTCTCGAAAATAATTGAAAACAATCCAATTATTCCGAGTAAAAATCTAAATACACCTGATTTTGGGTCCATAATTCATTAGTTAATTAGATTTTTAATCTGATAGAATTCAGTTAACTAAAATATATTGCTAACAGCCGTAATGATGATAGAAAAGATCAGTAGGATTAACCCTGTATTTAGCATTCTTCTGGATAGTGCAGAAGCGCCATTCCATTCTCCCCGGTAGATTCCCCAAAGGTTACCTATTACAATGGATAAAGTTATCAGCAATGGCCATCCAATGATTAAACCATAATCTCCAAGCATCGAACATCCAATACCATAAAAATAAAAACTCCCGGCCCACATCAACGACATCGAGCCGATTAGTAACCAGTTTGTTGTCCTGTTTTCATTGACAAGGCTATTAAAATTCCTGTTTTTACCCATCAGATACAGACAGTAGCCTGCATTGACAAAAGCACCTGTAGTAAAAAACAACGACCAGACAACATTTCCTGCCAGAATGCCGGGTACACCCGATTCGAGAGCAATAGTCGTAATTTTGCCACTAAATGCAGCACCTAAATTTGGTAAACAAGATGTAAATCCCGAAATAACTGCAAGGATAAGACCTAGCCCTATGCTTCCTGATTTTTCATTTGATGCGATCTTGTCTTTCAGGGAAGAAGCCTTTGCGCAGACGATGATTCCAATGATTGTAAAAATAGCTCCGGATATTATCAGCATCCCTTTTGAATGGACAAAAATCGAAGGAGAAAAGATTAAGGCAGGTATGATTGTTCCTGCAGTTGCGTTAATTCCCATTATAATAGGAAAACCAAGTGCCATTCCCAGCAAATCCATACCTTTCCCAAAAAGAATTGCACCAATTCCCCACCCCAGTCCAAAGAGCAGGACAACAACCAAAAGTGAAAGAGGGATCCTGGAAACGATACCTGAAAGATTATCAAACAGGAAAAATGCTATTATCCAATTGATTATCAGCATGCCAAGTAGCGAAAATGCGAACCATTTATGTGACCATTCCCACTTCCGGGTATAAGTCATCGGTAAAATAAAAGAGCCTTGTAAGAGACCGGCCAAAGACACGATTAAAAGTCCAAAAGTTAAGTTCATATTTTCACTCATTTAGTTAGTTGTTAATCCGTGCTCTTGTAATTGTGTGGAAATATTAACAAAAATAATAATTATCAAAACAGTTTCATCAGTCCATTTCTGTCCGACATGATCAGTTACCCTATTTTTACAACGATTGGCACTATCATCCCGAACTTGAGCTTGTTTAAAAAAATCACCGGAATAAATCCTGGTTAGTACCTTGCCAAAAAAGATCAGTTTGAAAGAATAAATTAACTTTGTCTGTCTATTTTATAAATTCGATATGAAACCACTAAAATTATTTGCTGCAATAGTGTTTGGCTGTCTGTTTTTTATTTCTTCAACGGCTCAAAATATTAACCGCATATCTATTATTCCTCAGCCCTCGCAGGTTGTAGAACATCCTGGCATATTTAAAGTCGACAGGACAACAAGGATTCAGAGTGATCCTGCATTTACTGAGATTGCTTCCCTCTTCCAGCGGCAATCTGAGATAAAAAACATACTCAGCACTGTAAAAAGGGAGAATGTAAACCAGATAGTCTTCCTTATGGTGGGGAAGGAGTTTATACCCGATAGTGCCGGTTACAAATTATCCGTTACTCCGGACAAAATTACAATTTCAGCCAGAACTGCTGCAGGTGCACTCAATGCCATGCAGTCCCTGTTACAGCTAATTTTGCTTCAACCAGTTATGGGAGAGGTTCCATGTGCAGAGATCACAGACCATCCACGGTTTGGATACAGAGGGGTAATGCTTGATGTATCGCGCAATTTCTTTCCTGTAAGTTATATAAAAAGATTTTTAGACCTGATGTCTTTATACAAAATGAACAAATTTCACTGGCATCTTACTGACGGACCTGGATGGAGGCTGGAAATAAAAAAATATCCTGAACTTACCAGTAAAACAGCCTATCGTACGCACAATACATGGAAGCAATGGTGGGATAGTCCGCGCCGGTATTCTGAGTTGGGAAATCCAAATGCGTATGGTGGTTATTATACACAAATGCAGGCACGTGAGATTGTCGCCTATGCCAGACAACGTGGAATAACGGTTATACCTGAGATTGAGATGCCCGGACATTCGGACGAGGTACTGGCTGTTTATCCGAATCTTTCATGTTCGGGCAAACCTTATGTGAATGGTGAGCTATGTCTGGGTAACGATTCGACTTATATTTTCCTTAAAAATGTGCTCACTGAGGTAATATCAATCTTCCCGTCAGAATATATTCACGTTGGTGGTGACGAGGCGGGACAGGAAGCCTGGAAACATTGTCCAAAATGTCAGAAGAGAATAAAAGATGAAAAACTCAATAATGAGTCGGAATTACAGAGTTATTGCGTCAGGCAGATTGAGCAATTCCTGACCTCAAAAAAGAGAAAACTCCTGGGATGGGACGAAATACTTGAAGGCGGTCTGGCTCCGTCGGCTACGGTGATGTCATGGCGCGGAGAGCAAGGGGGAATAACTGCAGCAAATATGGGCCACGACGTAGTGATGACACCGGGCGGGACTTGCTATTTTGATCACTATCAGGCTGACCCCGCCACACAACCGCTGGCAATCGGGGGATATCTGACTGTTGAGCATGTTTATTCCTACGAGCCGGTTCCTGCTGAGCTTAATGAGTCAAAGGCAAAATATATTCTGGGAGCACAGGCTAATCTCTGGACTGAGTACATACCAACTACTGAGCATGTTGAATACATGACGTTTCCGCGATTACTTGCAATGTCAGAAGTAACCTGGTCAGAAAAAGAAAATCGTAGTTACGATAATTTCAAATCAAGGCTACAGTCTCATTACCTGTTGATGCAAAGACTGAATGTGAATTATTGCCGTCCTTCGTACCAGCTGGAAGTCGGGACAAAATTCGATACAGAGGCAAAGAAAGTGAAAATCACCTTTAAGAGTGAACAACTAAATCCAATGATTTATTATACTATTGACGGTTCAGATCCAACAATCAAATCAAATCTATATAAAGGGAGTTTTGAAGTTTCGGGTTCGGCAAATGTATGTGCTGCTATCTTTGAGAATGGTGTAATGAAAGAAAAACCGGCCAGACTGGATGTCGATTTCCATAAGGCCATTGGTAAGAAAGTAATCTACAACCTACCTTACAGTAAGAATTATGTTGCTCAAAAAGAGGCGACTTTAGTAAATGGTTACAGGGGTGGTTCTTTAACCTATGGTGATGGTCAGTGGCAGGGTTTTGAATCGAATGACATGGATATTACGATAGACCTTGAAAAGAGTGAAGCGCTTAAGAGTGTTTCCTCCTGTTTTATGCAACAG
>CAINLJ010000282.1 GCA_903850335.1 uncultured Bacteroidia bacterium | reverse complement strand
ATATCCTACAAATATCTTCAGTGCTCTGCACCTTTTCTATTTGCCAACTAAAATCCTGCAAATCGCTGCATTTTAGATCAAAATTCAATTTTACACCATTCCCCACAACTTTTTCATCTGATCCATTATTTCATACTTATTATTCGTTTATTTTATTGATATTCAATTATTTATATTAAATTTTACCGAACTATTGTATAAACAACATGCATTTTTTTTAAAGGACATTAAACCCTTTGTGTAAATTTGTGTCTTATTGTTATATGTAAAATATTTGCTGTTACTGAGGATGGAGTTCAATGAGAAGGATCTTATTGCCAATCTTAAATCCGAAAAAGATAGAGAAAAGGCATTTCAGATTCTGGTAAAGACATACCAGCAGCGCTTGTATTGGCATATTCGGAAAATCGTTATGAACCACGACGATACAGATGATATCCTACAAAACGTATTTATTAAAGTGTGGAAAAATGTTGACGGATTCAGGGAAGATTCATCTCTGTTTACATGGCTTTTTAGGATTGCGACAAATGAATCCTTAAGTCATTTGCAAAAACAACGTCGTCATGCCCTTGTTCCAATGAATGAAGTCAATGATTATCTTGTTGAATCATTGGAATCTGACGCTTACTTTGATGGGGATGATATTCAGCGCAGATTCCAACTTGCTATTTTAAAACTTCCCAATAAACAACGGATTATATTCAATATGAAATATTTTGATGAACTGAAGTACGAGGAGATATCGCAGGTACTCAATACATCGATAGGTGCTTTAAAAGCCTCCTATCATTTTGCAGTGAAAAAAATTGAAGAAATTTTAAAAGAAGATCAGAAGTAGATTTTAAACCATTTGTGATCTGAAATGTCAAAGAGAAGTAAGATGAAAAAAAACGAAGTAAATATTAAAAACCAGTTCGAGAGTCTCAAGAGAGTTCCACCATTCAGAACTCCTGAGAATTACTTCGAAAACTTTTCGGAGCATCTTCTTACAAGGATAGGGGAAGAAGAGAAACAGAAAAAGAACAGTTCTTTATTCGTTATTCTTAAACCTGCACTTGCGATTGCCGCGGTTCTTGTGCTTGCACTTATGCTTAGTTATGAACCAGTAAAAGAGTATATTTTATCCAAAAAGGTGAATGTTATCCGTCCGGCAACCAATACAGTTGGTGATAACTCAATAGTTGCTGTTCCGGGTGCACTGATATCTGCTTTTTCTGAAGAACAGTTTCTGTCTGCTTTCAGTGACATGGATCAGATTGATTCCAATATTTTAACTTCAGAAAAACTCGAAGACTATATTGCAACAAATTACAGTGATTACGAAATTCTAACTAACAATTAAACTCTAACTAACAATTAATCTTAGAATCATGTTAAGGAGAAATTTAAATACCCGTCAAACAGATAAAAAATATTTCTGCAAGGCTCACTCAAAAACTGTGATATCCTTTGGAAAGTTTAATATATACTTGTTCTTTCTGTTTTTCTTCATTTCATCCTTTGAGGGTTTGGCACAAAGACCACAATTTGATCCTCAGACGATGGAACTTATCAAAACAAAGAAAATTGCGTTTCTTACAGAACAGATGAACCTGACTTCTCAGGAGGCCGAAAAATTTTGGCCTGTCTATAATGAACTCGAGAAGCTCAGATTTGTTCTTATGGATAAAAAAAGAGACCTTGAACACAGCAGTGAAATGACAAAACCCGGAATGAGTGACGCTGATTACCGTAAACTTGCTATGGAGCTGGCCTCAACACATGCCAAAGAAGGGAAACTTATTGAAGAATATAATTTAAAACTATTAAATATTCTTCCAGCTGAAAAGGTTGTAAGACTTTATGTTGCAGAAGGTAAGTTCCGGGCAACATTAATGCATGAATTCCGAAAGAGTCAACAGGACAATAAGGATAATGAGACTAAAAAATAGATTTGGTTACTTTTGTGTTTTAAGTGTAGTTTAAGATTAAGTGTAGTTTAAGTGTAGTTTAGTAGAGTAGTTTTGGTTAAGAGGTTGCCATAAATCATAAGATTATTGGCAGCCTCTTTTTTTGTATTGATTTATCAAATTTTATCCCCGCTGAGAATCGAATATTTAAGGCTAGGGTAAATCTTAATTTCTTCCATGGGATTCTCAGCGCGTTATTGATTTCACATACCAGGACAGAAAATAGTCTTGAGATTTTTGTAAAGGCTAATATGAGTAGCTAAATGAATCTGACAATTTATTCTTTTAAAACAGAAGACAGTTGATCAGGTTTTAGCAGCATCTGTTCGCCAGTATCCATGTTCTTCAGAGTGATCATTCCCTGGCTAATTTCTGATTCACCGGCAAGGGCAACAAATTTTATCCCTTTACGATTTGCATAGTTCATCTGTTTTTTCATCTTATCCTGATCCGGATATATTTCAGTTCTGATTCCCTTTGCCCGTAAATCGGCTACAATAGGGAGGCAATATTTCTCCTCCTTATCCCCAAAATTTATAAACAAAATACTGGCTGCTGAAGTTGTATTTTTGGGGAAGAGATCCAGTTGAAGCATAACATCATAAATCCTGTCTGCACCAAAAGATATGCCTACCCCTGATACTCCAGACATTCCAAATATACCGGTAAGGTCATCATAGCGACCACCCCCGGTTATCGATCCAATCTCAACATGGCGTGACTTGACCTCAAAGATAGCACCAGTATAATAATTCAGACCACGGGCTAAAGTCAGATCCAGTTCTATTTCTGATTCAATATCAATCAATGTAAGGTAATTAAAGATCGTACGCATCTCCGCAATCCCTTTAACTCCTGTTTCAGAATCTTTGATTACCTGTTCAATCTGATCTAATTTTTCGATATTAGAGCCGGTGAGACTCAGGATTGGTTGAAGCTTACGAATTGCTTCTGCTGAAACTCCTTTCAGGTTTAACTCTTCATTAACTTTCAAGATGCCAATCTTATCCAGCTTATCGATTGCAACAGTAATATCAACGATGCGGTCCAACTCACCAATAGTTTCGGCGATGCCGGCAAGAATTTTCCGGTTGTTTATTTTAATTGTTACCCGAACACCGAGATTCTTGTAAATATTGTCGATGATCTGTATGAGCTCCACCTCATTTAGTAAAGAGCAGGAACCAATGATGTCCACGTCACACTGATAAAATTCGCGGTAACGCCCTTTCTGGGGACGGTCTGCACGCCAAACAGGTTGAATTTGATAACGACGAAATGGGAATACAATATCATTTTGATTTTGAACAACATACCTGGCAAACGGAACGGTCAGATCGTAGCGAAGACCCTTCTCGGCTATCTTTGTAGTAAGTCTTGAACTATTGAATTGGTTCAATTCGGATGGATCAACCATCGAAAGAAAATCACCGGAATTCAGTATTTTAAAAAGTAATTTATCCCCTTCTTCGCCGTATTTCCCCATTAGTGTTGTAAGGTTCTCCATGGCTGGAGTCTCAATCTGCTGAAATCCATAAATCTGAAAAACATCTTTAATTGTATCAAAAATAAAGTTTCTGCGAGCCATTTCAATGGGAGAGAAATCTCGTGTTCCCTTGGGGATTGTTGGTTTTTGTGCCATGAAGTTTATAAAATATTGAACTGCAAAGTTACTGATTATTCACAAAAAAGAGGGTGCCCTCATGGACACCCTCTTCAAAATTAAGTAAACTCCCTAATTAAACAGATATTTCAAGCTTCAATTAAACAGGTATTTTATACCAAACATCAATTGCCATCTTGAAGTGATAGCTGTAGAGTTTTGATATGGCTGAGTAAACGGAGTGGTACCTGTCTGGTAAGGCAGTGAGAAGGAAGGAGTTTTTCCATCAGCAGATATACCTTCATATTTTAATATGTTAGTAGCTGTAGGAATTTTAACTACGCCCCAATCTCTGTTAATAAAGTTTCCTGCATTAATCATATCAAGAGAGAACCTGATTGTATGGGATTTAAATTTTATATCTTGTGTAACATTCAAATCCAATTTACTAAAATAAGGTAATACAACTGCATTTCTTTTTGCATATTCACCTCTGTGAGTATTCAGGTAAGTTGAATTGGAAATAAAAGCGTCCAACTGTGACCATATTTGTGCTGATGTTCTTGTATCTGTAACTCCTGTGGTACCTGTCCCCAGACCGCCTGAGTTGACTTTTACAAGATTAATGTCAGCAGCTGTTTTTGGAATATACATCAAGTCATTACCAGAATTACCATCACCATTTAAGTCACCATTATAAACATAAGAAGTTACTCCATTATTTGCTAATTCATATATAGCTCCAAAAGTTGTAGAAAGATATTTACCCTCATTGAGTTTGTATGCAAAGTTGGCAATAACTCTGTTTGGTTGATAATAAGATGCATAACCTAAATTAGCTGCATTAGGGTCCTGATTGGCAACCGGTGCAGCACTCCACAAAGAGGAAGCTGTGGATCCACCTTCAGCCGTATTCTTGGCTACCGAATGGGTATATGCCACACCATAGGAGAGGTTTTCAGTATTTCTTTGAATTTTTGCAGTTAGAGTGTACACGTAACCTTTATTTGTATTACTCATTAAAATTGCATTGCCAATATTTGGATTTGAAAGTGACGCAGTTGGTGTGCCTGCATAATATTTGTTTGTATTGGCAACTGAAGTTAAGAACCGATTTCTGTTATCAACACCACCTAATGCATATCCATTGGACTCATTCAAATTTATATTGGAATAGTAAACAGCATTTATATCCTGAGTATAGTTGTACTCAGCACCAACCAACCAACCATCATTTAATTTCTTATCAATGGCCAATGTTGATTTCCAAGCTGTTGGGTATTTAAAGTCTTTAGCAACCAAGGCAGTACTATAAGAAGTATTGGCAGCTCCTGCTGTTGGCCTTAAAGCGTTGGGGTCAGGATTAAAGGCTGTTTTATTAGCAGCATTGGTGAATGAACCAAATTGAATACCATTGTTTGAAGCCTGGTTAGAAATCCAAACAAATGGAGGAGGTCCTGCGAAGATTCCTGTTCCGCCTCTCACCTGTAATGTTTTATCACCATTAGGATTCCAGTTGAAACCTAATCTCGGTGAAATTATTACATTATTCATAGGTGCTTTCCCAATATTATAAGACATACCATCCTTGAACTTTAATGCATCAAAGTTAGGGTTATCCGTCATTGACTGTTTGTAGATGGTTTCATCAATTCTCAAACCGTAGGTTAGCGTGAAATCATTAGATACTTTCCACTTATCCTGAATGAACTGAGATAACTCGGTTGATCCTGCATAAGCCCAAGGGAAAGCACCACCTGGTAATGCGGAGTACTGCAGATAGTATGATTTAGCATTTGCGGTTCCATATTTTGCAGAATTATAGAAGTCTGTCAAACTATTAAACTGATAAACACCTTGATAGCCTGGTGCAAATGCGTTTTGATATTTCTTAAATGAGTTTTGAGTACCAATAGTAATTTCATGAGAACCTTTATAATAGGTTAAGATGTCATTCAACTGGTACACGTTAGTAAATAATTTGTTGTTGTAAGTGTACATTTCATAACCAAAAGTGGTATAAATGTTACCATTGTTTAAAATATCAACTAATGGAAGAGTCCCGCTATTGGAATGTGGTGAACGGAAATCTCTGAGTGCTGTATAACCAATTTGTAATTTATTTGACAACCTGTTATTGAAATGGGTATTCAATTCAGCAATTAAAATATTAAAGTTGTTATTGATCACATAGCCGCTACCAAAGAAAGGCATTGAATAGGTTCCTGGTTGTCCACCGGTTACCTGACCACTACCAGGTCTGGAGGTAGATGCAAACTGATCGGCAAATGATTTAAGGTAATTATATTTTAAAGTGAACGTATTCTTGCTGTTGATATTCCAATCTAATTTTGCTGTAATCTTATCTGAATAAGTTTTAAAAGTATAACCCTGGAAAGAACCGGGATCATATCCGTACTTAGATTTTAAAAACGCGGATAAAGCAGTTAGCGTATCGGCATTTGCCTGAGAATAGTTTGCGTTGGCAGCATGAGATGCATCCGAAGGTAACATAGACGTGGCCGGGGCATCCTGCCTTACTTGCTCACCACTTACATAAAAGAAAAGTTTATCCTTAATAATTGGACCTCCTAAACTAAATCCTTTGATTGAATAATCAAAAGGAGTCTTGGGAACAGTTGTTGGCCCGGCTTTATAACCTAAATATTTCTCATTTCTGGAATATTGATAAATACTTCCTTTGAAAGTATTTGTTCCACTTTTAGTTACTGTGTTAATACCTGTTCCGGCAAATCCACCCTGTTTAACATCATAAGGTGAAACGTTAACCTGAATCTGCTCAATTGCCTCCAGTGAAATAGGTTGTGCTGATGTTTGTCCACCCAGGATAGAAGACAGTCCGAATGAATTGTTAAAATTAGCACCATCAACTGTCATGTTGTTGTATTGGTTACTTCTACCACCAATATTTAAACCATTTGCGGTAGGTTCTAGCTTAACAAAATCCTGAATTGAACGGTTAATAGTTGGTAAACGATCGATTTGAGTCCTTGTAAGTAACTCCTGTGATCCCATTCTGGAAGTTCCAAAATTCTTATCGTTCGAAAACTTTACAACAATTTCACCTAATTGGGTTGCCTGATCTACCAATTTAAAGTTTTGTTTAAAAGTCTGTCCCAAATTTAAATAAATATCTGTCGCAGTTTCAGTCTTAAATCCAACAAATGAAGTAGTTAAAGTGTAAGGACCGCCGATCTTCAAGTTAGGTAAGTTATACCGGCCATCCTCACGGGTAGTAGTGGTATAGGTCGTACCTGTCGGGACATGAACCGCGGTCACATTTACATTTGGCAATGCTCCCGACGCATCTAAGATTGTCCCTGCTATTTCAGCAGTAGTCTCCTGCGATTTTGCTATAACTGATAATAAGACTAAGATCATCAGTAACATCATTCTGATTAATTTTCTCATACTAATTGTTTTTAGATTAACTTCACGCGTTATTATAGGTAATTAACATTATTTAACAATTTTCAATAAAATGCAAATATACAGGAAACATGTTTCTTATTTACAACGCTAATATTACATTTTTATTACGTTTTAACCCGTTGTAGTATTCAAAAACAGTCTCCGATTGTAATGCCTTACCTTGATTCAAATGAAATGATTATTTTTGCAACATTAGTAACAATATTTCAATGTTAAAAGAAGATTACAATAAGTTAATAAAAACATACGGTTACGTTAACAAATTCATACAAACAGAAATCGATTTACATAAAGAGATACAAGCCTTAAAAGTAAAAAAGAATGCAGTAATACTTGGACATTACTACATTACTCCTGATTTACAGGATATTTCAGACTTTCTTGGTGACTCTCTTGCTCTTGCACAACAGGCTCAGAAAACAGAAGCTGATATCATATTATTTGTGGGTGTTCACTTTATGGGTGAGACAGCTAAAATCCTGAATCCGGGTAAAAAAGTTTTAGTACCGGATCTCAATGCCGGTTGCTCACTTGCAGAATCGGCGCCTGCCGGACCATTCCTTGAGTTTAAAAACAATCATCCTGATCATAAGGTCATATCCTATATAAATTGCTCAGCTGAGATCAAGGCTCTTTCAGATGTAATTGTTACTTCCTCGAATGCAAAGAAAATTGTAGATTCATTTCCTATGGATCAGCCATTAATTTTTGCTCCCGACAAGAACCTTGGCAATTACATTAATTCAGTCACTGGACGTGAGATGTTACTTTGGGACGGAGCCTGCATGGTTCACGAAAAATATTCGCTGGAGAAGATTATCACTCTTCTGGAACAATACCCTGAAGCGGTCTTCATCGCACATCCGGAATGCGAACAACCTGTCCTACTAATTGCCGATTACGTAGGTTCGACAACTGCTTTGCTAAATTTTGTAACTGAAAGTGAATCAAAGAAATTTGTAGTTGCCACTGAGAGTGGAATCCTGCACCAAATGCAGAAATCCTGCCCTGATAAAACATTTATTCCTGCTCCATCAATAGATTCAACTTGCGGTTGTAATGACTGTAGTTTCATGAAATTGAATACATTGCAGAAATTATATCTGGCTTTAAAATATGAAAAGCCGGAGATTCATTTAGATGCTGAAATTCTCGAAAAAGCCAGATTACCTATTCTGAGGATGCTTGAGCTTTCGAAATAGTATATCTCAGATGATAGAAAAGCCACCTGATTGGGCGGCTTTTCTTTTATTTGAAATTGACTGGACTACTCTATTTCCGTTGTCCAATTATGAGGATCAGGTTCAAGTCCGTATTGAATTCCCCGAAGTTTTTCATATAGCTGGGATGAAATTTTACCAGGTTCAGTTCCATAGAAGTATTCATGATGATTATCAGCATCATATATTCTTTTTATTGGCGAGATTACAGCTGCAGTACCACAGGCACCAACCTCATCAAATTCAGCTAATTCCTCTACTGGGATACGTCTTTCCTCTACTTTAAGTCCCATATCAGCGGCCAATTGGCGAAGACTCATATTTGTAATTGATGGGAGGATGGATTCAGATTTTGGGGTAACATATGTATCTCCTTTAATCGCAAAGAAATTCGCCGGGCCACACTCATCGAGATATTTTTTCTCCCGTGCATCGAGATACAGTACTGCAGAAAATCCTTCATGATGTGCACGTTCGCCTGCTACCATACTTGCTGCATAATTTCCACCAACCTTGATTTTTCCAGTCCCAAGTGGAGCTGCACGATCATATTCCCGATAAATAACGAGGTCGGTTGGCTTAAACCCCTCTTTAAAATAGGGTCCGACAGGCATAACCATCACGGTAAATAAATATTCGTCTGCTGGTTTGACACCAATTTGTGGTCCGGTACCAAAGAGTACCGGCCTGATATATAATGAGGCACCCGATTCAAATGGGGGCACATAAGACTTGTTTAACTGGACAACCTTTTTAACCGCCCCGGTAAATAACTCTGTTGGAACTTCTGCCATAAGGATTCCTCTGGAAGATTGTTGCATCCGTTTAGCATTTTCATCCATCCTGAAAACCCTGATTTTTCCATCCTTGCCCCTAAATGCCTTTAATCCTTCAAAGGCTTCCTGGCCATAATGAAATACAGTTGCCCCAATATGTAATGTAACATTTTCGGAATCAGAAACCTCCAATTCTCCCCATTGGCCATTGCGATAATAGCACCGGATATTGAAATCCGCCTTGCTGTATCCAAAACCAAGATTCTTCCAGTCTATAGTTTCCATAATGACATTTTAATCAAAAAAATCTGAGTGCAAAAATACAATTAATCCTTCAACAGTTTGTATTTTGAATTAAACATTGTGGATAAAACATTCGCAGGAATATTCTGTTCTATACCTCTTCATAGGGTATATCCTCAACAGATGTTTCACCGTATTTGGGGGGTTGTTGTCTTTTTCCATTATTTCTGAAAAGTTCTGATATTCCGTTAAGGAGTAATAATCCTCCAAGAAACGGAAGGATTGTTTCAGCACTTTTATATGGGTTGGTCAACAAATAAATACCGCTGCCCGTGGTTAGCAATCCGATTACCAAAAAAAACCAAGCCCAGACTGAACGCGTGAGGGCACTAATGGATCCAGCAAGTTGCAATAGTCCCATTATCAACAGGATGACTCCAACAACAAACATAAATATTTTGATCATCATTGAAGGTGATGAGATGAAAATAATACCAAACAGGATATTAAATAACCCCTGAAAGGACAAAAACCCGTTCAATGGTTTGGATCTCTTTAAATTTGATATAAGCAGAGTAACCAATCCACTAAGAATAAGAATAGAACCGATAACTATAATCACAGTTTTCATTGTTAAACCCGGTACAAATAGGAGTACACAACCCATTAATATTGTTGATATACTTCGTAGAACCGAATTTTTAGAGCCAATCATAAACAATTTTGCCATATTAAAACGTGAAAAATTTAAAATCCTACACAGATCATAAATCTACTAAAAGCAAACTTAAACATTATTTCGTCTATTATTCTGATTATTTTAGAAAATCAGTTTAAATTTGCGGACTTGAATTCTAAAGTTATTTATCAGATTATATGGGACGCGCATTTGAATACAGAAAAGCGAGAAAATTAAAACGTTGGGGCTCTATGGCCCGGACATTCACAAAAATAGGTAAAGAAATCGCGATCGCGATAAAATCTGCCGGACCTGATCCAACCTCCAACTCCAGGCTGCGTGTTTTAATGCAGAATGCAAAAAATGCGAGTATGCCCAAGGAAAATATTGAACGGGCTATTAAAAAAGCTACATCCAAGGATCAGACCGATTATAAGGAGGTCGTTTATGAAGGGTATGCACCTCATGGTATCGCTATTCTTGTTGAAACTGCAACTGATAATACAACACGAACTGTAGCAAATGTGCGTAGCTATTTTAATAAATGTGGTGGTTCACTCGGAACTTCGGGATGTGTGGAATATTTATTCGAGCACAAGTGCCAGTTCAAAGTTAAGAACAAGGAAGGGATTGATCTTGAAGAATTAGAATTTGAAATGATTGATTTAGGTGTTCAGGAGGTTTTTTCCGAAGAGGAAAACATAATTATTTATGGCGATTTTGAAGCTTTTGGGCCCATACAGAAATACATTGAAGAGAATGACTTTGAAATTTTGAACGCTGAATTTGAAAGAATTCCTTCAGAAACAAAAGAACTAAATGAGGAACAAGTGGCGGATGTCGAGAAACTTCTTGAAAAATTGGAAGACGACGAAGATGTCACAAATGTCTATCACAATATGAAAGATTAAAAAAGTTAAATTTCTATTAAAATTTAACATTATTTAGTTATGATTATTTAAAAATATTGCTTATCATTGTATAAGTAATTAAAAATTGATAAACAATTAATAAACGAAGATATTTAAGAGACCCTTTCACCAGTTGAAAGGTTATTTAGGTTAGGTTTAGGTTAGGTAGAGCAAGGAGTCATTCGACTCCTTGCTTGTTTT
>CAINLJ010000281.1 GCA_903850335.1 uncultured Bacteroidia bacterium | reverse complement strand
TATTATGCTATTTTTATGAATTGAGGAATTTATCTACAACATTATTACAAGAATTATCAAATTGACAGAACAGTGGAATTTTGTTTCGAGATCCTTTCTAAAACCATGGCATAAAGTTTACGATGATCTTTGTGCCCCGGCTGTATGGGTTCAAAATGATACAATGTTTGTCTTCGGATCAACTTATTCAACGAACTTTCCGATCTGGATGTCAACAAATCCTAAGGCAAACGACTGGAAGGAAGCGATAGATTCACTGGCTATTGGTGGCTGGGACCCTGATTTTTTCGTTGATGATAATGGAAAATTGTATATGTATAATGGTAGTAGCAACACCTATCCTACCTATGGCATAGAACTAAACAGGAAGACTTTTACTCCTGTAGGCACCCGAAAAGAGCTTCTCCTCCTGGATGATGAGCGTTATGGATGGCAAAGGTTTGGCGAATATTCTGATAACACTTTCCTTAAACCTTTCATAGAAGGATCATGGATGACTAAACATCATGGAAAATATTACCTTCAGTATGGGGCTCCCGGTACCGAGTTCAGCGGATACGCAGATGGGGTGGCCGTTTCAAACAGCCCGCTTGGGTGGTTCGAACATCAATCTATGCCTTTTTCATATAAACCCGGGGGGTTTGTTCGTGGTGCAGGCCATGGAGCAACTTTTCAGGATAAATGGGAGAATTACTGGCATGTTAGTACATTAACAATCGCGGTAAAAAACAGTTTTGAACGGAGGCTTGGACTCTGGCCTGCAGGTTTCGATAAAGACGATGTGATGTATTGCAACACGGCTTTTGGCGATTATCCGCTGTTCCTGCCTGACGGGAAAGCAGAACACACAAATGGCTGTTTTACTGGCTGGATGCTCCTAAATTATAACAAGCCAGTAACTGTCTCATCCGTATTTGGGGGTTATGAAGCCAATTACGCGGTTGACGAAAATATTAAAACTTATTGGTCAGCCATGTCTGGTAATCCGGGCGAATGGATCATCTCTGACCTGGGTTCGATCTCGACTGTCAGGGCAATACAACTCAATTATGCCGACCAGGATGCCACTTTTCTTGGAAAACAAACGAATATTTACCACCAGTATAAACTATGGTCTTCTGTTGACGGTAAAAAATGGAAAATTCTTATCGATAAAAGCAAGAATACAACCGATGTACCGCACGACTATATCGAGTTATCCGAACCGGTTGAAACACGCTTTATCAAACTTGAAAATATTCATGTCCCAACGGGTAAGTTCGCAATTAGTGGCTTAAGGGTCTTTGGAAACGGTCATGGATCCAAACCTGAACCAGTCGAAAAATTTATGGTGCTTAGAACCCACATGGATAAACGGAGTGCCTGGATAAAATGGGCGCCCGTAGATAATGCTTATGCCTACAATATTTACGTAGGTACTGCCCCTGATAAATTATACAATTGCATCATGGTTTATGGTGCCAACGACTATTGGTTCAAGGCAATGGACAAGGAGATTCCCTATTTTTTTAGTATAGAAGCCATAAACGAGAATGGGATCTCACAACAAATAAAAGTTATAAAGTCAGAATAAAGGATTTGTTACTTTACACCTAAAAAATGAAAATATTCGCAATAACAGTATCGCTGTTCCTTCTGGTTCAGATCAACCATTCCTCTGCTCAGAAAGCATCAGATTCGAAGATGAATCAATTTATATCGAACCTAATGAGCAGGATGACTATTGATGAAAAAATCGGACAGTTGAATTTGTCTGGTGCCGGAGATATTACAACCGGACAAACGACAAGTTCGGGTATTGGTAAAAAAATCAAGGAGGGGAAAGTTGGTGGTCTTCTGAATATCAAAACAGTGAGCAAGATACGTGCGGTGCAGAAAATTGCCGTTGAGGAGGCGCGTCTGAAGATCCCGCTGTTGTTCGGAATGGATGTGATTCACGGGTATCAGACAATCTTTCCGATTCCGTTGGGACTATCCTGCACATGGGACATGAGCCTGATTGAACAATCTGCCAGGATTGCGGCTCAGGAAGCAAGTGCTGATGGATTGTGCTGGACATTTGCACCAATGGTTGATATCTCGCGTGATCCTCGTTGGGGACGAATGTCAGAAGGTTCAGGCGAAGACCCTTATCTCGGAGCTTGTGTGGCCAAAGCAATGGTAAAGGGTTTTCAGGGTGAGGATCTTAGAAAAAACAATTCCATCCTGGCTTGTGTCAAGCACTTTGCCCTATATGGCGCTACAGAATCAGGACGGGAGTATAACACGACAGACATGAGCCGTATCAGGATGTATAACGAATATTTCCCTCCGTACAAGGCTGCTGTAGAGGCTGGTGCCGGTAGTGTGATGTCTTCATTTAACGAAGTGGATGGACTGCCTGCTACTGCAAATAAGTGGCTGATGAATGAAGTACTGCGAAAACAATGGGGATTTACAGGGTTTGTCGTAACTGATTATACTGCAATATCCGAGCTGACTGAGCATGGACTTGGAGATTTGCAGGAGGTCTCCACACAGGCTTTACAGGCAGGTATCGACTTTGATATGGTCAGCGAGGGATTTTTAACAACATTAAAAAAATCACTTGAAACTGGCAGAGTTACTAGGGCACAAATTGATTTGGGCTGCAGAAGAATCCTTGAAGCCAAATATAAACTCGGTCTCTTCGATGATCCATACAGGTATTGCGATGATAACCGTGCAAAAACTGAAATTTTTACCCCCGGGAATCTTAAAGTTTCACGACATATTGCAGGACAATCACTGGTTCTGCTTAAGAATGACAACCAAATACTTCCTCTGAGAAAAGAAGGAACCATTGCAGTTATTGGTCCCCTATCAGATAATAAGTTCAATATGACCGGTACATGGAGTGTTGCAGCAGACTTTTCAAAATGTATATCACTTCTTTCCGGCATTAAAGCCGCAGCAGGTAACGATACCCGGATATTGACTGCCTGGGGAACGAATATTCTTAACGATTCAATTCTGGATTCAAGGGTCAGCGTATTCGGAAAACCAACCTTCAGGCAGAGCAGACCACAAAATGAGATGATTGCTGAAGCTGTTGAGGTAGCAAAAAAAGCAGATGTAATCGTGGCAGCGGTAGGCGAGTGTGCCGAAATGAGCGGAGAATGTTCAAGCAGGTCTGATATCAATCTGCCAGATAACCAAAAGGAGCTTTTGAAAGCACTTTTAGCAACAGGAAAACCTGTTGTGATGGTGTTATTTAATGGTCGTCCTCTTGCTCTTTCATGGGAAAATGCAAATGTTCCGGCTATACTGGAGGTTTGGTTCCCGGGAAGTGAAGCAGGGAATGCAATAGCCGACATCCTGTTTGGAGAGGTCAATCCTGCCGGGAAGCTTACCTCTACGTTTCCACAGAATGCAGGTCAGATACCGATTTATTATAATAGTAAAAATACAGGAAGACCTTTAATTTCCGGAACATGGTTTACAAAATTCCGTTCCAACTACCTTGATGTATCCAATGAACCGGTTTATCCATTTGGCTATGGATTAAGTTATACAAAATTCACTTATGGAGATTTAAAGTTAAGCAGCTCCATTACAAAAGGAAATCATCCAATAGCTGCAAGTATCAGTCTGACCAATTCAGGCAAGGTTGATGGGGCAGAGGTTGTCCAGCTTTATATACGGGATGTAGTCGGCAGTGTCACAAGGCCATTAAAAGAGCTGAAGGGGTTTCAGAAGATCTTTTTAAAGGTAGGGGAAACAAAACAGGTTACTTTTACGATTACACCTGATGATCTGAAATTCTACAATAGAGATCTTAAATATGATTGGGAACCCGGGGATTTTGTAATTATGATAGGTGGAAATTCAAGGGATTTAAAATCGGCCAAGGTTACCTGGATGAAGTAAATTCAGTAATTATAAGGCATCTTTTTTTCTTACAAATTTTACAGAAGCTTAATCCCACTTTCACTGACAAGGTCCCATGCTTTTACAAAGCTGGCTTCATCGGTGATTTGAACACCATTCTTCCGGAGTATCCTTTTAATTATTTTCTGATTTGGTTTATCGAACTTCGAAAGCAGAGAATTACGGGTTAGCTTTACCGTGGAATAACCTTTTTCTGCAGAGTAGAGATAGTATCGGTAGGAGGGCTGGTAGGCAAGTCCAAACTTGCTGTATGAAGTCTCACAACTTTCAAGATCAACTTTGCGATAGGCGAGAAGGGAAGTAGTACCTTTACTAAGTACCTCAAAAAAACGTTGTTCGTGAGAATTTATATCGTAATCCTGACTTCGGAAAATTCTTTTCACCCCATTCCCGTTGTCGAAAGAAAATCCCTTAAGACTGATCTTGTCAATTACAATCTGCTTGGAAATAAACTTGTTATAATAAATAAGTTCGTCCTGGAAAGAGCTGTAACGTAGGCCCAATTCCCTGATTGTTGTTCCGTCTGTGAGCTCGATATCTCCGATGACGAATTTTTCGCTTAAGTAGGGAGTTCCGGCATAAGTGGGATAGGCAATAAATTGTGTTCCCTTTATTTTTTCGGAATTCCACATCTTCTGTTTCTTATCCTGAGCGATAAGAGAACCCCCTGTCAATAATCCCCAAAGAGTGATAATATAAAAGATCCTTTTGGTCATATTAATTTACCTCAAATGATTGTTCCTTATAAAAAACAGATCCATCCCTGGTTGTTCCACGAATAAGGAGTTTATAACTTCCTTGTATGTCTGATACTTTAAAATCCAGATTTATAGATTGTTCCGGTTTTATTGAAGGTTCCCAAAGTAAGACTCTCCGAAGATCGGGTATAGATTCCTTTTGATCCAAAACAGTGTTTAATGATGCTTCAGGTTGAATACCTTCAACATTTAACCTAACTAATTCGTCAGATTCCACCGGACGCAAATAATCGGCCTTTGCCGAGTAAATGGCCAAGACTCCCGGGAAGGTGAGATTTCCATAATGTCGTTCACTTTGAATAATTTCCACTCTTTTAATCTCCTTTGATCCAAGATTTTTGATCACACTAAGGTCACGTACCGGAATACCATCCAGCAGTAATAAGGGTGAATCATTAAAGTAAGTATGCTGGCTGCTATTGAATATTTGTAAAGTTGGTATTCTATTATAAGCTCTGAATTTGACTCCTGTTAACAGTTCACGGGATATTTCAGTGAAATCGGGAAGATCAATAAATAAGTTGGGATAAACCACCGATTTTGCCAGTCCATAGAAGGGATAACTCTCCTTTTTAGGCATTTGAACAGGCTGGATTGAAATCTCCTTTTGATTAAAAATCTTACTAAAAGTAATTGCGTCATTGTTTTTTTCTGCGATTTTTCGCAATTCAGGGGTGACAGTGCGGCTTTCAAAATCCGGCAAACCACTTGTCATGACCTCCGGATGCTTAACAGCAATTTTAATGACCCGCTTTTCGTTTTTGTCGAAGCCCTGGACAACAACAGGGATATTGCCATAATAATTATCCAGATTAAAATTAAATCGTCCGTCAGTATCTGTCAGGAAAAAGTCGAATCTGGGAAGTGAGTCTGGGATAGACATGAAGATGAGCCCATTTTTAAAAGGCTCTCCGGTTTTCAGATCTTTGACTATACCTTCCACAATGACCCCGTCCTTTTCAATAACTGTGTCTTTGAGAGGTTGTAAATTCGCTGAAAAGGTTGCCGGGTTATACCCAGGTGTTGTTTGTGAAACACTTAGAAGGAGATTTCCACTTATTTGCGAAATAAAAGAATCAGGTAGCCGAAGCGTTACACGGGCAAGATCCCTTGCTTTATAGCCCTGAACAAGCCCTTGAATTTGCATTTCCGGGACTTCTTTCTCTACTATCTGATTTGTAATTTTTGGGCCCAATGCTAATCCTGTTTCCGGAATTCCTGTGAACCGGTTACTGACGTATATCTCTTTAAACGTTAGTTCAGATGAAATTTTGGTCGTTGTACCAAGGAGATAGAAACCTGAACTTAGAGAGTCTGGAAGATAGATGAATCCATCTGCCTGTTGATTAGTCAACTTTTTGCTTATTTCCACGACTATTTTCCCGGCCGAATTAATAAGATCTACTTTAACAACACCCGAGGGTTCATCACTTGGAGCAACCACTTTTAGGAATAGAGTCTCTCCACTGGCGTATGTATCACGATCGGAAAAAAGAGCAAAATGTTTCTTTTCCAGGGCTTTGCCTGTAAAAACAGTAAAGAGGATTAACAATATTAAGAGCTTCTTTTTCACTTAAAATTTCTGTATTTAGTTTACTGAGTTCAAGTATTTGTCCATCTGTTTAAAGATCAGAACTTATTTATGATTATTCTTCCCACCAATCGGGACGCATTGGTGGTTCTTTTTCAATTGACCTAACTATACCATTATTTGGGATATCGGGAAACCGATAGACCCGTTTGATGGTCGGTTCTGTGTTTGGACTTAATAAATTAAAATAGTACCGATATTGTTGATATGAGTTTAGATCGAAATAACCGTAGACGATTTTTGAAGGATCATTCTTACACAAGACATTTCCGGCAACCTGTGTCTGGATTGGATCAAATAAACTGCCGGTAGCGGCAAACTGGCTATTTAACTTTTGATGAAACTCATAAGATTCCTTGGATGTTCCGTATTGCCCGATTATTAATATCCAACCCTGAGAAGTTAAGGTATCGGCGTACAAATAGTCTTTCGGATTATAGGATACCATAAGCAATGGATGGTTCTTAATTTTGCTGACCTGATTAAAATCGGTCGGTCCTGCCAGGTTGAACTTTTGATTCTCGTTATAAGAATACCAGCCATAAGCCAGCGGAAACCGTGATAAAGTTACCGGCACAGAGTCCCAGGTCCATTCAATTATTGACCTGATATCAAACCTGTAATGAGAAAGTGAATCTGTAAGTGACAGATCGGCATCGAATTCTTTTCCCGCTTTCTCGAAGGCGATCGGAACACCATCTCCATTAGTTATATAGACCTTACTTACCTTATCTATGGTATAAAAACTATCCATTGTTGGAAGAGGTGGCATAGTGACTGCAAGCGATTCATAAATGTCGCTTCCAATAGTGATACGTAAATAGTATCTTTTACCAATTTCCGGAGATACTTTGAAAGAATAATATCCGGTATTATTTTCAGTTGCCTGGTAAGAGATTCTTGTCCCGAAAAGGAGTAGTTCAACTCTCGCTCCCGAAACCTGAATAAGGGGTTCCTGATCGTAAAAACTCCTCGTCTTTGTAAGATGAACAAAGCTCTTTGCAGGGTCATTCGTAATCCTGGCGTCAACCACGAGCTGACCTTCAATCCGGTCGATCGAAGGATGGTATATCCGTTCGCACGAAACGAAAAGTATCAGAATAATTAAAAGGTATTTCACTTCTCTTTCCATCAGAATTTAAAATTATAAGTTATTGATGGAACAGGAACACCAATTATTGACATCATGTAAATGTCGTAACTGCTTTGACCTGAATCCTGAATCATTGATCCTTTTCGGTAAAAAACCGAGTAAGGATTGCTTCGTCCGTACAAATTGTATACCGAGAAGGTCCAACTCCCCTTCCAGGCCCGCTTTTTCCGAAGGTTTTCATCAAGTGTTATGCTGACATCCAATCGGTTATAGGATGGCATCCGGTACTTGTTCCTTTCGGAAAAGATTACTACCTGATAGTCTCCATAGGTATATTTTTGCTCCGGTAAGGTGATTGGTCTGCCCGTGGAATAGACGAAATCTGCAGAAAACCTCCATCGACGACTGATCTTATAATTCATAACTGCCGAAAAATCGTGTGGCTTATCGTACACAGACGGATAATAGGCACCTTTATTGATTTTTTCATCCGGAAACCGACCATCTGCTTTTTGAAATGATCTTGAATAAGTATAACTAATCCAGCCATTTAAACGTCCTGAATTTTTCCTGGCAAGAAACTCAATGCCATAGGCATACCCGTTGGCCAGCAGTACATCCGTTTCAATATGATGATTCATAATAAGTTGAGCTCCATTTTTGTAATCAAGGATATTCTGTAGTTTTTTGTAGTAGACTTCCACAGAGGTTTCGAACTTTGCCTTGTCAGGGCTTTTAAAAAATCCAAGAGCTATCTGATCGTTAATCAGCGGTGCAAGGTTTTGATCGGCCGATTTCCAATAATCTGCAGGAGAAATAACTGTTGTATTGGAAACCTGACTGACATACTGATGAATACGCTGGTAATTTAACCGGATTGAGCCACCATCCCCCATATTGAGTTTTATAGCAAAACGTGGCTCCAATCCTTTGTAGGATTTAATTGTGGCACCTGATTTAATGCTTGTTGAATCAATTATTGTGCCTGTACCAAGCGAGGAACCGGTCGCATAATTGTAGACCATCCCCGGACCGTAATTCATATAATAGGAATAACGTAAGCCAAAATTGAAAGCAATCTTGTCAGTCAGGTTGAAATCGTCTTCAGCAAAAAGGGCCCCTTCAGCTGACTGCTCGGCTCTTAAGGACGAGGAGACAACATTTGTGATTGACTGAGTGGGTGTGATTTTCCCGGGATTGATCCAATATCCTATCCCTTGAAATCCGGCACTAATACGATGCTTGTCGTTTGGATAAAGTGATAGATTATATTTTAGACTTCCATATTGAATACTCGACTTAAGGGTATAGTCATTCATTGAAAGTACCGGATCTTTTTGGTCTACAGTTGAATTGTACCTCGAATAGGCCAGATTTAAGTTGGAGACAAGCTTATCAGAAAATTTTGATTTCCAATTCAAAGATCCCAGCGAATTTGAATAATTATAAAGTGCATTTGAATTAAGATTAAAGACATCAGCGCTCATGTACCCTGTTAATTTAAGGTGATTTTTGGGACTAAGTTCGATATTTGCAGTCCCGTTAACATCGTAAAAATGTGCTATGCTGTTGATAAAGGTTGCATTTCTCGTTTGTTGAAGGAGCCAGTCAGAATAAGTGCTTCTTCCACCTAACATAAATGTGCTCTTTTTCTTCTTCCCGAATGGACCTTCAATAGTTAGTCTGCTGTTGATAAGTCCAATACCTCCATTAATGCGAATATTTTTTTCGCTGCCATCCTTTAGCTGAACCTCCATCACGGATGATATTCGCTCGCCGTATGACGCCGGAATCCCACCCTTGAATAGTGTAACATCTTCAATCGCATCCGGATTTACAGTTGAAAGAAAGCCAAAGAGATGGGTAGTATTGAAAACCGGAGAGCCATCCAATAAGACCAGATTCTGATCTGTATTTCCCCCACGAACATTAAACCCGGATGACATCTCACCAACAGATTGTACTCCAGGCATCATGGTTATAGCTTTTATCAGATCGGCTTCACCCATTAAAACCGGAAGCTCTTTAATTGTTATTGCTGACATTTTTACCATGCTCATTTGCGCCTTTGTAGCCTTCGGATTATCACTCAAAATAGTAACCTCAGCAATGTTGTGGGTCTCCTCAAACAACTCGAAATCAGCAACACCATCCTGAATTAATCTGATTTTCTCAGTCTGATTCTCAAAACTCAAATACGAAACACGCAAATGGATGTCTCCTGTAGGCAATTCAATCGTATATCGTCCCTTGGAATCGGTTGCCACCCCGACCTTGGTTTCCGGATTATAAACCAAGGCTCCCAAAAGTGGAGAACCAGTTTTCCCCTCGAGAACCCGGCCATGAATTTTCGCACGTTGATACCGTCCGGTATTTATTGGATCACCTAAAGTCAGGATGTGCGATTCATCTGTTCCGAATTCAGACTTTCCCTCCACTGAATTGGGAAAAACAAATACAGATTTGTTCTGAAAGAACTTGAAATTTAGGTTTTTACCTTTTAACGCCTGATTCAGAACCTGAACCAGAGGCATATTTTTAAAGGTGGCTGTAACCTTAACTGCTTCGATCCATTCCTCCTTATAGAAGAACCTGACCCCGTAGTTCTTCTCAAGAGAAACAAGAACTTCGTTTAGAGGAGTTTCGGTATAGTTTTCTGTGATTTTCATCTCCTGAATCTGTTGCGATCGCCCATCACGGGTGGAAAGCATGATGATAATCAACAGGAATAAAGCTTTATAAAAATATCTGATCTCAAAAGATTTCACAATTTGTCCAGGCCTTAAAAATGAGAAAGATAAGAGAATTTGCATAGTGATCAGATTTTCAATTCAGAAATTTATAGCTATCCTGTTTGCCTCAACAAGTTCTAAGGCTTTCACCATGCCGGGTTCGTCCTTAATAGTGATTTTATTCTGCCGAAGTAATTTTCTAACCAATTTTTGATTGGGTTTGGTAAACTTCGAAAGAAATGGATTTTTCCCAATTTTGATTGGGATGTATCCATCTTTATTTGTGTAAAGATAGTAATTAAAGGAAGGCACATATTCCATATTTTTGACTATTCCAATTTCATTATTATAGACTGGACAATATTGTAAAACAACAGAACGGTACGCCAGGAGGGTAATCTCACGATCACTCAATACTTCAAAAAAGCGGTTGCCGGAATTAAATCCATTAAAATACTGTTGCCTGAAGACCCTCTTAGTACCATCATCACCGAACAGGGTAAATCCTGAAATACTTAACTTATCGATAACAATTTGAGCCGATATGCCACGATTGAAATAAATCACTTCGTCCCGGTAAGTGCTATATCGTAAAAATAGTTTTTCTATTTTCTCTCCATCTGCAAAGTCAATTTCCCCGGAGATAAATTTGTCTGTCAGATATGGATTTCCTGAGTAAGATGGGTAAGGGAAATGACGGGTACCCTTAATCTTTTCAGTATCCCAGTTTCCTGATTCCTGATCTTGTGCCATACTGGAAGTGGCTGTCAGTAAGCCAAGAAGCATAATGATATATATAATCCTGTTTGCCATTTTAATTCACTTCAAAGGTTTTTTCATTATATATAATGGAACCATCGGTGCCTTTACCGCGAATGATTAATCTGTATTTTCCAGTAATGTCTGATGTTCGAAAATTAAATTGAAGATATGGCTTAGGTATTACAGAGGGCTCCCACAGAATTACATTACGAAGATCGGGTTCAGTCGAAAGCTGATCAGGGGGAGGATTCAAAGTTGATTTAGGTTGAATTCCATTCATAGTGTATCTGACAAGCTCATCGGACTCACCATAACGAGAAATATCAGGCGAATTGGTATAAATAGCCAATACTCCGGAGAAAGACAAGTCACCATAAAACCGTTCGTTAAGACAGATTTCAATCCTATCAATTTTTTTTGAATTCAAATCTTTTATAGCATTCAAATCCATGATTGGTATTCCATCGAGAATTACTAAAGGCTGATCGATAAAATATTGTGCGGAGCCTGAATTTAAAAGCTGTAAAGAGGGTATCCGGCTATTGGTCCTGAATCTGACACCTGGTAGTAATTCACGGGAAATTTCAGTAAAATCAGCGAGATCTAAAAAGAGTCGGGGGTACACGATATTATTAGGAACTCCATAAAACGGATAGCTTTCTTTTTTGTGAGGATTTAAAGGTAATAGTTTAATATACTGGTGATTAAATATTTTTCGTATTGTGACGGCTTCAATATCTCTGCTAATCACTTTCCGTATTCCGGGCGATAGCGAACCAGCACCTAAAGTTTGTAAGCTACCTTGGAGGCTCGAATCATTTTTAATTATAATTTTCAAGGGCTGATTTTTTGTTTTGTCATAACATTGCAGCACCGATGTGATCAACCCATAATAATTCTTTAACTGGAAAAAGAAATGACCATCACTTTTGGTGATATAATACCTGAATACAGGTAATGAATCAGGTATCGAAAGTGTAACAACCGCATTTTTAAACGGTTGTGATGTTTTTTTATCTATTACAATTCCTTCTATGATAATACCTTCCTTATTATTGCCTTGAGCTAAATTTTGTTTTGTGTGAAAGATAAAAGAATCAGAATTGTAATCAGGAATAATTTTTGCAATGCTTACATCCAAATTTCCTTTTAATCTCTCAGATAAATCTTTGGGTAAATTAAGCTCAACGAACCCGTTCTCTCTTTTTTTGTAACTTTTCTCAATCTTATCTATTTGCAGAGTACTTAATTTTAGATCATTCTCAGGTTTTTCTCCGGATGGCCTTGTTAATGTATTTGTTTCAGTTACTCCACTAAATCTGTTCGCTACATAAATCTCTTTAAGTGTATGTGTCGTTTCGGAACGTGAGAATGTATGTAAAATGTAAGTTCCGGAACTTAGCGAGTCGGGTAAATATATTGTTCCATTGGATTGATTTTCATTGGTCTCAAGGTTGATCCCTGTAATTTTCTTCCCAATGAAGTTGATAAGGTCAACAGATACTACTTTGGATCTTTCATCTGATGGCGCATAAACTTTTAACAACAACGTCTCACCACTGATATATACATCACGATCGGTAAACAGTTTAAAATTTTCTTTCTCCTGTGACCTGCCGGACAGAGAAAGAAGAAGCAAAAACACTATGATTGGATAATTCCTCACTTTAATTTTTTTCTTATTATAACTATTCCCACCACCCCGGAGGATAATACACTGTTTCTCCTTCATCAGAAATAATGGGATAACGGGTTATTTCCCGTATAGTAATACTTCCATTTGGCTGAGAATCTGTAAAATACAAAAAATAGCGGTATTTCCGGTATGAATTCAAATCGAAATATCCGAAAGTCTTCTTTGAAGGATCTGTTTTACAGGTTATGTTGCCATATACCTGGGTTTGTATTGGATCCAGAAGTGTACCATTAGCAGAAAACTGGTTATTTAATTTTTCATGATACTCATAAGATTTCTGTGATGTGCCATATTGGTCAAGAACAAATATCCAACCGGCAAAGGTGGAGTCAGGTTTTATAAACTGAATTGTGCCATATGGCAATCTTACAAACGGATGTTTTTCAATTTGATTTGACTGGCTGAATTTTTTGGGTCCGGCAATATTGTAATTTTCATTATAGTAAACCGATAACCACCCAAACACCGTTACGGGATTACTTGCACCTGGCGCCCCAGTCATCGGCGGAGTGTAATACCATTCGAGAATGCTCCTCATGCCAAACCGGTAATAAGAGAGATTTGTCGTAACCGGTAAATCCGCATAAAGTTCCCGGGCAACCACAGTAACCGGTATAGGATTCCCGAAACCATCGTTTTGATATTCTACTTTCTCAATCCGTTCAGTATAAAAGTTTATAAGGTGGGGAAGGGGAGGCATCGTCACAACTTCAGATTCATAGGTGTCGTTATTGTATATTATTTGCAGTTTATAGGACTCACCTGGAGATGGAACAAGATTAAAGTGAAAATTTCCGGGGCTGCTTTCAACTCCTTTAACACTATTCCCCGCTCCATCAATTAGTTTGACTGCTGCACCGGAGACACCGTCACTGAATTTTTCGTCATAAAAGCTGGTCCCTTTCGTGAGCAAAACATAATTATGGGCTGGGTCATTGGTTATCAATGACTCCACAATTAAATGACCCTGTACGATATCAATTTTGGGGTGGTAGATATCTTCACACGAAGCAAACAACGCCATCACCAGAATCAAATATGTAAGTTCTTTAATCATCAGAATTTAAAATTATAGGTGATTGAAGGAACAGGAACACCAATGATTGACAATTTATATATCGAATACCGTGTTTGGTCTGTGCTTTGAACTGATGGTTCTTTTCGATAGAACACCGAATAGGGATTTTTACGTCCATAGAAGTTATAGATTGAGAAAGTCCAGCTTCCCTTCCACATCCGTTTCTTTCGAAGATTTTCATCCAGTGTAATCGATAAATCCAAACGATGATAAGGAGGCATTCTGTATTTGTTTCTGTCCGAATAAACGACAATCTCATTTCCTCCGAAATAGTATTTTTCTTCAGGCAAGGTTATCGGACGTCCGGAGGAAAAAACAAAATTTCCTGAAAATCTCCACCTGCGGCTTATCATATAATTCATTACGGCAGTTATGTCATGAGGTTTATCGTAAACTGAAGGGTAATAATTTCCCCCGTTAATCGTCTGATCAGGAAACTGATTTTCTGACTTTCTAAAGGTCCTTGAGTAGGTATAGCTTACCCATCCATTCAGCCGACCCGTACTCTTTTTAGCAAGTAGCTCGACGCCATACGAATAGCCATTCGAATTTAGAAGATCCGTCTCAATATGCCTGTTCATAAGCAATTGTGCCCCATTTTTGTATTCAACCAGATTCTGCAATTTCTTATAGTAGACTTCAACTGAAGTCTCAAACATGTTGTTTCCAGGATTTTTAAAATATCCAATCGCAAACTGATCATTGATAAGGGGTGCCAGATTGGGATCAGACGATTTCCAGTAGTCAGCTGGCGAGATAACTGCTGTATTGGATATCTGGCTAATATACTGGTGAATACGCTGGTAACTAATCCGAATTGATCCATTGTTCCTAAGGTTGTATTTCAACGCCAGTCGCGGTTCAAATCCGTTATAGGATTTAATAATATCACCACGTTTGTAGCTAACTGAATCAATAATTGAATTTTCAGACCTGGCTACTCCTGGAGCATATTTGTATACAATCCCCGGTCCATAATTAATAAACCTGGAGTAACGTAAACCAAGGTCAAAAGAGAGTTTATCTGAAATGTCAAAGTTGTCGCCGGCAAATAATGCGAGTTCAGCTGATTGTTCCCGCCGCATTGCAAATCGGACAATATTTGTAAGAGTTTGTGAAGGTGAAATCTCCCCTGGGTTAATATTGTAACCAATGGCCTGAAAACCTGAACTTAACCGATGTTTATCACTTGGGTAATAGGATAGTAAATATTTTAAACTGTTATATTGGATATTCGATTTCAACGTGTAATCGTCCTGATGACGCAAGGCATCTGCCTGATCAACTGTCAGGTCGTATTTCGAATAGGCGAGGCTTAAGTTAGAGACAGTCTTATCAGATAAATTCAATTTCCAGTTTACCGATCCTAAGGAATTGGCATATTTATACAATGACGAGGTGTTTAGATTGAAGAGGTCAGAGCTCAAATAAGCTGATAGTTTAAGATGGTTATGCGGACCAAATTCAATATTTGCAGTGCCATTAAGATCATAAAAGTGGGCAACACTCTTCATAAATGCCGGGTTTCTCGTTTGTTGAAGAATCCAATCCGAATAGGTACTGCGTCCCCCCATACTAAAAGTACTTTTTTTCTTTTTTGAAAAAGGACCATCAATAGTTAGTCTGCTGCTAATAAGACCAATCCCACCGTTAACCTTAAGGTACTTTTCATTTCCATCCTTTAGCTGAACATCCAAAACAGATGCAATCCTTTCGCCGTAAGAGGCGGGGATTCCTCCTTTATAAAGTGTTACATCCTCCACTGCATCAGGATTAATCATTGAGAAAAAGCCAAACATGTGAGAGGTATTAAAAACTGGTGCCCCGTTGAGCAAGACCAGATTTTGATCCGTATTACCACCACGAACATTAAAACCGGATGACATCTCTCCAACGCTTTGTACTCCGGGCATCATAATAATACTTCTGATCAGATCAGCTTCACCCATAAGAACCGGCAATTCTCTTATCGCAACGGCACTCATCTTAATCATACTCATCTGAGTCTTTGAAGCCTTGGAATTTTCGCCTAATACAGTCACTTCAGAAAATGTATGTGTTTGTTCAAACAGTTCAAAATCTGCTTTACCATCCTGAATTAATTTTATTTTCTGAATCTGCTGCTCAAAACTGAGAAAGGACACGGTAAGTTGTAAATCACCTGTCGGCAGATCTATTGAATATCTTCCTTTTGAATCTGTAGCTACAGCAGTTTTTGTTTCCGGGTTGTAAACCATGGCTCCGGCGAGAGGTTCTCCAGTCTTCCCTTCTAAAACTTTTCCACTGATTTTTGCGCGGTTATAACGACCCATGTTTAGTGGGTCTCCAATTACGAGGACTCTTGCATCATTTGTGTTGTATTCGGAATGGACTTCGGACGTGCCCGGATAGATGACTATTGAACTATCCTGAAAAAACCGGAAGTTTAAATCTTTGCCTGTAAAGATAGAGTTCAGAACCTGTACCAGAGGTGTATTTCTGAATGAACAGGAAACCTTTTCAGGTTTAATCCACTCCTTTTTATAATAAATCCTGATCCCATAGCTCTTTTCAATGGATGAAAGCACATCCGGGAGCGGAACATCTTTAAAACTTACTGAGATATTTAACTGAGGGATATCCTGTGCCTTACCATACTGAAACGGAAAAATAATTATAATAATCAGAATTATAGCACAATACAAATATGCAATTTGAAGGAATTTCACACCTGGTTGTTATCTTGAGAATGAGATAGTGACAAATTATTGATAAGTAAAATTACAAATTATGATTCTATAATCAGCAAAATCCCAATAGATATTACATTATTATTAAATTTATTTATAAAATGCCAAACCTGATCCGGTTATTCTCCGGAATGATGGTTCAGGCTATCCCCGGAAGTTCCATTCCTACAATTTTCCTGTATAAATTCAGAGCAAAAAGATCTGTCATTCCGGATACAAAATCAACAACTGACTGGATTTTTCCGTACATCGTATGATCCTGATTCTGATACTGAGAGGGAATCAAAGATAAAAGTTTTTTCGATAAAAAGCTTTCAGGTTCGACAACGGCAGTTATAAATGATTCAAGTAAGGTTCCGAGTATCTTATAGCCGGCAATTTCAATTTCAACTACTGCCCTGTCATTATAAATCTTCTCCTGAGAGACAATCCTAACCTGGTCCATGGCACTCTTTAAAGGTTCGGGAAGAAAATTAAATAATGGGGTTATTTTTTCTGAATGAGTAAGTTGCGGGACAACAGAAATAAACTGTCGGGCACATTCATTTGTAAGTTTTCCGATAACCATAGCCCGGAAATACGCGATTCTTTCATTTAAGTCGCTTACTAATTCTAAATTGGATGAAATATTGTCCAGGATTGTTTTGTCGTCATCGGGGTGAAAAAAGTTAAGAAAGAGCTTTTCTGTTTCTGAGTAGGTCAGGATCTTTAATTTATGCGCATCTTCCACATCCATGATTTGGTAGCAGATATCGTCTGCTGCCTCTACAAGATAAACAAGTGGATGGCGCATATAGTGCAGGGGGTTATCCGATAATTGTGTCAGCTCAAGTTGAGAGGCTATTTTTCGAAATAGTTCTTTTTCACTTTGAAAAAATCCAAATTTAGGTTTGCCTCCTGCCAGTGATGACTCGTATGGGTATTTAACGATACTAGCCAATGTGCTATATGTCAATGCAAAACCACCTTTTCTCTTCCCTTCAAATTGATGGCTTAATACTCTGAAAGCGTTCGCATTACCTTCAAAACAAGTAAAATCAGACCATTGTTCCTCTGAAACGTATTTTTGATATTTTAAACCTTCTCCTCTTTTAAAAAAGTCGGCAATTGCATATTCTCCTGAATGTCCAAAGGGAGGATTCCCAAGATCATGTGCCAGACATGCAGCTGAAACTATTGACCCGATTTCTCCAATAAGTCGATGATTCAGAATTTCACTGTTATTTTTGACTTCGGACGCGACAAGGTTACCCAGGGAACGGCCTACGCTGGCTACCTCCAGCGAGTGGGTTAACCTGTTATGGACGAAGATACTTCCCGGAAGGGGAAAGACCTGTGTTTTATCCTGTAATCGCCTGAATGGAGATGAAAATATAATACGGTCGTAATCGCGTTGAAATATGGAACGGATATCATCATCATTTTGATAGGTCCGGTCTTCAAGACCTAACCTGCAATCTGCAATAAGTGAATCCCAATTAATCATTCTTTATTGGTATTAATAATTTACATCTTTGACATCGGAGAAATCCCGGTACCTGTTTTCTTTAATTGCTTATCCATCTCATCCATATCCTCAAAATGTCGTTTCATTTCAGCCTTAAACTGAGGGCCATGATTGGGAATTACAGTATGTACTAGTTCATGTACGATTACATAGTCAATCAGTCTGTCACTGAACCGCATCAAATGAAGGTTCAAATTTATATTTTTACGGGATGAGCAGCTCCCCCAGTTGGTTTTATTATTCTTAATTGTCACCTTTTGAAAAGTATAACCCAGACTTGTTGCCAACTCCCTGATTCTTCCCGGAAGATATTTCCTGGCGTCAAATCGTAGTACGTGCTCAATCATTAACTCTAATTTTTTCTGTATTTCATCCGATTCGAGGGGTATATGATCAGGGAACTCAAAATATATAATGTTTGTCTTTCTGTCATGTCTGATATGAGGATGAGGCACATTGGCGGGGCAGACATGGTAGTGAAAATTCCGGGTTGAGAAAAGATGACCGACTTGTATCAACTTTGAAACATTCGGTTTTTTGTCAAGTTTTGCCTTTGTTTCGGTAATCCATTTGTGATGTTCTGCAAGAAATTGTTCACCGCTCCGGAATGATGCCATCCAGGGGATTGTAACTCTGATTTTTCCGTCAGCCTTAATTGATATTTTAAACCTGACGGCCCTTCGGTTTCGACAAATCTTAACCAGGCCGATATTTTCAACAAAAACTTCTTTGTCCAACATGTATAAAAGGCTTATGTGGTATCCTTAA
This sequence comes from uncultured Bacteroidia bacterium, assembly GCA_903850335.1. GTDB lineage: Bacteria > Bacteroidota > Bacteroidia > Bacteroidales > Prolixibacteraceae > JAAFHB01. Next base: position 13,299 of record CAINLJ010000281.1, on the reverse strand, counting down.
CCTTTTCGGGAATTTAAGACCAATTGGTTAAAGAGTATCAATTGTTCTTTTAATGCGGCAATCTTATCAGCAGGATCAGTCCTGGCCTCCATAAGAATCCACCCATCGTAATTAGTCCCGGCAAAAAGATTGAATAACTGCTGGTATGGATAATCACCAACATTAAATTCGCGTACATGAACGGTATCGCCAAACCATTTTTTTACACTGTTGAAGTTCTCTTCTAATCCAGGAGGAAGCAGATCCTGTTCATTACAATTCCAGCACATTTTTACATTTTTCATGACTACCTGATCGAAGATTGCCTTCATATTAGGTAGCTCCTGCGTCTTATTTCCATGTACCTCTACCCGCACAAGAAGACCAAAATCATTGGCAAATTTCCCAATTTCGTTTAGTGAAGCTGCGATCTGTGCAATAGTTTTGTCCTTGGAAATGCCTTCCGGGAGGCCGTTCGGCTTTACTTTTATGCCGGAAGATCCGATGTCACTGCAGAGTCTTATGTATTCTTTTGTCTGATCGATATTCCAGCGAAGTTTAACAGGATCGGGACTGTGAAATTCGAAGTTAGATCCGTAACCTATGCAGGTCACCGGACTGTCAGCAAACATTTTCTTCACCTCTGCCCGTTGATTAGAATTTAATCTGGTTTCAACGCCATGTGCATGTTCAGTACGTAGTTCAACTCCCAGAATTCCGGTCTTTTTGCAATTGGAGATTAATGTTGGCAGGTCCCAGTCTTTAGCCCATTGATAGGTTACCAGACCAAGCCGCATTTCCTGATTTTTCGGGGCTGCCCAGGCCGGGAATGGGTTCACTGCGGCAAGACCAATACCGGAAATGATACTTGTTTGAATAAAATTGCGTCTGGACAAATATTTTTGCATGTTTTTATACTTAAAATATGATCTCTTAAAGTGTGAAGATAGACATTCCCCGATTTAAAACGAAATGTAGCCTGAAAATTTGTTTATTTTGTACTCTGATTAGAATTTGAAAATGATGAATGTACTAATAATTGGGTCCGGAGGTCGTGAACATGCTTTTGCCTGGAAGATCAGGCAGAGTCCAAAAATTAATCAATTGTTTATAGTTCCTGGAAATGCAGGAACGGCAGAAATCGGGACAAATATTGAGATTGGAGTCACAGATTTTATTGCTATTCGTAAGCTCGTAATTGAGAAGGGGATAAACATGGTTGTTGTGGGACCTGAAGTACCACTTGTTGAAGGGATTCATGATTTTTTTCTCGCCGATGAGTTGCTGAAGAGTATTCCGGTTATAGGACCGGTAAGTCGTGGTGCCCTCCTGGAAGGGAGTAAAGATTTTGCGAAACAGTTTATGATCCGCCATGAGATTCCTACTGCTGCCTATTTCTCTGTGACAAACGATAATCTGGAATTGGGAATCAAATTTCTTCATAGCCTTCATGCACCTTATGTCCTTAAAGCAGATGGACTGGCAGCTGGGAAAGGGGTCCTGATCATTGATAATTTACAGGAAGCGGAACAATCGGTAAAGGAGATGCTTGGAGGCATGTTTGGCCAGGCGAGCAAAACAGTTGTTATTGAAGAATTCTTATCCGGGATCGAGTGTTCTGTATTTGTAATTACAGACGGTAAGGATTATAAAATTCTTCCCGTTGCAAAAGACTATAAACGTATCGGAGAAGGAGATACAGGGTTGAATACGGGTGGTATGGGAGCCATCTCACCAGTCCCTTTTGCCAGTGAGATTTTCATGGGTAAAGTTGAAGAGCGAATTATAATTCCTACAATAAAAGGTCTTCAGAAGGAAAATATTGAATACAAGGGTTTTATTTTCTTTGGTCTCATTAGCGTAGATTCAGAACCCTATGTCATAGAATATAATGTAAGGATGGGCGATCCGGAAACGGAGGCCGTAATCTTAAGGTTAAGATCGGATCTGGTAGACTTATTTGAAGGTGTTGCAGGGGGCGATCTTGCTAAGAGGAAAATGGAAATAGATCCGGACTATGCGGCAACTGTAATGCTTGTTGCGGGAGGATACCCGGGTGATTATGACAAAGGGGATGTCATTTCCGGATTTGATGAAATTTCGGGAAGTATCCTGTTTCATGCCGGTACTAAAATCTCAGGAGACGATATTTTAACCAATGGCGGAAGGGTTATAGCCGTTAGCTCGAAAGGAAAAAATATGGAAGAAGCGCTTGAATTATCTTACAGGAATGCAGCTGCTATTCAGTTTAAAAATAAGTATTGTCGCCGGGATTTGGGGTTTGATCTAATTAATTGAAGCGTTATGTTTTTGCGCATTTTAAAGAGTAATACGCTGTTTAGTGTATTGTTAATTCCATTTATTGGTATACTTTTCTGGATGGAGAGTCTTCGTAATCCTGCTTTGCTGGATTTAAGTATTGCTCATGGAGCCATGCCTCTTTATTACCTTTTCATACATACTATTAAACAACAGGATTTCTGGCAGATTTTTGTTGCATTTTGCCTTGTAATTGTCAATTCATATTTTATTTCTCAGCTGGGTTCGGTGTTTCGTTTATTCCGGAAACGCTCATACCTTCCTGGAATAATCTATTTGATTACAGTTTCTTGTTTAAAAACAATGCATGCATTATTACCAGTTCATCTTGCGACGTTATTTGTACTTATATCAGTCTATTTCATTTTTGATACTTATCACAAAAAAGTTGAGATTACATATACTTTTAATGCCTCGTTTTTTCTTGCAATAGCCTCCCTTTTTTACCTTCCTGTTGTTGTGTTATTCCCGTTGGTCTGGATCTCTATTTTCGTTTTGCAGAAAGATGATAACTGGCGTTTACTGGCTGTTCCAGTTCTGGGATTTGGTGTTCCATGGCTTTTTATGTGGGTATATTCCTATCTGAGTGATACTTATGCCTTACTCTGGAAAGAGTTGCTTTCAATGCTCTGGACAAGTCATAATGATTACCTTTTAAATCCCTATTTTTTGGTCTTAACAGGGGTGGTTGCACTTCTTACTTCACTTGGAAGTTTTTCAGTTTTGTCAGTATACCAAAGGATTAAGGTAAGCGCCAGGAAATATTTTGTAATATTTTATTGGATATTAGGTATTGTGATTGTTTCTGCTTTGGCATTTATTTCAATAAGCATAGAAATCGTTGCGCTGGCCACAATCCCGGCATCATACTTTATATCGTATTATCTTCTGTCTGACAATCAGACTAAATTTAAGGAAGTATTAACCTGGGTTTACCTTGGAACCTCAATTGTTATTCTGATCTTTTATGTGTAGACTTAAAATAGTCGTTTAAGCTTTCTTAAAAACCTTAATTGACTATTATAGGCTGTCAATCAGGGAAGTAACCTTTTATAATTCCCCTCTTGGAATCCTTAAGGAACAGTAAAATTTCGTCACGTTCACGTGAGGCCTGCATTTCTGCCTCTATTACTTCAAGTGCCTGACTATTGTTATATCCTTTTTGATATATAATTCTGTAAATATCCTGAATCTGACAAATCACTTCGTTTGAAAATCCTCTGCGCCTGAGGCCGATTGAATTTACCCCGGCATAGGAAAGCGGTTCTCTTCCGGCTTTAATATAAGGAGGAACATCTTTACGCACCAGGGAGCCACCCGACAGCATAACATGTTTCCCAATATGGCAGAACTGATGAATTCCGGTATGGCCGCCGATAATTGCAAAATCGTCAACAATCACTTCACCGGCCAGGGCAACTGAGTTAACAAGAATAACACTGTCCCCGACAACACAATCATGTGCCACATGTACGTAAGCCATAATCAAACAGTTGCTGCCAATCACAGTCTTTCCGTGAGCGGCGGTTCCCCTGTTAACTGTAACGCATTCCCTGATTGTAGTATTATTCCCAATTTCAACAGTGGTATATTCTCCTTTGAATTTTAGATCCTGCGGTTCACCGCCGATGACAGCTCCCGAATGAATCCTGCAGTTTTTCCCAATCCGGCAGCCAGGCAATATAACTGCGGTGGGACCAATATAGGTTCCGTCACCAATAATTACATCACTCGAAACTGTTGCGAAAGGTTCAATTACAACACCTGCGCCAATCTGCGCATCCGGATGAATATTTGCTAATGGTTGATTCATTGTTGAAAATTTTAAAGATACTTGTTTCCCGGTTCTCTAAGCCTTTTTATTTTGTTTTTGCTATGATAGCCATAAATTCACCCTCACAAACTACTGTGTCTCCAACGAATGCGATGGCTCTCATGTTGGCGATTCCACGGCGAATAGGGCTGAGCAACTTCAACCTGAAAACTAGTGTGTCTCCGGGAACTACCTTTTTACGAAATTTTATGCTGTCCATAGTCATGAAGTAGGTGGAATATTCGCCATCGGGTGGTTGAGAGCTTATTACAAACACACCTCCACACTGAGCCATTGCTTCGATGATAAGAACTCCGGGCATAACCGGCTCTTCCGGGAAGTGACCCACAAAAAACGGCTCATTCATTGTCACATTTTTCACCCCGATAATATAATCGATACCCTTCTCAATCACCTTGTCCAATAAAAGGAAAGGATTCCGGTGAGGCAGCATCTTTTTTATTTGGTTTACATCAAATAAAGGAACTTTATTTGGGTCGTATTCAGGTGCTGTATTTTCAGAAATACATTTGAGATATTCTTTCTGCAACAATTTGGCAAATTCAGTATTAGGCCCGTGACCGGGTCTTTTAGCCACTATCCGCCCCTTTATTCTCTTCCCGATCAACGAAAGATCACCTATGACATCTAAAAGTTTATGCCGGGCACATTCGTTATCGAAATGAAGCGTAATGTTATTGAGTATTCCAACGTTATTAACTTCAATATGTTTCTGGTTGAAAAGGTCTGCAAGCCGGTTAAGCTCTTCCAGAGACATGGGCTGATCCATAATCACGATAGCATTGTCGACGTCACCCCCTTTTACAAGATTATTATTTAGTAGAGTTTCAAGTTCACGCACAAAGACAAAAGTCCGGCATGGAGCGATTTCTTCAGCAAACTTTGTCTTACTATCATAGGTCGCATATTGGTTATGCAAGACTGAAGAGTTGTACGAAATCATCACATCGATGCTGAAGTCATCATCCGGATAAGCAATTATCTCTGTCCCGGTCTCGGCATTTTTATAGACGATCTTTCTTTTTATCTCAAAATACTCACGTTCAGCGTCCTGTGATTTCAATCCAGCCTGGATTAGAGTTTGTACATAACCTGTTGCGCTGCCGTCAAGAATTGGAGCCTCCGGTCCGTTTAGCTCAATTAAAACATTGTCAATTCCCATTCCCGTCAAGGCGGCCATCACATGTTCGATAGTGCTGATTACAACGTCACCGTCTTTTAACACTGTACCTCTTGAAGTTCCTTTTACTTTGGAAACATTGGCTTCTATAACTGGCTGCCCTGGCAGATCTACACGTTTAAATTTAAATCCAAAATTTTCGGCTGCAGGTTTGAATGTTAAAGTTACTTCTACACCTGTATGAAGGCCTTTCCCTGAAATTGTAGCCTCTCTTTCAATAGTATTTTGCTTACTGCTCATCATTTCACGAAGTTTTTCTTTTATTCGTTAGTTTCGTTTGATTTTATCTTTTTTTGAAGTTCAATGATTTCATCCCGAAGTTTGGGTAGGTTTCTGATAATAGAATAGACTTTCATAGTTGTTTTAAAGTCCTCTGCCGGTGTACCAAGAACAACCGAATTTGGTTTAAGTGATGATAAAACGCCTGATTTGGGTCCAACTTTAGATCCATCACCAATAGTTATATGACCGGAAGAAGAGGCCTGACCACCAAAGAGACAATTCTTTCCAATTATAACAGAACCAGCTATGCCCGTCTGGGCAGCAATCACTGTATTGTCTCCTAATTCGACATTATGTGCGATCTGAATCAGGTTGTCCAACTTTACGCCATTACGAATAAATGTAGATCCCATTGTCGCACGATCGATAGTCGTGTTCGCACCGATTTCAACATTGTCTTCAATAACAACATTCCCAATTTGTTCAATTTTTGAGTAGGCAGCACCCTGATTAGGTGCAAATCCAAACCCATCTGCACCAATAACGGCCCCGGAGTGAATTATTCCGTTCGCCCCGATAACGCAATCAGCATAAATCTTAACTCCGGAATAAAGAACAGTATAATCACCTATTTTCACATTGTCACCAATGTAAACATGAGGATAAATTTTGACGTGATTCCCAATATGAGCATTTTCACCGATGTATGCGAAGGCTCCAACATAAATTTCAGTACCTGTTGTTGCCGAGCTGTGAATATAACTTGGTTGCTCAATACCAATCTTGGCAGGTTTCGATTTGACGTAGAAATCAAGAAGTTTCGCTAATGCAGCATAAGGATCATCAACCCGGATTAACGTACATGTAAGCGGTGATTCCGGCTTAAAATCCCTGCTGACAATCACAATTGAGGCACTGGTTTTATAAATATATTTTGTATAGGCAGGATTTGAAAGAAATGAGAGTGTCCCCGGGATAGGCTGGTCAATCTTAGAAATGTTACTTACTCTAACACTGCTGTTTCCATCTACTGTGCCATTTAGCAGCGCCGCAATATCTTTTGCCGAAAACTCCATTCGTTCTACTTTAAATTTTACGCTGCAAAAATAATAAAATAATTACCTTGTGAGGATGTCTCCCGGATAACAAAGAAAATGTTTACGCACAGTCTTTGTAAGTCCCTCTAAATTAATGTCTGATGCTTCTTTGATGTCTTTTAATTTGCCATTTCGGGAGAGAATTTGGATGCTTCCCGCTTCCGCATCATAGGCACTGTTGGTTATTTCTCCATCAATAATAAAGAAATTAGCCTCGTCCTGGTTTATTTTAAAAGTATCAACAGATAACTGTTTGAATTTATTTAGTTTACGCTCTGAAAATGGCAAATAAGATAGTTTTATTTTAAAAAGCCTTCGATTAATCAACCCTTCCGAAAGGTTAGAAAGGATAGGATCAGCATTCTGAATCCAGTCTTTCAGCGTAATCAAAACGTCAGCATCATCCAGACTTGCAAAATGAGACAAGGCCTTTTTTCTTACCTCCCTGTCTTCCGACCGAAAATCATCCGCCGTGATACTCTTATTTAGAAACAAGGAAAGATTCCCGGTAGCAGATATCACCTGACCTGCTGAAGTTAGTTCGGATGCCCTTTGTAAAAGTTTAATCAGCATATATTCTGCTGATATTACCGTCTTATGAAGATAAACCTGCCAGTACATTAGCCTGCGTGCAATGAGAAATTTCTCGACTGAATAGATTCCTTTTACCTCGACAACGAGCTGATCATTCCGGACATCCAGCATCTTTATGATACGTTCGGATGATACAACCCCTTCGGATACGCCGGAATAAAAACTATCTCTCTTCAGAAAATCGAGTCTGTCCATATCCAGCTGACTGCTAACTAACTGATGGAGAAATTGTTTTGGGTAAAGGTTAAGAAAAATATCAAGTGCAAGACTAAGCCGGCCATTCATCTCATCGTTTAATTCTTTCATAAAAAGTAATGATAATTCCTCGTGAGATATCCCCTGGACAATACTTTGCTCCAGTGCATGAGAAAAAGGACCATGGCCGATGTCATGCAATAGCAGGGCCGCCATCACAGCTTCTTCTTCATCCGGAGTAATTTTTGTCCCCTTTGCCTTTAGTACGTCAAGGGCAGAACGGACCAGATGCATTGTGCCGATAGCATGTTCAAAACGGGTATGGTTGGCACCAGGATATACGAGTGACGAAAGCCCTAATTGTTTTATTCGCCTTAGTCTCTGAAAATAAGGATGTTCGAGAAGTCTCATGTGAAGATCTGAATCTATTTCGATGAATCCCCATACTGGATCGTTTATAATCTTATTTTTTGAGCTTTTCAATCCGGGTGTTTTTTATAATATTAAGAGGTCAAATCTAAGAAATGTTCTGCTTTTTTTACTCTCTGCATTTACAACGTGCTCATTTAAAAAATCATATTCAAATTGAACGTTAATTTTATTTGTTTATTTAACACAAAAGGTTTACTTTTGTGGCGGAGAATAATCGAAGGATTAGGGGACGGAAAGTCCCCTATTTTATTGATAGTAAAAATGATAACAAAGGAAAAGGTACAGTCTCTGGTTGAGGAAGTGTTGTTGGCTGATCAGTTTATTGTTGATGTAACGGTTGGTTTAGGCAATTCGATTCTTGTTTTTGTTGACAGTGATACCGGAATAAGTGTTGGAGAATGTGTAGAAATAAGCCGTCATGTTGAGCATAATCTCGACAGGGAGACTGAAGATTTTTCCCTTGAAGTTTCGTCTCCGGGGCTTTCTTCATCTTTTAAGGTTCTGCGCCAATATCTTAAGAACATTGGACGTGAACTGGAGGTGATAACAAAAACCGGTGATAAACTAAAAGGAATTTTGAAAGCTGCGAATTCAGATGGTTTTGAATTGGAAACAATAATAAAGGAGAAGGTTGATGGTAAAAAGGTTGAGGCAACCAAAACATTGACTTTTGATTTTGATCAAATAAAGACAGTTAAAATAGTAATTTCTTTTTAAAATAAAATTTTGAAGATATGGACAACCTGAACTTGATTGACACGTTTTCGGAATTTAAAGATCTGAAGAGCATCGACCGGGCTACCATGATGAGTGTTCTTGAGGATTCTTTCCGGAGTGTTCTTCAAAAACAGTTTGGTACTGATGAGAATTTCGATGTTATCATTAACCCTGATAAAGGAGACTTTGAAATCTGGCGTAACCGAACAGTCGTAGCAGATAATGAATTTACCGACCCTAACCTTCAAATTACGCTCACTCAGGCTAATAAGATTGGCGACGATTATGATATTGGTGAAGAAGTAACCGATGAGGTAAAATTCTCTGATTTTGGCCGCAGGGCTATTCTTAACCTTCGTCAGAATCTGGCAACACGCATCCTGGAGCTGGAAAAGGATAATGTTTATACAAAATATAAAAATAAAATCGGAGAGATCGTTACTGGTGAAGTTTATCAGATCTGGAAACGTGAATTGCTTCTGCTCGACGATGAAGGTAATGAATTATTGCTTCCTAAGGTTGAACAGATTCCGACAGACTTCTTTCGTAAAGGTGACAGCGTTCGCGCCGTGATTATAAGAGTCGAGATGCGGAATAACAGTCCGTACATTATTCTCTCACGTACATCCTCGGTTTTCCTTGAGCGTTTGTTCGAACTTGAGGTACCTGAGATTTTTGATGGATTAATAACTATTAAGAAGATTGTCAGGATACCTGGAGAAAGGGCAAAAGTAGCTGTTGAATCCTATGATGAGAGAGTTGATCCGGTGGGTGCCTGTGTTGGTATGAAGGGTTCACGGATCCATGGAATAGTTCGCGAACTCAGGAACGAAAATATTGATATTATCAATTTTACAAATAATCTGCAGTTGTACATTCAACGTGCATTGAACCCTGCGAAAATCTCATCCATTAAGTTATACTCCAACGAAAACCGGGCTGAAGTTTTCCTTAAACCGGAAGAAGTTTCACTGGCTATTGGTAAGGGAGGATTGAATATTAAACTCGCCAGTCAGTTAACAGGCTACGATATTGATGTATATCGCGATCGCGAAGCCGTTGATGAAGAGGACGTTAACCTGGATGAATTCTCAGATGAAATCGATGGATGGATCATCGATGAACTAAAAGCTATTGGCTGCGATACGGCTAAAAATGTATTAAGCCTTACGCGCGAAGACCTTATTAAGCGCACAGACCTCGAAGAAGAAACGATCGATGAAGTGTTGCGAATATTTAGAGCCGAGTTTGAATAATTATTTTTGTGAAAAAATGAATTAACACGGCTGAAGGATATTAGGATAATTAACTGTTTGGTAAGATATGATTACAGGGGAAAAAGGATCTAGATTAAGTAAAATAGCTCGTGAGCTTAACGTTGGAATCACTACATTGGTAGATTTCCTGAATAAGCAGGGGTTTAAAATCTCTACTGATCCAAACACGAAGATTGAAGCTGATATGCATGAGCTTCTGGAAAAACAATTCCGAAAAGATCATGAAGCCAAAATTGAGGCCGATAAACTCAATCTTCGTCATCACCACGCTAAAAATGAAGCAGTATCCATATCAGATGTCCATGCAGTAAAAAAAGAGGTGGACGAGCCTGATGGGGATGATGATTCAATAATGATTAAGGACCATAGCCTTCATCATTACAAAGAAGAAAAACGACCCGAACAAAACTTTACTGCCCGCCCCGCCGAACCTGTCGTTCCGCCAAAGAAACAGGAACCAGCAGTCGAAATTCCTAAACCTGCACCAGCTCCGGTGATCGAAATCGAAGATAGACCGCAAATAACAGTAGTTGGCAAAGTAGATCTGGATAATCTTAATCGCAGACCTAAACCAAAAGAAGAGAAACCTGAAATTCCTGTTGTTAAAGATAAACCGGAACCTCAAATACCCCCGGAGATTGAACAAGTTGAAATCAAAGCAGCAAAGGCTGAAGAATCCCATGAAAGTAAGACTGCTGCCGAAGAACTACCTCCGGTTGTAACAGAGCCTTTGGCCATAAGCGAAAAGGAAGAGATTAAACCTGAAATGGTTTCAAACCGGTCTCAGATAGAAAATAACATTAAAGTGATTGGCAAAATTGACCTTAATCCTGCACGGGTAGTTGAAAAGCCAACCAAAGAGATCATTAAGAAAAAATTAACAACACGAAAAGCATCCGAGGAGATAGCCAGGCCACAAGTGGAAAGAGAAAGACCGGCCAGGGTCGAGATTATCAAACCCCGCGATATTATTGCATCTGATCTGGATGCCGGTGTTGATGAGATATTCAAATTAGATCGTAAAAAACTTACAGGGCCTACAGTAATTGGACGGATTGATCTGCCAATCGAGGAGAAGAAGAAACCGGCGCGTCTTGATGACAGTTCAATACGAAATAAGAAAAAACGTAAGCGGGTAGCCAAAGAGGGAAAGGAAAGGGTTGAATTACCTGAAAAGAAACATGAACTTTCCAAGGAATCGAAACAAGATAAGTCGGATAAGTTAAAGAAAAAGATATCCCTTGTAGTAAAGAAGAAAGCCCCTGCCAAACAGGAGGTTAAGGATGAAGACGTACAAAAACAAATTAAAGAGACGTTAGCTCGTCTGACTACTAAAGGTCAAAAAACAAAAGGTTCGAAGTACAGACGGGATAAACGACTCGCATTTAGTGAGAAATTGGCTGAACAGAGTGCCCGCGATGAGATGGACAAGAGTATTATTAAAGTTACCGAGTTTGTCTCTGTTAACGAACTGGCCTCCATGATGGATGTTCCGCCAACTAAAATTATTGCAACGTGTATGTCGCTGGGATTATTTGTCTCAATTAATCAGCGGCTTGATGCGGAAACAATGGCTGTCGTTGCCGACGAATTTGGATTTAAGGTTGAATTTATTTCTGTTGAAGTACAGGAAGCAATCGTTGAAGAACAGGATCTTGATACCGATCTTTTATCCCGGCCTCCTATTGTGACTGTCATGGGTCACGTTGACCATGGTAAAACTTCACTTCTGGATTATATTCGTAAGGCTAACGTCATAGCTGGTGAGGCTGGAGGGATTACACAGCATATTGGTGCTTATAATGTTACACTTGAAGGTGGCCGAAAAATAACCTTCCTTGATACTCCGGGTCATGAAGCGTTTACAGCTATGCGTGCACGTGGTGCACAAGTTACTGATATCGTAATTATTATCGTAGCTGCTGACGACGACGTAATGCCTCAGACTGTGGAAGCAATCAACCATGCGACTGCAGCAGCCGTTCCTATTATCTTCGCTATCAATAAAGTGGATAAACATGCAGCTGATCCTGAAAAGATAAAGCAACAACTTGCAAATATGAATTTCCTTGTCGAGGATTGGGGCGGTAAGTACCAGTCTCAGGATCTGTCGGCAAAGAGTGGACTGGGAGTAAATGAATTACTTGAAAAGGTATTGCTCGAAGCAGATATGCTCGAATTGAAAGCAAACCCGAATAAGCGTGCCGTTGGTTCTGTTATTGAATCCTCTCTTGATAAGGGACGAGGTTATGTAGCTACAATCCTCGTGCAAAATGGGACTCTGCGTGTTGGAGATGTGGTGCTTGCCGGACCACACTTTGGTCACGTCAAGGCTATGTTTAACGAACGTAATCAAAGGGTTGAAGAGGTTGGTCCTGCTGAACCTGTTCTTATCCTGGGTCTGAACGGTGCTCCTCAGGCTGGTGATAAGTTCAATGTGATGGAAAGTGAACGTGAGGCAAGAATGATTGCCAATAAACGTGAACAATTACAACGTGAACAAGGTCTGCGTACTCAAAAGCATATTACACTCGATGAGATCGGACGACGAATCGCTATTGGTAACTTCCAGGAATTGAATATTATTGTCAAGGGTGATGTCGACGGATCTATCGAAGCGCTGGCAGATGCATTAATTAAACTCTCTGTTGGTGAGATTCAGGTCAATGTTATTCATAAGGCAGTTGGACAAATTACTGAATCTGATATTATGCTTGCTTCGGCGTCCAATGCGATTATCGTAGGATTCCAGGTTCGGCCTTCAATGAGTGCAAGAAAGCTTGCGGAGAAAGAAGAAATCGATATCAGGTTGTACTCCATTATCTATGATGCGATCAATGAGGTCAAATCAGCTATGGAAGGGATGCTTGCACCCGAAATTAAAGAAGAGATCAAGGGTACTGCAGAAGTCCTTAACGTATTCAATATTACAAAGGTAGGTACTATTGCAGGATGTATTGTAAGAGATGGAAAGATTACCCGGAATTCGAAAGTCAGACTTATTCGGGATGGTATCGTAGTCTTTACAGGTGACCTGGAATCGCTGAAACGATTCAAGGACGATGTTAAAGACGTGGCCAAGGGTTACGAATGTGGTCTTAACATCCGTAATTACAATGACCTGAAGGAAGGCGATTTCATTGAAGCCTTCGAACAGGTTTCTGTCGCAAAAACTCTGGATTAAATTATTTAAGAAAGATATATGGAAAGCCTCATTTGTTTTAATGGGGCTTTGCTTTTTTCATAACTTTTGAAAACAATAGTTCGGTAAATTTTAATATAAATAATTGAATATCAATAATATAAACGAAAAATAAGTATGAAATAATGGATCAGATGAAAAAGTTGTGGGGAATGGTGTAAAATTGAATTTTGATCTAAAATGCAGCGATTTGCAGGATTTTAGTTGGCAAATAGAAAAGGTGCAGAGCACTGAAGATATTTGTAGGATAT
>CAINLJ010000280.1 GCA_903850335.1 uncultured Bacteroidia bacterium | reverse complement strand
GGTGATGACCGGCCTGTTAAAGGCATCATATTTGGTAAAATACCATTTATACCCGTTCGAAGCCCTTAAGACCCCGTCCTGAGATAAAACAAGCCTGTCCCGTGCATCGTAAACCATAATGGTACTGTCTGCGCCGGGTAGTTTTTTCTTGACCATCCTTCCACGGACATCATAACGATATTGATAACACAACGAATCCAGTTCATTCGTCGTTATCGAATTGTCAGATGCGGCCTTTGGAGAAAGAACAAATCGTAAACGTGAAAAATCATCGTAAACGTAATACGTAAAAAATTTGGTCGCCCCACTGCTAGCCACTTTTAACACTACGTTTCCCAAAAAATCTTTGTATTCAATCGTCCGACTCACGGTAGTATCTTTTGGATTATTCTCATCCCATAAAGTTGTTTTGTACAAGGTCGATGAAGCATAGTAGCCATTATCCGTCAAAGTATTATTCACAATTGTCCATCGTTTTACCTCATTTGTCCGGTTAGTGCCATAGTCCGTCTTTGAAGAATGATCATTTGCCGGGACTGTATTGGGTTGCCAAACTGAACCCGGGGCACCTTGCTTTATTAATCGGTCCAAAGGAGAGTTTTCAAACTCTGATTTTGAGTACCCCAAGGTGCCATCTGTTGATCCGAACATTGAGGTATAAAAACTGCTTTGTCCAATTGAATCTGAAGTCACATATGCCCCATTGTTGGCTGCCGAAAGCGTATATGGCAGAAATTTTCTTGCTTCTCTCCCGTAGGCATCATATTTGACAGGCCCTACCATATCAAATCCAAGAGGAGATCCAAGAACCTGTACTCCTTGGGAAGGACGCCCCAGACCATCAAAATATTTGACATTCTTTTGTCCGGTCTCCTTACTTAAGCCCGGTATAGCCCACTCGTTTGTCACAGCTACCTGAGGGCGATAAACAGTCGTGTAGTTTTTAGTGGCAGTCTGGGCAAAACTGACAGTGACACCCAACAGAGTTGTAAACAGGGATCCTATGATATGTTGATATATAAGTCGTTTCATCGTAATCGTTTAATAAGATTGTAAGACATTAATTTGTACCGATTTCAAACCATCAGTCGTGGCAATGGTGACATATCCCCCTCTTGATCCACTGCCTATATCACTCAATGTTTGGACCCCTAATGTTGCGTTTCCTGAGCCACTCACATTCGATACCCGGAGCCAGGAAACAGCACCTGAGGATACCGCGGCTGTCCATGTCGTATTGGATGTGATAGCTACGTTGATCGTAGTTGCTCTTCTGGGAAACGCCAGATAAATCTGGTCCGTAATTAATGTGGTGGTGTTGGCAGCCTGAGTGACAGTGACAGTTTTTGTCTGCGACCTCCCGTATGTTACCGTAAGGATTCCGGTGCGCAAGACCCCGGTATTGCCTGTTGCAATGACATTAACGCTTCCGCTTAAATTTCCCGATGCCGTATTTACCGACAACCAGCTGGGAGAGTTGCTCGTGATAGTCCATGAACAATTGGCTGTAATGGCTAACGGGGTAGAAGTTGCGGTATAGACTGAACTTATGGTACTTTGGCTTACGTTCAGGGTCGCCGCATCGGAGGAGGCATCCGAGTAGTAATGGTAGTAATTCCTTCCCAGGATATACAGATCTTTGTCCCTTACATTTTTTAATCGTTCCATAGGATCATACTCGTAATAGGTAGTCACCCCGTTAGGATCTGTTTGTGAGGTCATCCCGATTAAAGGGGCATAAGTATACGTAGATACTTTTGCATTTAAGAGGGTAGAATTATTTCTGAGCGCGGAGTTAAAATTCTTCCAGGCAGTCTGTTGGGAGGCATCTGTAGCTATGTTGTTAAATCCGCGCCAGAATGTTTCCACATTAGAAGCTCCTGCTGCTATTACTGCAGCAGTTAAAACAGTATTGGTTACATTCTCTGCCTTCACAACAGGCATCGATCCATTGTAACTCCAGAGATAGGTCGTTGGGATATTATAATCTTTCGAAGCTTGAATTAAATTATTATTGCTATCATACTGGTAATTAACTTTATGCGAAAATCTATACGGATTCGATGGAGTAAAACTTACATCACTTCCATTTGTTTCGGCTACATATAAATCTGTAGGTTGTCCATAATCATTGTATTTTATTTGTTGACCTTCTGCTAGTAATCCATTGTCGTATTTTCGAATATCGACAGGTTGACTTATAATATGTTTTGACTTTAAGGTAAGAAAATTCATGACTGTAGTATCACAATCAGCAGTATAGTAATATCTTTTTCTGAAAAAATTTCCCTTGCTATCGCGCATCTCTTCCAGGGTCATTTGCGCATGTCCTGGTACCTCATAATAAAAGTTAGTAGTTGTAGCTACTGGATTCTGCCCATTCACATCATAATTAGTTTCTGTCTTAAAAGATAAATAGCGCCATTTCGAAGTGAAGAAATAGGCATAAGCATCAAAATCTTGATTAATAAATGGATAATTATATGTTGGGTCTGTAATAATTCCAGAATACCCACAACTACAATAATCAATTAGATGACCAGCACCTGTAAGGGGGCCCGTTTTTCTTAGTGAAACGAAATAATTTGTTTTCTCATTGGTCAAATCACTAGTATAAGAATAAATTACATCCTTAATCTTTGTGGAGGAACTATTATAATAAATATCGCGCTGCTTCTCACCATTATTCCATCCAAAATTTGAGTAGGTACGATCGGGTATGATATTTGATCCCAACATTGTAGGTCCACCGGGGGTGTCAAAGGCGACTGTAAACTGATGCTCCTCGAAACCATCTTCCCCATTTAAGCCATTCAATATTTTTACAGTAGCATAACCAACCGATCCTCCGCCATATTTGCCCATAGAATAATGCGTCCAGTTTGAAGCTTTGTAAACAGGTATCGTATTTACAACGGCAGCACCGCAATTAGGTGCGGAATATACATAGACATTGTATTCTGAATAATAGGATGTCGTTAAGTCACTGCCTGATTGTCCTCCTGAGTATTGATATTTTTTAATCATTGAGGGTGCACCTATTATTGGATAAGTTGTAGTTTGTGATACTCGAACTCCACCGACTTCAGTCGTTTCATTTACTTTGTTAGCTTCATAATTAATTTGGGTATAACCTCCAGTTGGATAGGTGATTTTCTTTAGCATCCCAATTTTGGAATAATTGTAGTTAGGATTTCTATTTGCCCATGAAAGTGTAGGGAAATAAGTTTTTCTCGCAGTTGGTATTACGTCTGGTATAGATGTGGAGTTGGATGCACCATTAAAATATCCCCAATGATCTTTCGCGTATGATAGTCGCACAGGAAGCGAACTCAAAGACTCATAGTCAAAACTGTAACCCTGCACACGATAACTACTGCGGTCTTTAACTACCAGAGAATCAAGAAAGACCCGCGTTGTGCTAGTGGGTACTCCGGAAGGTAAACCACTTGAATTATTTGATGTAATTGGATATTGATAATAGAAGTTTGTTGAACTGATTAGTTCCTTATTTACATTTATTTTATCAACACTGTTTAGTCGAACCCCATAATGCCCAGATAAGAAATCGGTTGATTTATTAAATACCAACTTTCCAAAGCCCGGTGAAACAATGGAGTCAAGTAACACTTCCGTCATTTCAATATGCTACAATCAGGATGAATGATTTAATTTTCATTAATATGAATTTAGTGGTTATAAAGGTGTTAATAGGTCATTTTAATATTATTTATTCCCTACAGTAACTTTTAAACTAAAAAGAGTAATTCTACAGTTCTAAGGTAAGTAGTTATTGAATACACGATTCCGAATATGCAGAAAACCTAGGGAACGGTATGGTTTTCTGGGTGAACGGTCAAAAAAACTGGGTGAATGATACTTTTTGAATTTCCATTTCGGTGCTTTTAAGGGAGTATTTTGCACTCATGGACCCTCAAAAACGCGTGAAAAGTACCCTATGAAGGAAAATGAAAAAAATAAATTCTTCACTTAATTTCTGACAATTAGTGTTGATCAATTAAAGTAGTTGTTTCCATCTTCCTCTCTAACATTTTAATTCCCATTCGCGAGCAAGGAAGTTTTAATCCTGTTGTCAATATGACCTGATGTCAGATTATCAATGACACTTGTCCGAAAAAGATATCTTATAAGCATTTTAATAATACTGTGGGTAATTCGTATTAATGGATTGGATTGGTTTTATGGAACTCCCATTATGTTCAACAAACCACTACTTTTAAGTAGGCATCTCAAAACGAAATGGTGATGGTTTTTTGAAATAAAGCGCATTGTTCCGTTACATGGTACTGCAACAAGTTTCCGGGATGCCAGTTTGCATTGGACCCAACTCCCTAAGACTGGGCTAATTTTGTTGCTTTCTCTATTGCTTCGTGCTTCGAAAAACCTTCTTTGTTCAAAATAAAGTCGATCACATCGCCGCTGCCTGCGTGGCAGTTGGTACTAAAGCACGTCCAGGTGTTGGTGTCGGGGTAAACCTGTAAACTGGGCGTTTTGTCCTCGTGGAACGGGCATAAAAGCCGGTGGTTCCGGTCGGGTCTCAAATTGTAAT
Source organism: uncultured Bacteroidia bacterium (assembly GCA_903850335.1). Lineage (GTDB taxonomy): Bacteria > Bacteroidota > Bacteroidia > Bacteroidales > Prolixibacteraceae > JAAFHB01. The sequence continues at coordinate 3,614 of CAINLJ010000280.1, read as the reverse complement.
GATTTAGAACTTGGGTGATCGTTAGCCGGGTTTTAATTTCGGGGATTTGCATTGCTTCAAAATTTTATTTGGACTGATAACTCCATTCGACAAATCTATATAAAAGGATTTAATAGTCTATTTTTGGTGATATAAAATTTATCAACATTGTTTTAAACGTCCATAAAAGCTATTTTTGTAGAGTACAAGATCAGAAACACTATGGATATCGGCAATAAAATACGCACAGCAAGGGAGGCAAAAGGGCTGACACAAAAACAGGTCGCCATTGAGATCGGGATGGATCAATCGCAATACTCGAAGATTGAAAAGGGGAAAACAGACCCTTACACTTCTACCGTGGAAAAGATCGCCAAAGCTCTCGGAATGACACTTTCAGAACTGTTTTCTTCTGACGATATTTTCAGGGAAGTAAACTCTCAGGATAAGTCGCTGATGGAAAAACTCAGGCTGGTGGAACTGCTGGAAGACGAAGAACGCAAATCGGTCTTTAACATCATAGACGGGCTGTTTGCCAAGAAAAAACTTAAGGACACTTTATCCAACGCACTGAACGCCGCTCTCTAATTGTTGATAACTTTTCGTGATGCTTATACGACTATCGTATATCGGATGTGATGTATTTCAGATATAAAACAAAACCCGGCACAGTGGCCGGGTTTTTAAAACAGAGTATCTCGTATTAATTACGGTTTCTTGTATCCTTCAATCTTTATGCTTTTACAAAATATCTCAAAATCTTTACTTGTTGATTCATCAACATTCATAATCTCAAATAAAGTTGAGTATTTCTTCAGATAGATCAATTGTCTATAGGAAACACTTGGCTCTTTACTCTTTAAGGTTGCCCGAAGTGCTTTTAAGTTTCCAATTGTTACTGTATCTCTCTTTTCTGTAACTTCTCCATTGAATGTGGTTTTCCATGAAGAAATTAAATAGTTTATTGAGAAGTCAGCAGTATCGTCTACACAAATACACCATTGCCTTGTATTATCCTCAAATGAAGCTTCGTTTTCATCGTAATGTTTGGTTTTTACGCCGACACAAAGACAATTATCTATTGATCTAGCAACTGTGATATTGTTCGGATATTTAAACTCTATAACAAAACCCGCATCAGGATATACTGCGCGATGTTCAATCCAATTCTTTTGGTTCAATATGTTCTTTCTCGAATTGCCTTGAATGATCGAACAAGAGAATAATAATATCATTAAAATCGAAATTGGATAATTCATATTTCAGAAAAATTTCATTGTTAGATATTTAGATCATTTACGAGGCAAAGAATACCAAATTAAATCAGGTTGACCTGTTGGATTTTGAAAACTATTCTTATGCCCCGGACCAATGTTAGTCAGTTTAGGACTTCCATTGACATTTGCTATCTTACCTCCAACAATTTGCTTTTGTTCAATTAGCGAACCAGAAGTGTTATATCGAGTTATATCAAATGTTTTGGTCGTCATTGTAACAACATGCCCTTCTTTTGCACCAACGACTAAATTCCCTTTAGCTGCGGATTCCTGTGCCGATATAACTGACTTTTCAGGGGTTACCTTATTTGCTAAATCACTTTTGATTGTTGCAGCCGTGGAGTTCCCTGTAACAATTCCAATATTATCTAAAGTCTTTCCTTCTTCTTTAGCAGCCGATTCATAAGTTCGCCCTACAAAGTTCACGGATTGATTACATTTGTCGTAATTATTTGTAACATAGTCTTGAGCACCAGCTACCGCTCCTTCTACACTAACTTCATCTTTTCCTCCCTGATTATTATAGCCAACAAATTTAAAAGATTCATCTGTGTGATTTGTTCCATCTAGTTTATAGACAGCATTGGAACCATCATTAACATGGATGATTAAATTATCATCTTTATCTTTAAAATCACTAGCTGACATTCCATCCGGGTCGATAAACCTCATTGGATTGTCTTTCCCGTAATTGTAGGGGCTCCATCTTCTGTAGCTTTCAGCTAATGGATCAACGGTATGAAATCTTCCAATTGTAGGGTCATAGAATCTTGCACCGTAATCATACCAATTGACAGATGTGTTAGCAGTAAGCAGGACATAGTCCTGCTTCTCTTTAACGTTATATAAAGTCCAAACTTCTACAATTAAGGTTAATATAAAATATATTCGAGCAATTCCTGAGTAGAAACATAATTTATTTTCTTCAAAACTCCTGATTTCAAATATATTTCAACTTTTGCTTTCACTTCATGCTTAATATTACAGACAAGTGATTCTCCATTTTTATAATATATAATAAATTGCCCTTCAATAAGACCTCTATTATAATTGACAGTAAACACTAAGCGATTAGAAGCAGAATATATCTCCCAAGTTCCATCTCGAAAGCCGTCTTTGTATCTACCTTTGAGTTTATATATATTAAGCTTATGTTCATCGTATTGATCTTCAAAAGTTGATGAACCATTTTCATTATCATGAATAGTAAAACCGGCTGAGGCAGGATGTGCTTCAAATTCTATCCATTTCCCCTGTTTTAAGCCTAAACTATCAAGCTTATTAGTGGCTTGCTTGTCAATTGCAAAACTAAAAATATAGTTTAAAACGAAAAATGCAATGAAAACTATTTTCCTCATTTAATAACTCCTTTCTTGATAAATGTTAAAGCTGTATAGGCCTAATAATTGGAGCAATTTCTTTAGGTTGATTTCGTATTTGTTCCCTAACCTCATCCCCAATCTTTGTGGGTTCACTTTCAATTTCTTTTTCAATTCTTGCTTTTTCTGTTTTATCTTGTTCATTTCCCCTTTCTTCTTGTAATTGAATATTCTTTTCATCAACTGCATGCTCAATTTCGTGAGAACCTGTTGCCGCTATTGCTTGCTCCAATGATAGTCCTTTACTTTTTTCACCCTTTTTAATTGACTCATTCAATTTTTCACCCCAAAGAGTAATTTTTTGTCCTGAGATTTTCCAAGTATTACTTTTAGAATCAATTGTCCAGTTTGGTTTGGTTGTTCCATTTGAATCTGGATGTTCGGGATTTCTGCCAGAATTTATCTCCAACTGCACTTCCATGGGTGATTCGACTAATTTATTCCATTGATTTCTTGATTTGTCACTTTGCATCATTGCCTTATTAAAAGTTATTGCATCTTGTGACGCGTATTTTGTCCAGCCACCCTTTTGGGTGTACATCTCGTTCCCATTAGCATCCACAATCTTTTTTCCATCAGGATCAATAAACCGAATAGGGTTATTAGCACAATAAGTATTGGGACCATTAGCATAGTACTTATTAGCCAGCGGATCGACGCTGAGCCATCTTGCGATTTGTGGGTCATAGAATCGTGCGCCGTAATCATACCAATCCAATGCAGTACTTCCGGTCCCCAGCACATCATCCTGCTTCTCCTTCCCGTTGTAAAGGTATTTATTGCTGGTCCCCGATCCATTGTAAATGGGCAGATAAGTACTTCCAAACGGGTAATATTCTGCTACCTGTGTGACCGCCGGCGTACTGCCACTTGGCTGAAAGGAGACGCGTGTATTGCCAAGATGATCCTTCAGGTGGTACTCGTAGGTGTACCCTCCGGTTGACTTGTTCACCAGCCCCTCCTCAAACAACAAATAGTT
>CAINLJ010000279.1 GCA_903850335.1 uncultured Bacteroidia bacterium | reverse complement strand
TCGACTCCGCTCCTTCATAGTCCTTACTTGGACACGCTCAATGTCCTTCATATCTTGATTTTCTCTCTGTAAAATCGCCCGGTTGAAGTTGGCCGTCATCAATTTAAAGTCGGAAAAGTGATTTGTTTTGATCGGTTATAAAGCACTCCGAAGGAGTCAAATCTGATTAACCCCCGGTGCAGTGAAGCGGAACCGGGGGTAGGGATGCGGTTATGTTATCAGCCCCGGCAGCGGGTTGAACAAGGCCATAAAACAAAGAAACAGGTCCTTTCGAACCTGTTTCCTGAAAAATCAAATAATATTGTTAAGCTGACTATTTAATAAGCCACATGCTTGAGTATTCTGTATCACCCTTATCCAGTCTGCTTATAGCTTCCTGATAATTGGCTGCGTTATTGGCCATTTCAGTCTGCGGATATCTGAAACGCAGAGGGAAATCATGAAGTTTGTTGGCAAGTTCACCGTTGTAATCAATAGCAGGGAAACCTGTTTTAGTTACGGGATCGAGCGTTCTTCTGTGATCGGCATACGCCTCAACACCCATAAGGAAGAGTCCAAGCCATTTCTGTAAACCAATCTTAGCTAATTTCTGATTTTGTGTTCCGGCCGATGGGAATTTTGCAACCGGATTGTCAAAGTAATTACTTGCGATATTCACACCCCACCTGCTGTTTGCAAGAGTCACGCCTGCTTTATAATAAGTGTCGGCACTTCCGGTAATGTAACCCTTAACAGCTGCTTCAGCCAGAAGGAACTGTACCTCGTCAGACTGGATCATGCATGCCCGTAACAGTGGGTGTGCTTTTGCATTTAGCAGTTTAGTGAACTTGGATATTTTGTAGTTAAAGATTGTTGTTGGGAAGTCCCAGTTGCCATTTGCGGCAAGAACATTTTCGTACATACCTGCAGTATAACCGGCATAAAGAGTAAGAGAGTCCACAATAAAGCGTGCCGCAGCGGCAATACCCGATTTACTTCTGTCGATATATTCGGCAGTACTTGAATATGTAAATCCATTTGGATCCGTAGTGACCTGAGTATAGCCATCATAAGCTTTAATATTAACCCATGGTTTTTCCAGAGGTGCAACCCAGACATAAAGACGACTATCATTAAGTGCTTTTAATGAATCGACAAGAGTCTTGGAAGGACGGTAAATCTGGAAGTTATCGCTATATGCATCGTAGGATAATGGCCAGTTATAGGTTCTGTCGCCATCCAGATATGGAATAGAGGCATTCTCAGCAACTGTACTGATTAAGGGTTGGGCGGCTACTGCGGCAATATCGGCTGCAGCGGTTGTAAGGTTCTTGCTTGCTCTCATCAGCAATCGAAGCTGAAGCGAATTGGCAAATTTGATCCATTTGGACTTATCACCACCGTATAAAATATCGTATGTCTTATCAATTGGATCGGTTCCTTCGGCAAGAAGTTGAGCTGCATCTTTCAGATTTTGAATCAGGGCAGGGTAAATATCCTTTTGCTGATCAAACTTAGGAAATAAAATACCTTCCTGTCCCCGTAAACCCTCTGTATAGTAAATGTCGCCATAAAGGTCTGTAGCTGTTGACCATAACAATGATTTAAAGATAAGGAAAATACCTTCGTAGCTCTTAAGACCCAAAGTATGAACTTGTTTAATGGAAGCCTGTACAAGTTTTATGGGTGCAGTGATCGAATACAAGTCACTGTTTGGCTTCGGGAAACTCTTGTAAATATTGTTATCAGAGCTTCTGTTTCCCTGCATATACTGCACTGTAGCGGCAAGTTGTCGGTTTTGAACGCCTCCTTCACCCTGATAGGCGAATGCAGATTGCTGGATCACAGAAGAAAGCAGCAGATTCGGAGTAGCGGACTCCAAAGCGTCACGCTTTTGTAAACTATCATCCTGTCTGAGCAGCTGTTTTTCACAGCCCGTTAAGACAAAAAGTGTCAGGATTAATATGGATATCTGTTTTTTCATAATTGCAATAAATTTAAGCATTAAAATTCAAACGATACTTTGAAACCATAGGAAGCGATTGATGGTAACGCCTTTCCAACAACTCCCTGATTTTGACCGATCCCTTCAAATGCTGATTCCGGATCTACATTTCTATTCTCTTTATTCCACTGGAAAAGATTCCTTCCAACGAACCCAACTACAACATTCTCAACTTTCCATTTGGATGTCAGGCTATTCGGTACTGTATAATCAACCGTGAGTTCTCTGAGTTTGAAATTCGTTGCATCACGAATCAGTGATTCCGGGAAATTCCAGTATTGGGTACCCAGAATTAATCCTGGTAAGGCGTAGAATGTCTCAAGAGGATTGGCACCATTGACGATATAGTCAGCATCATTTGATGCATTTCCACCAGGTTTCAGCCACACACCCTTGAAGTAACAGGCGTCATCAATTGGAACTGGTGTTCCGTACATGGAATAAGTGTCAACCAGGCTTCTCATATTTGCGTAAGGCATCTTACTTGCATCTGGCCAGGGCAAACCACCGGTTGCTGCATCGCGACCTCCAACCGTATAGTTATTTGGACCGTTAAATTTATCACCGATTACAGATAGCGCATGACCGTTAGTTACTGCACGGCGTTCGATATTTGATACATACTGACCACCCTTACGGAAGCTTCCTACCATTCCGACTCTGAAGTTCTTCCATTTAATGGAGGTATGCATACCTAAAATAAAGTCAGGATTGTAGTTGCCAATTCTCTGACGATCTTTTTCGTCTGTGGAGTGTACCCATTCACCATTGTCATCAAGGATCAGGCTTCCTGCATACTTACTTGTGGAAGGCATTCTTTTAAATACGTCATGTGCCCACATGGTTCCAACCTTTTCGCCAACTGCAAGTCTAAGGTCCATATTTGGACCGCTTCCATAGAATGTATATCCGTTAGGAACATATGTCGGAGAAAGTGATGTAATTTTTGATTCAACTTTACTAAAGTTAACGCCGAATTCCCAGTTCCAGTCGTGAGTGCGAACAGGAACAAAATCAAGAGAAAATTCGTAACCATTTGCCTCAACAGTACCAACATTGGCAAACATGCCACCATAACCAACACCTGGAGATGTAGGAATCTGTCCAAACTGGTTATCGTGCACTTTTTTATAAATTGTGAAATCTGCAGAAACGCGACGGTCAAGCATCGAAATATCAAATCCGCCTTCCAAGGCAGTTGTGATCTCAGGTTTGATATTTGGAGCAGCGAGTGTTCCACCAATATTAATTATCTTAACACTTCCGTAATCGATAGGGCTAAAACCGTAAGTATTGTTAGTTCTTGGAACACCAACGCCGTGACCTACCTGTGCCAAACCAACCCTTAATTTTAACAGATTAATTGTTGATGGAAGTTTGAAAGTAGTTGAAGGAAGCCAGCTTAATGAGGCTGAAGGATAAAAATGGTGATTTTTATCTTCTGTTAAAACACCAGCCCAGTCATTACGTCCGGATAGATCCATAAACACCTGATTCGCAAAACCTACCTGAGCAGTTGCATAAACACTCTGTGATTTTCCAATTCCCCAGCCATTGCTAGCAGTCATTGTACCTGCGACTGCATTACCCAGTGAGTAGTCGTTTACACGTACAAGCTTCTCAGCATTTGCTGCATAGCTGTACGACTGACCGTAAGCATAGTTATAACCCACGGTAGCATTTGTAGTAAATTTGCCGAATTCCTTGTTCCAGACAAGCATTAAATCATTCTGTACACTAAGGCCTGTTCCCTGACTAACAGAGTATTTACCATCTCTTTTATCGCTGTCGACAAAATCCTTTGCTCTCTTATATTCGTAGTTGTCGCCTGTATAATCAATACCCGTCCGTGCGGTAAATTTAAGCGATTTGATGATGTCATAATCCAACTGAGCCTTGCCGAAAAAGTTATCTTTCCGGTAGGTATTGGTTTCAGAATAGGCATACATATATGGGTTATCCAATGCTGGAGTACCATCAGGATTATAGAAAGGTGCGTTCTGTATTTGTCCCTGGAATCCGTTTTTCCAAATTGTACTCATCTCTTTTATGGGCTGAAGGCTTGCGAGGAAGTCCATTGTAAGTTCTTCGACAACCTGACTGTTTTGAGATGTTTTATTCGGTGTAAACTGACCCATATAATTACTGTTTACCGAGATTTTCAACTTCTTTGTGATGTTGTATTCGGCACTTAGGTTAGCGTTCATACGATCTGTCTGATTGTTTGGCATTACACCAACATTCGACATTTTTCCAATTGAGAATCGGAAGGCACCATCCTTATAATTACCTGCCACACTGACGTTAAAATTCTTGGTAGCACCGGTTTGCATGAACTGCTGTAATCTGTTTTCGTGCGTCGCTGCAAAGAGTTTTGTCTCAATTCTCTGAGTTACAGTATTGTATTGATCAATCGTTGCATTTGGGAAATCAGAGAATTTTGCACCCCAGTCATATCCGGAAGTATAGATGGATGACGCACGGATACCATCACCATAAAGTTGCTGAGTGGCAAAGAAATTATAGGGTTTGTCCCACATCAGAGAGGTGTTAACTGTTACGCCAATACCTTTTTTCCCGCCTTTACCGGATTTGGTCGTAATCATGATTACGCCGTTACCTGCGGAGGAGCCATACAATGCACCTGCACTCGCGCCTTTTAGAATAGATATGCTCTCGATATCTTCGGGATTTAACTGAGAAAGCAAGTTTCCGAAGTCGGCACCATTTTGATTTTCAACTGCAGTTGTGCCAAGTGGTATTCCATCGACGACAAACAGAGGTTGTGCTGCCATCGTAGAATTTGTAAGGTTTAAGCTCGTTGCACCACGGATGGTTACAAACACCGAACCTGCAGGATCCGTACTTGAAGAGGTGAAGTTAACACCACTCACGCGGCCATCCAGCGATTTCAGCACGTTCGAACCTGCTGCCCTGGCTAATTCTGCACCCTTCACTTCCGATACTGAATAGGCAAGAGACTTCTTCTCACGCGATATACCAAGTGCCGTTACTACAACTTCATTTACTCCTATTATTTTAGAGGCAAGGGTGATATCAATCTTGCTCTGGTTACCGACACCAACCTCCTTAGTTTCCAATCCAACAAATGAGAAGACCAAAGTGACATTCTTTCCCACTGAGATGGAGAATTTCCCGTCTGTATCTGTGACAGTTCCATTGGTAGTTCCTTTAACGACTACGCTGACTCCGGGTAAAAACTGACCCGTATCATCCTTGACACTTCCCGTTACAACATTTTGTGCAAATATGTTGTGAGACATCACAACAAAGAAGCACAGCAACATTGCTTTAAGCAATTTCCTTTTCATCATAAATAATTTTTGTTAGTTGTAATAATTGCTAATTCTTAAAAATAAATAAGTTATCCTCGAAAGCTCCATTTTTTCATTCTTAAAGTTTGAAGTTCAGACATAAAAATTCATCTGATTTTCATTTCAAATTAATATTTGACAATATTAGTTAAAAAACATTAAAACCAAGGTTCTTCAAATTTTATTTTTCGTTTTTTTTTCTTCCTATTTTCCCTACTTTACCGATTTAGCTAAAATTCTTTTATTGACTTGTAATTTAATACTGGCATAGTTAAATCAAGTTCTCCCGTAAAATGAAAGTGTTGTATTCATTAGCCTGGCAAATAGTTTTGAATAATTATCCCCGTTCATAGTTGGTCTTTATTGCTGATTAGGCTGGCAGTAAAATTTTGTATTTGTAAGGATTATCATTAATCTTAACAGGATATTTTTATTATAGATAGGTTCAATTCAGTGCGTAATATTTACGGGTCGAAAATTCATATCAAGCAGAATAATTCCTAAAATTGCAGTATCAAATAATCACAAAACAGAATACCTAAAAAAAGTACAATGGAAGAACAAAAAAGTGGATGGTCGAGACGCAGATTCCTTGGAGCCTCAGCATTAGGAATAGCTGGTCTGGCAGTTTTACCGGCAATGACCGGATGTGCAGCCGCGGATACCGATCTTAAAATCGGATTTATTGGTTTGGGCCGGCAGGGAATGTTTTTGCTTGATGGTTTTCTCAAAATTCCTGGTGTTACAGCTGTTGCCGCTTGCGATGTCTACGGAATTAAACGTAAACGCTTCGAGCGCCGTGTGAATGCTTTTTACACCAAAGCCGGTAAGACCGTTAAAGTTGAGACCTATGAAAAGTATGGCGATCTGTTGAAACGCGAAGACATTAATGCAGTTGTCATTGCCGTTCCTGATCATTCACATGCCTATGTTGCTATTGCTGCTTTAAAGGCTGGTAAAGATGTTTACCTCGAAAAGCCAATGACATTTACAATCAAGGAAGGTCAGGAGCTGCGAAAAGTTGTTCGTGAAACCGGAAGGGTCTTTGGTCTTGGTAGTCAGCAACGGTCCGATCCTAACTTCCAGCACGCAGTAAATCTTGTTCAGACAGGTGCAATAGGAAAAATAACAAATGTAAAAGCTTATGTTGGTGCTCCTCCTAAGCCATATGACCTTCCAGAGGAAAAACTTCCTGAAGACCTGAACTGGGACCTTTGGTTAGGACCACTGCCTAACCCGATTCATTATAACCAGGAACTCGATCCTATCATTACTCTTGATCCTGAAGTCAATGAAAAAACATGGGGAGGCTGGCGCTGGTATAAGGAAATGGGTGGTGGATTCACAACTGACTGGGGTGCTCACATGTTTGACATCGCCCAGTGGGGACTTGGAATGGACAAGAATGGACCTGTCGAAATTTCTCCTATCGGTGATGGTTCTGAATACATCTCCTGGAAATACGCCAATGGCGTGGTAATGACCTCTGAACCTTTCGATGAAAAGAAAACCAAAGGGGTTAAATTTATTGGGGAAAAGGGTTGGATTGAAGTGTCAAGAGGATATTTTAATGCCTCGGATCCTAAATTTATCCCTGAGGAGAAACCAAAGAGTGACGGACCTTATGAGACTAAGATCCCACATCAGGTTAACTTCATCGAGGCAGTGAAAAGCCGCAAGGATCCTGTTGTCCCAGTTGAGATTGGTCATAGCAGTTGTACGGTTTGTAATCTTGGCAATATCGCCTGCGATCTTAAACGAACGATTAAGTGGAATCCGGAAACAGAGACATTTGTTGATGATATGGATGGCGCAGCAACCAAAAAGCTGCATTATGAATACAGGGCAGGGTGGAAGCTGATCTAGTTAAGACCTTGAATAACAAAAAAGGGTATCCCAATAAGAAGGATACCCTTTTTTTATGTTTTAAACAAAAACCTTTGAAGTGTGTTTAATTTTTTAAGATTTGAATTTGAATTGATTTCGTGGACACTGCTTTCCTCCCTGGTTGGTCTGTTCATGCACATTTAATGCAGTCTATATTTTTGATATTCTGAAAATTACAGGATAGGATGCTTTAAGTTGTGGAGTCCGGTAACCACTTTAAAAACGGGGCGAACCGAAAAGCCAGAAGAGTAGGAAAACCATTAAATTAAACCAAATGAAAAAACTTAAGAGGATCTTACTATTTTTAGTTGCGACAGTATTTGTATTATTAGCAGGTGTATTGTTATACATTAAGGTAATGCTTCCAAATGTGGGCCCTGCGCCTGTATTTACGGTTGAACGAACAGCAGAACGTGTTGCAAGGGGTGAATACCTGGCCAATCATGTCGCAGTTTGTATCGATTGTCATTCAAAACGTGACTGGTCGAGATTTTCAGGCCCTCCGACAGATGGTACTTATGGAATGGGTGGAGATATTTTTGATCAGAAATTTGGTTTTCCGGGCGTTTACTATGCTAAGAATATTACCCCTTCAGGAATCAGCCGGTACACGGATGGCGAACTCTTTCGTGTAATTACAACAGGGGTAAACAAGGAGGGTGAGGCTATGTTTCCGGTGATGCCTTTTCATTATTATGGTCAGATGGATGAGGAAGACATTAAATCGATTATTGCCTATATCCGTACGCTGAAACCCATTGAGAATGTTACCCCTAAATCGTCCTCTGATTTTCCAATGAACTTTATTTTGAATACGATACCGCATAAAGGAAATCCGATGAAGGTTCCGGCAAAGAGTGATGTTGTAAGCTATGGAAAATATCTCACGAATGCCTCTTCCTGTATTGAATGTCATACAAAGGTCGATAAAGGAGCATTAATCCCAGGTACTGAGTTTGGTGGTGGAAGGGAATTCCCTTTTCCTGATGGATCAATTGTACGGTCAGGAAATATCTCCTCCGATAAAGAGACCGGACTTGGCAAGTGGAAGAAGGAAACTTTTGTGGCTTTATTTCATGCCCATTCCGATTCCACAACCCTTCATACGACCTTAAAACCCGGAGATTTCAATTCGATCATGCCCTGGACAATGTACGGTAAGATGACAACAGAGGATCTGGAGGCTATTTTTGCCTATCTCCAGACTGTTCCGGCAGTAAATAACAAGGTAGATAAATTTTCTCCTGCAAAGAAATAGTTTAAGGAAGGTAATGAGTTTGCTTCGTCGCTCCTTCGTCGCTCCTCGCAATGACGACGGTCGTGGTGAGAAAGGGGAAAATGGAGTCTTGGCGGCACTGCCACCAAGACTCCATTTTCCCATCCCCCGATCAAAGTTAAGCCCGTCATTGCGAGCGGTAGCGAAGCAATCTTTTTGCGCTAAATGCCAATTCGAATGAGAACGGTATCCGAGATTCGTAGCGAAGCAATCTTTTTGCGCTAAATGCCAATTCGAATGAGAACGGTATCCGAGATTCGTAGCGAAGCAATCTTTTT
>CAINLJ010000278.1 GCA_903850335.1 uncultured Bacteroidia bacterium | reverse complement strand
TTCTACAAATATAAACGGTGCTCTGCACCTTTGAACGTTAAAAGTCAGATATTTTCATTTAAAATTATGAGGCAGAACTTTTTCAAGCAATATCAAGCAATTAAAAAGAGTTATATAGGAGCACCGCGAAGAAAATGCGCAGAGGGCAGCAGAGTATTGAATTGCAATAAGTTATTTGTTTGTATTTCATAATAAAGAGGCTTGTATGTCAAACTTTTTTAATTGATCAACTATGCGATAAATAGGAATCTACTATTTTTTCAAGAAATAGTGTCTGATCTTCCTTCCAGTAGGTATCCGAAAATATCTCAACCTCATTGAAGCCGCTAAAACCGGTTGCCTCTACCCAGGATCTGATTTTCGCGATGGGGATACATCCTTCGCCCATTAAGCCACGGTCGTTGAGTAAATCTATGGTTGGGGATTTCCAGTCACTAATATGAAATGCAAACAGTGTGTTATTGGATCCGCAGCGTTTGATCTCCTTTTCCAGATTCGGATCCCACCACAGGTGATATACATCTACTGCAACACCTACCCATATTGAGTTTAAAGTTTCTGTGAGATCATTGGCTTGTGCAAGAGTGTTAATTGCCGAACGGGTATCTGCAAACATCGGGTGTAAGGGTTCAACAGCAAGTCTTATTCCCGCGGCTTCCGCATCCGGAAGAACGGCTTGTATGCCATCCCGGATCTGGGAACGGGAATCTTCCAGTGACTGTGAAGGATCTGCCCCACAAACCAAAACGATCAATTTAGTTCCAAGATCATAAGCCTCATTGATAGCACGTCTGTTATCATCAATTGCAGATAATCTTTTTGAGCGGTCTCTGTGGGGGAAAAAGCCACCCCGGCAAAGGGAAACAATTTCGAGACCTTGATTACGCAACATATTGCCTGTGGCTTTTATATTTCGGTTTTCAAGGGCATCCCGCCAGACAGTTATTCCTCTTACTCCAGCCATGGCATAGTTTTTTGCTGCCATTTCTATTGACCAGGGTTTCGTTGTTATCGTATGGACACAGAGTCTTGACAGGTCAGAATGTTTTGAAGTCATTGTACGCAATTATAAAATGTTAGGTAATTATCCCCTGCTATTATGCGGTTTAGGTACAGGCAGACTTCCCTGAAATGATAGTCTCCCCACATACACGACTCTCCGGAAGGAATCTTAGACCCAATAGGAATATGGTCCCAGCCATTTGGATGGTGATAAATGGCGTGCAACAACAATCCCTGGTGATTTTCAGACGTACTTAAATAGGGCTCATCCAGCAAAGCTTTCATAACTGTAAGCCCTGCCTGCCAGTATTTCTGACCATTTTCCGGATCACCATTTTGGGTAAGATAGTTTCCTAATCTCAATAATCCCTGTGCTCCGATAACTGCAGCTGAACTGTCAACAGGTTCAAAGTCGTTGAATGGATTTGCAGGGTTGTTCAGATAATCGCCGAGTTGATGGAGATTAGGCGCTCCGGTATCCCAGTAGGGTATTCCGTCGGACGGTACAGATTCAATATAGAAATCAGATGTTGCCATGGCGGCCTTGAGTATGATTTCTTTTATGGAATCTTTCCCTGAGAATAAGCCGGCGTCCTCAATGTTTGTATCGTGAATCCATTCAAGTTGTTCGGCAAACCCAAGCATTGCCCAGGCCAATCCCCGCGTCCATGTAGTATATCCCGAATAACCCTGCTGTGAGTTTGGGCATCTGAAAGTACCATCTTTCACATTAAAAATACTTTCATGAGCCGTACGTCCCCGGATATCAAAGGTATCACGCCCTTCTCCGTAAAATATGGAATAGGTAGCTGTAGATTGAATATGCTGCAGCGCCCTTTCAAGAAGATTAATCCGGATGTCTCCTTCCCCTTGGAAAACATGCCCAAGCAAATAGCTGATAATTAACGACCTGCAGGATCGTATTGTGTCTACAAATAATGAATGCTGACCGTTAAACGAGTAGATGTATCCTCCGGCAGGAAGGATGGTCCAGCGCGACGCCTGTACTGCACCCGAAATCTTCAATGCCAGTTCATAGAAATTCTTCTCCCACTCATTAAATGGGATTTTTCCTTCATTCATTAACCGCAGTAAATTTCCATATGTACTTACATTATTAAATCCATGATCGTGAACTCCGGTATGGCTGATGTGAGGAGCCATTTTATTTGTAATTTTTTTCCGGCTGATTGCCAGCAGCTCTGCTTCTCCGGTAATGTCAAACTGAAGTAACGCTGAACCATACTGAAAACCTTGTGTCCATTCCGTCCATCCCCTTGTCGAATACTTACCATTGATCGTATAGACGGGTGAACCCTTCGATTCATCGTACAATTTATCAATCAGACGGATCTTTTGACCGGATAGTAGCCAGAACCGGTTGAGTTTTACGGAGAGGTCGAAAGGTGTTAGTTCATTATTAATTTTAATCATAATTCTGGTATTAAAAGTGATCCCTGATTTCATTCAACGCGGCCGTCAGACTTTCCAGGATTCTTGATTTATTGATTCCTACAATTTCTTCACCTCTTTGTGTACTTCCATAAACTCGCGGATCATACCCTCTGATACCGACCGGCCAGATATTCGAATCTTCGGGGAGTTTATCCATTTGAACAAGTTCAGGCCTGTATTTCATGATAACCGAAGTCTCCAGCATGGCGCCATGGTCGGACATAAACCCGTTCCAGTCATCATTTCCTGTTCCCCAGAGATTGAATATCCTGATTCCAAATTCCTTTTCCCATTCTGAAGCATGGTTAATAAGCTGATGTGTCGAGGGACCGTGACCATGTGCTACCACTATTTTAAAACCTTGTCTTTTAAGTTGCTTTAAAATTCCTTTCAGGATTAAGATAAATACCTCATTAGGAATCCAATAAGCGCTTCCAGTCAGGATTTGAGGTTCATAGTATTGTTTATCAAGGCTTGGATGGTTCCCGTTATCCTTGCCATAATATTCGTTGCCATTGACAGTTTCAACACGGTCGGGTCCGAGAAAAAGCGCAGGTAAAACAATTCCTCCAATCTCTGAGGCCACCTCTTTAAAAAACTCTGTTGGCTGTATCCCATCTGCTCCCAATGGCATATGTTCTCCGTGAAATTCAAGAGTGCCGAGTGGTAGATAGGCAATGGGAGCCTCGGCTAACCTTTTTCGAAATTCATCCGGTGTCAGTTCTGACCAGATTACATTCTGAATTTGGTGTTGATTTTCTTGCATGATCAATTACTTTTATGGATTTAAATCATTTTCCTTCACAACAATATCTCCAATTGAATACCAGCCATCAGAAGTTTTTCCTGAAATGGCAAGTTTAACTCTTGGTTCCAGGGATACCGGAGAGACGATGGCGATTTCAAGATGATAGGTTCCAACTGGCATATCCCATGGAATGTAAAGATTCTCATCATAAACAATATCGCCTGGTAACCAGCTACGTAAGTCTGCACAAGTAATCAGAACCTGCGATCTTTGGGTGTTTAATAATCGGATGGCAAACTTATAATCCTTGTAGATTGGAGCTACGCCGATGTTTTCCCATAAACTAGTGATGGGTAGTTGCCCTTGTTTCAGTACAAACGAAGGATATTCAAATTTACGAAGCACAAATCTGTAACCCATTTTATTAAGCCATTTATCCACAAGCAGACTCCATACTTTGGGAACCGCTGAACTCTTGGCATTGAAAGAGGTGATATGCCACTTCAGGGCTTCACTGAAAATATATTCGACTGTTTTTTCATCATACTTTAGTTTGTCAAGCCAGTGCAGGAAGGTATAGCAAATTTCCATCGTCACAGGTGCCTTTTTCCACGCTTCACCCATACCGCTTTTAATAATATCTTTCGGATAGATATCTGTCATGTGGCTCCAGTTTTTCCCGGGCCATAAGTCTGTCGTCATATCTCCCAGGCAATCCAAACGAAATCCAAGATGTCTGATTTGTTCCCCGGTGCCATTATTACGGCCATCAGGCCACGAAGCAGCTATGGGAGTACCTTTTACAAGTACACCCGGATCAGGAGCATCGCCATTAAGTGGTTGAAACGTTAGCGGTGTCTTCCTGAAACTTTCAAGATAGCAATTCAGAAGTGCCACCCGTGTCTGATCTGAGAGCAGATGAGAGCCATCTCCCTCACCCCAAAAGCCAATAATGGAGATATCTACTGATTCAAGGTCAGGGTGACCATCATACCTTTGTCCTAATACACGGATCAGACCACCGAAATATTTCAGATAGTTTGGATCTTCAGGGTCAATTCTCCACTTATAGGATGCTCCCTTTTTCTCCTTCCCGACAAGGGTTCTGTACCATTGTGGCACATCCTTCACCCCTTCTTCAAAGGGAGCAATTCGTAACATTAATGTTTGTCCCCTTTCTGCTGCTGTCCTCAGAGCCTTATCCAGCATTGGCCAGTTATAGCTGCCCATTTCCGGTTCCATGAAAGACCAGTCAACCCTGAAATAGGCAATCGTGGACTGTGGATAACCATGATTCGTGAGATCGCCACCAAATTTCTGATATTGAATTGGTAAGCCTTCGGTCCATCTCTCGCCCGGGTTTAATGAATCACCATTAAACCGCTGAAAAGTAGTAAACCCAATGCCCGGATTATTGAGGACATCAAAAATCTCTTTTGGACGGACTTTTATAAGTAACGGTTTCTCCTCTGCCTGCAGAAGTGTGACCCCAAGAAGAAAAGTAACCAAACAAAATGTTATTAATTTCAGTTTCATCCGTATTTGGGTATTATGAATATGTTTAATCTTGATCAGATATTTCGGTGGATTGCACCTCTGATTTTTACCAACCAATTTAATACAAATATTGCGAGGCTGTATCAAAAGGAAAAAATTTAAACGCAATGGCCGCAAAGTGAAAACGCAAAGAGGCGCAGAGCTAAACCATTTATACCTTGATAAATATTTTTTTTCTATACATAAAATAGAGTAATAGCCATGCCAATGTAATGTTTGCCAGAGTAATGACCAGTTGTCCTGCATTTTCGGTTAACGATCCGGCTAGCCATCCAACCAGAGAGACCGAAGTTGAGCTAATATCAATCAATCCACCAACAGCAACCATGTAGATGAAAATTGAATTCATTCCAATTACCCTGAAAAAGAATGTCCAGCATTTAAATTCCCATACATCAATTGCCAGATAAAAAAGGGCAATCAGCATAAAACTTATTCCTCCGGTTAACAAATTATAAGTTGTTGTCCAGCAATTTTTTATGATTGGATAGAATGGATTGATACATAGTGCCAGCACGATTAAACCGATTCCGGCTATAAGCAGAGTCCAAACTTTCCTTCCAGCCGGAATATCTTTCTCAAGCAAGATATTGCCTGCAAAATACCCCATAAGGGTTACGCCGGTTGCTGATAAGACGGACAGTATTCCAAGGGCATCGTAGATGCCGCTGGCAGTTCGTGGCAGCATTCCGTCGTGGCCGTACGCCAGCCTGCCGGGCAGAAACAACCGGTCGATATATCCATTTATACAACCTTCGGGTGTCAAAATTCCGGCACCTATGCCTGGAACAGGAATTGCCAATTGAACTATGGCGTATCCTGTAAGAATTCCAACAAGCCAGTATAGCCTGGCTTTTACAGTTTTTGTATGAATTAAAATTAATGACACAAGAAAATAGGAGACTCCAATTTGTGCCAGAACGCTCACGTAACGTACATTTGAAAAACCGTAACGAAATGTGCCGTTATATAAAATTCCCAGGATCACAAGGATAGCCATTCTTTTAGCTGACTTAAGAATCAGATCCCTTTTTGGAGTTCCCTTCTCAAGTCTTGAAAGGATCGCTATAGGAATTGTAGCACCGGAAATAAACATAAATAACGGAAAAATCAGGTCTTCAAAATGAAAGCCGATCCATGGCACATGTTCCATTTGTTTTGCCAGTGACTGAAGCCAGCTGTAAGGTAAACACCTGGCAAGAACCTCTACTAATGCACCGCCGCCGATTATCCAAAACATATCAAAACCACGAAGCGCATCGAGCGAAAGCAATCTTGGTGCAGGTTGATGTGAAGTTAATTTGACTGACATTGGATTAGATTATTTTTGGAGAGTTTGAAAAATTGATCTGGCCTTGCAGCTTGCTGTTATTTAATTACTTAATGTTTTATCTTAGTGGAGGAACGATATCCTCAGCTGCTTCAGGGTCACCTTTTGCGGGTCCGTGCCATACACCCCCGCCAAAAGTAATCACGAATATCTTATCCGGATCCACCGGATCAGGTTCGACACGCTGCCCCCATTTAAAATTATATCCTTTTATTCTGGTCCAGGAATTGGCTGCATCCTCTGAATAGTAGGCCGATCCATTGAATCCGCAGGCATAAAACCTGTTGTTCCGATTATCAACTGTAATGGCACCTATGTGCTGATCTTTTTCAAGTGCACGCTTCCATGTTTTTCCATCATCATTCGAAAGGAAAATGCCTCCGCCTGTGTCAGGAGTAAATTGCCCTTTGGACACTCTTCCCCAGGCAGATAAAACAATATGGCCAGGATGGATCTTATCAATAGCTATCGAGGTCGGGGCATTTGTTCCTTCAGGAAGAAGGATTTTGGTCCAGCTTTCAGCCTGATCAACGGATTTATAAACTGCACCATCCTTGTCGTCACCAATACTTCCGTTTTCACTTCTTCTGCTTACCACAAGGAATAAGGCTCCATCGGTTTCTCTGCGTGTTATTTGCCATGCAAATGGTTCCTTACCTTCAATCCCGTTATTTTTTTGAAGCCATGACATACCTCCGTCAGTCGATTTATATACTCCTTTTCCAAAGGCACATGAATATAACGTTCTTGATGATTTATTACTTTTCGGATCGACAAGGATATGAGTCATAGCTGCCTCTCCAATTGCTGAACTCACAGGTTTCCAGCTCTTGCCGCCGTTGCTAGTAAGGAGGATTCCGCCTTCAAATCCTGCAGTTCCCTTTTTCCGGAACATCTTAGGCCTGGGTAAATCATGCGATCCACTCATCACTGCCCATGCTTTCCCCTTTACATCAGGGTCAAAAGCAAGCCAATAGGTAGTGTTTTCCCATTTTCGGGGAACCCCGTTATTTTTGGTGCCGCTATGCCAGCTTTTGGTTCCATCATAACTTTCCATTAGTCCGATATCGGTAGTTGGAATATATACATGGTTTTTGTCAAACGGATCGAAAACAATTGTATAACCTGTAGTTACTTCCAATCCTGTTGAAGTCCATTGATTCTCAATTACATTCTTCGAATAAACAGATTCCCAGGTCTTTCCACCATTTGTTGTTTTTATTGTACGTCCAAAATCTGTTGCAAAACAAATATCAGGCAGGGTGGGAGAGACCCCAATACCAAAAGGATTTTCACCCCATCCGGGGCCAAAACGTTCGTTGATCCAGCCTTTTCCAAAATTTGCCGACGATTTAAATCCTTGACTTGTTTGAACATCTTGCCAAACGAGTTTCCATGTTTTGCCAAAGTCGGACGATCTGGCAACTCCAATGCAGGTTGAATCTTTGCCAACCTTTAAATTATTATAAGAAACATAAACTATTTCAGGATGAAATTCGCTTGTACCTATTGTTCGCCACTCCGGAGGCGCTGATCCTGTAAGGTTTAGATTAATTAAGGCATTTTGCCTGTTTTCCCAGGACAGCCCGCCATTATTTGTATAATAAATTCCTGATTTCTCATCCTCAGGATGAAAATATGAATTTCCTGAAATGGCGTAGATGACAATCTTTTTGCTTTGTTTGTCATAACCAGTCGCAAAATGGGTCAGACTTTTAATATCATCCGGATTTTTATTCTCATTCCAGATCCCATTCTTCTTTTGACTAATTCCGTTACTCCTTGCAATGTAAATTGTGCGGTTTTCTTTAGGAGAAGAAGGATCAATTATAATCGTTTTTACCCCTGGTCCTATCTCTTTATCTGATTTCCAGTGCTTTCCAGCATCCTTTGAAATACTGAAAGATGTCTGGTTATTTATTGAGATGGCAGCATACAAAATATTGGAATCTGATGGATCGACTGCAAGGGCAACAACATCCCTTTTCGTACTGTCTTTTGTGAAGATCACTTCCTCAGCATGATCTCCCTTTGAGACTAACCCGTTTATTTCCGTAGGATCAGGATATAACAGGGACCATGTATTTCCCCTGTCTGTGCTTTTAAACAACCCCAAAGATTTGGCATATATTGTATTGGTATTCAATGGATCGAATACGAAAAATTTAACCATACCATGAAGATTAAACATTCGCCAGGATTCGCCGCCATTGTAAGTCACAAAAGAACCACCCATATCACAGCTTACAAAAGCAAATTTGGGATCATTTGGGCTTATGGCCGGGTTAAACATAGCACCGCCCCCACCTGCACCAACATAACCCCAGGCATCGTTTCTTCCATTCGGATTTTTGAAGGTCTTTTCCAATGGATAGCATTGAATACTATTGGTGAGAAGGAAAATTACCAATACTGAAAATTCTAAAATCGATTTTCTGCTGATAAATAAATTATTTAAGTTTTTAGTTTTCATCTTTTCTGGATTTTTTTTGAAAGAAACATACTGAATTCGGAGTATGGATCCATAAGTTTCAATTTATTTTGAGAAATTAGGCCTTTGTGACCTGACCATAGTATGCAAAATCTTCTGCGGCTATCTGGAAATCCACTTCCACAACATTTTCATCTCCGGGATATTCCCTTGAAAAAGCTTCGACATATCCGGTTAATTTTGGATCATTTACCAAAACCGGATATCCATGGTCGATTTTAAAGTCGCAATGACCACCCATACTTTCAGCGATAACGCATGCCATTTTTATCATTCGTTCATGAGCATCGCTACGCCAGATTTCGTCGAGTGTCCTGAATGTACCTTCGAGTGTTACCTGATCGGGGATCACATTTACTGCTCCATGACCCCCTTTCCCATGAACAATTACCCGAAGCTCATCCATCGAAGCCATCATCTTTCCTTTTTGGATTCCTATTTTCCCGGATTCTATTGCATTAATAACATATTGCCCGAATATTGCCTCTGGTTTCGGATTATTCATGGCTCCTTCATTGATCATCAGGGTAGCACCTACCGGAAGGATTTCTTCACCGGGCTGAAATAAAAGTTTTATCATTCCTCCCTTAAGAATTGCCATCACATCAGTTCCAGCAATCGGCTGCCGCTTTATCTCATTTAATAGCATTGTTTTTTGCTTTAGTCAATTTGATTTTCAGAATCACTTTCCTTGAAATTCCTCACAAACCAGTCATCGTTTTGATCAGGATACATCGCATAAACCCTGTCAATTTCCTCAGACTGGCCAGGTGAGAGTTGATCATCAGCATTCAGAGTCCAGATTCCACCTAATAATCCCTGACGAAACAAAACTTCATGAATGCCTGATATACACCCTTTAAACCCATTGTGAGCATCAAAAAAGGCTGCGTTAGTATCTGTAATTTCAATTCCTTTGGTAAGTAAATTCTCTGCTCCGACATAATTATTGGCTACACATTGCTTAATTTCCGCGAGAAGGTCCACTGCCTTTTGTGTCCAGACAGCCCAATGTCCCAGAAGTCCGCCAACGAATTTCTTCTCAACGGTAGTACCATTCACCGTAAATTTATAGGTAGTCAACAGATCCTCTACAATATGATCATCATTACCTGTGTATAAGGCAATTTCATTTGCGCGCCCTGAATTACAGACAGCCCTTACCACGCCGATTGTCTGGTATCTGTTAAATGGGGCAACTTTGATGGCAAGCACTTCAGGGATTTTTACAAACTCTTTCCAGAAATTATAACTTAGTACCCTTCCACCGGCAGCAGGCTGAAGATAAAACCCAAAAACAGGGATAATCTTAGCTATCTCCCGGGTTCTTTCCAAAAGATCGTACTCTGAATATCCCGGCAATCCGCCCATACTTACCAATCCTAAATGGTATCCGTATTTAACTGCAATCTCAGCCTCCTTCAGGGCTTGACCAGTAGGGCCACAAATGCCTGCTATCCTAAGGAATGGACGGGATAACTGAGCCTTTTCAATCTCATCAGACGTAATTTTGAGGACATCTTCCAAAAGATTAATCTCAGGTTTCCTGATTTCAAACTGAGTCGTATGAACACCCACCGCAACGCCACCTGCCCCGGCAGCAATATAGTAACGGGAAAGTCGGCGCTGTCTTTTTTCATCCAGTAAAAGATTGGTTGTCAGAGCTAAAGGATGTGCAGGAATTATGGATCCTGCGAGAAGGTGGTTCAATAGTTTTGTGTCTAAATTATTTTTCATCTTAAAACTTTCCGCTCCTTTCCTGAAAATGTGTTTTCTTATCTAAGGTAAGGCCTCCTTCATTTAACCAGCTTACAATTAGTTCCATCATCTGTCTTAATGTCACTTTAGGATATCCAAACAGACGGAATGCTTCTGAGGCATTGCTAAGTAATGCAGTAGGTTGTTCTTCACCCGAAAATACAGGAACCAGATTAAACAATCTTCCAAATTCTTCCGCTATCCATCTTACTGAGGCGGTTTCGGGTCCTGTGACATTTAGTAATTTTGCCGGTACCTCACAATGTCTTAAGGCCCTTAGGGCTATTTCGTTCGCATCTCCCTGCCAGATAACATTCACACTTCCCATGGATACATTGACTGGTTTTCCTTCCCTTACTGATTTTGCAATTTCCAGGAGTACACCATAGGTAACATCATTGGCATAATTTAATCTGTAAATTAAGGCCGGGGTGTTATTTTTCAGACAAAAGTATTGGAACACACGTTCTCTTCCCAGACAGGATTGCCCGTATTCTCCTATGGGTTGAGGAGTCTGGCTTTCGGTACAACCATGATTAACAACTTCTGTCATCGGATAAACATTACCGGTTGAAAAAACCACAATATTTGAATTTCTGAATTTATTGGCTATCCGTCCTGGTAAATAAGCGTTCATCGCCCAGGTAAATGGTTCGTTACCATGAGTCCCGAATTTCGTTCCGGCTAAATACAATACATTCTGAATTTCAGGAAGCGATTGTAATTGATTTTCATTCAACAAGTCTGCACAGATCGTTTCAATGCCCTGGTTGGTCAATTTTTCCTGAAGGCCTGTCTGCGTAAAACGGGCGACAGCAATAATTCTCTTTTTTACTCCCGCCCTTTCTGCCGCTTCCCGGGCGAGTATGGCCATAGCCGGCCCCATTTTCCCACCTGCACCCAGAATGATAATATCACCGTCAATTTTGGCAATATCATTTACCAGATCATTTGATGGTTCCAGTAGTTCAGCATAAAGAGATCCTGATGTGTCCATTTGTCGATTGAATATTAATTGGCAAAAAGTTTTTTTCCTGGCAATAAGGCAATTGCAATGGTTCCGGTTACGGACAAAATTATTAATGCTGCAAATCCAAGGGCGTAACTTCCGGTATGGTCACGAAGTCCACCTGCCAAAATAGGACCCAGTGCCTCACCAATCCCGTCAACGGTTAGGACAAGTCCCATAACCCTTCCCATCACTTTAACGCCAAATAATTCGGCTGCCATCAATGGGATAATCATGTAATCACCACCCAGACCTATTCCGAAGATTAGGGCGAACAGATAGATTACACCAGGTACGGAGGCGAAAAAGAGTAATAGGATAGAAACTGATATAAGTGTATAAATCAGTATCATAACGAATTTCTTTGAATATTTGTCGGCTAGCCACCCCATGAGGAGCCGGCCTATGATACTTGCAGCAAGCACTAAAGAAATTACGTTGGCTGCTTCACCTTGAGAGTATTTTAAATCAAGGCTGAAAAATAGCTTTAGATTTTGACTTACACCCGCAACAGTTCCTAGTGAACACATACTTCCAATCGCAAGGAGATAGAAATATCTGTTCTTGAGGATGCTTTTAAAGGGAACCTCCTGCCTTCCTGGCATGGGACCTTTCGACGGTAGTCCTGGACTCTCCTGAACAAACCATGCCATTGGAAATGCAATGACTATCATAAGGGTTCCCAAAATAACCAAAGATGAACGCCAGTCCATTTGCATATTAAGCCATTTGGAGATCTGCGGGACCAACATACCTCCGATTCCAATTCCAAGATAGGCAATGCCCATTGCCTTGCCTCTCGACTGACTAAACCACCTTGAGGTCAGTACCTGGTTAGGTAGTGGTCCACCACACATATAGCCCAGAGCCATAAGTAGATAGAATGAGTAGAATTCCCAAAGACCCGTCATTGTACTGAGGCCGATTACCGCTGCCCCGCACATTACTATCCCTGAAAGCATGAGCCTGCGAGGGCCAAACCGGTCAATAAACCATCCAGCAACGAACCCAAATAAAGGACCAATAATAATCTTCCCAAACAGATTGCCTGAAGTCACAGTTGCCCGTGACCAGCCAAAATCCTTTACCCAAAAATCGAAGAAGAATGGGAGTCCATAGAACATTATTCCTACTATCGAAAACAAACTAAGAAAGCCGGTTGCTGTAACTTTAATTTGAGAAATACTTATTTTTTCATTTTCCATTTTTCGGTATATCGTCAATCTTTTGGAAGTATGTTTGGATGATTATATTGTTTTTGAGAGTCAGGAGGATTATAAACTCTGCAATTCAAAATTAATTAGATTTTCCACTTTAATCCTAACAGGCGATACTTTTTAAATTGGTTCATAAACCCATAAAAACGATGGCCAACGAGGGTGATTTGCTGGCAACTTTATTAAAGATTATCATTTGGGAAAAGTCCAGCTGCCTTTCTAAGGAGAAGGCAGTCTGGTCTTTTATGGGTTGGAGTAAGGTATTAATAACCCGGATTATTTCCTATAAATTTTGCATCGAATGGCGGGATGGGAAGCAGATAATCAGTTGGAACGAAATTATTTGCATCGTCCGGTAAATTGGCTTCCATGAGTAATTTTTTTCTGAGCAGGTCATAATACCGGTCCCATTCAAAACAAAGTTCATAGTCACGTTCGGCAATAACTTTCAGGTCGAAAGCCTCTTTCGACAAAGCCATTGTTGCCCGGGGTTCAACGCCTGGAATTGATGTCTTTGGAACCTCCGTGTCGGACGGCGTATTCGCCCGGTCTATAATCAGGTTCAGACGGTCGACGGCAAGTTGCGTTGGTCCATTTCCCGCCATATTGGCTGCCTCGGCAAATATGAGTATGACATCGGCTAATCTGATAATTGGAATGATTATTCCGCTGTTCCCTGCATCTGTAAGTTGCTGGTCGACAGTAAGGTTCGGCCAGGACCTTTTCCCGCACCACGGAATGCCTGAATTTGAATTGGGATAGCTAACCCAGTCGCCACTGATATTGTACAAATCAACAGGCCAATCGGTTAGTAAATAAATATGTTTGCGTGGCTGTTCAGGATAGCTGTCGGCCCAAAGTGCTTTTACTGCACCATCTCCCCATCCGCCCCATTCATCCGGAGCATTGTCGATGCCTGGCATTGCCGGATAAAGTGATGAGGATTGAAAAGCAAAGATACTTTCGTTATTATTTACGTTTGATGTCTTGAAAACATCTGTTACAAGAGGGACAAGAGAATAGGGACTATTTTTAATGACATCGTCAGCGATATCCCTGGCTTTTGCATAATTAGCTGTTTCGTTCAGAGGTGCCGTGGCCCTTGTTAAATATACTTTGGCGAGTAATGATTTGGCAGTCCATTTGTTAGGCTTTCCGGGTGTTGATGGATCACGGTCATACATATTGGCCGCGGCGAAGACAAGGTCTGCTTCGATTTTGTCATACACTGCCGCTATCTCCAATCGCGACTCAGGTTTTAGAGGTGTCGTAACTACATCGGGAGTGTCTTCATCGATAAAAGGTATTCTGCCATATAATCTAACCAGGATAAAATAGTTAAAAGCCCGCAGAAATCTGGCCTGTCCGGTTATGTCAGCAACCTGATCAGCAGGAAATAATTTCAGACTCCCGCCTTTTATTGCTTTCAAAACAGGATTTATATTGCTTATCGCTTTGAAGTGCCATTGCCATAACTGGTTATTTGTTGAGACAGAATAACCTAATGATGTATTTGGCCAGGCATTCTGGCCATTAGGGAAAAATCCATCTGCAGTATAGCCGCCCCAGGTCGAATATAATCCATTCATTGAACCAGTAAATGCTGCTTCACATTGTGCCGGAGTCTGATAAAAACTTTCGGGAGTAAGCTTGCCTTCAGGTACTTCTGTCAATTTTTCGCAGGATGCACCTGTAAGAATTAAAAGCAATAATGCAATGCTTTTATATATCTTGATTTTATTACTTTTCATATCAGAGTTCATTTAAAAAGTTACATTAATACCGCAAATTAAGGTCTTGGCAGTTGGATAATTGCTTAAATCAATACCCAAACCTCCAGCTCTGACTCTTGAGCCTCTGTTGAAAGAACTCACCTCCGGATCGTATCCGGTATATTTGGTAAGTGTAATCAGATTAGCTCCTGTGAGATAAACGGAAACTTTTGCCAGGTGAATTACATTCAGGACCGATGCCGGCAAATTATATGAAAGTGTAATATTCTTTAATCTTGCATACGAACCATCTTCTACCCAGCGGCTCGAACGTTGACCGGCTCCCATTTTTACCGTCGTTGGATGCCCTGACAGCTGAGTATTTCTTATCTGACTAGGGGTAAAGGCAGGTACATTTGTATTTTGGTTCGTAATTGTCCATCTGTTATTCAGGTTGGAACTTGTACCATTTGTCGGATTCTCTGTCTTTATTCTAACAGCATTAAATATATCGTTGCCATAGCTTCCCTGGATAAGGAACGAGAGATCGAAATTCTTATATGTGAAACTGTTATTCCACCCAAAGATATATTTAGGGCTAGCGTCACCAATGACCTGGTTCCCGTCTTTAATGTCAATCTTACCATCACCGTTCACATCTTTCCATTTAGCATCTCCGGGCAATTGTCCGAATTTCAATGCATCAGCCCGTTCTGCCTCGCTCCAGGTGCCGAGATTTACATACCCATACATCTGCTCGACAGGCTGGCCAACGACAAGTTGTTTAAGAGCCCATCCTGACGCGTAAATCTGATAACCACCTCCTGTGTTTGTAATAATCCGTAATGGGGTTGTGGAGGCAAGAGCAATGACCTTGCTTCGGTTAAATGAAATATTCGCCGTTGAATTCCATTTAAAGTCACTGGTCGATACCGGAGTGCCGCCCAAAGTGATTTCAAGCCCTTTGTTCTCAATCGAGCCTACATTCGAAAGAATGGAAGCAAATCCTGTATAGTTAGGAAGCTGACTGTTTAAAAGCAGGTCTGTTGTAGTTTTTTTATAGACATCAACTGTTGCTGTCAGACGTTGTTTGAAGAATCCAAGATCAAGACCAAGATCCTTCTGGTCAGTAGTCTCCCATTTTAGATTTGGATTTGCAGCATTAAGTAATGTATATCCGATACTTGTTGTTCCATCACCCAGATAGGGATAGTTGTATCCGGAACCTACCGATGCGAGGGTCTGGTAAGGCTGGATCCCCTGATTGCCAGTCTTACCCCAGCTGCCGCGAAATTTTAAGTCCGAAAATAAGTCCAGATTTTTGATGAATTCTTCCTCAGATGCTTTCCATGCCAGAGAGGCTGATGGGAAATAGCCCCATTTATGGTTTGCGCCAAATACAGATGAACCGTCAGCCCTGTAGCTCACAGTCAACAAATACTTATTTTCGTAGGCATAATTAGCGCGGCCTAAAAACGAGTTGATCACTGTCTTGGACGAGGTATTGTACCTGTTTGTTATCAGGGCGGCACCTCCTAAATCATTTATTCCGGTATTATCACTGAAAAAGCCCTGAGCCTCAATATCAGAGTATTTGTCTTTTGAGACCTGCTGCTCGGCGACGCCCGTGACAGTTAAATGATGCTTCTTGTTAAAAGTCTTGTTATAGGTAAGGATATTGGAATTCTGATAATATTCCGCCTTTTCAAATTCCAGTATTCCGGCACCGTTTGTGCCAAACCCGGGTTGTGTCTTCGATCCGAAATACCTCGTATTATCCATGCTATAGATACTTGCCGAGCCCGTGATCTTCAAAGTAAGGCCTTCGAGTAATTTGAATTCAAGATAAGTGTTAACCTCTTTGTTGACATTATTTTTTTCAGCCTTGGCTTCGAGAGCCGTTGCTACAGGATTCCAGACATCCGGATCGGCATAGACCTTAGTATTATTTGGGCCTCCTCTGTTCGCTTTAAAGTTATAATTACCCAAAGCATCATAGACGGGAGTGGCCGGGTCAAAACGCGCTACAGTGTTAATAACCTGTCCTAAAATATCACCAAAATAGGTACCTTCACCTGTTGGAGGTACATTTCCCTTATCTTTCATAACATTTAGGTTCACACCGGCAGTCAGCCAATTAGTTAACTTTAAATCAACATTGCTTCTCAGGGTATATCTTTTATAGGCAGTATTTATAACAATACCTTTTTGATCCATATATCCACCCGAAATAAAATACCGGACGTTGTCATTGCCACCACCAATGGTTACCTGGTGGTTCTGAATAATACCCTTCCGGTAAATTTCATTCTGCCAGTCTGTACCACCACTTGTTGCCAGATTTGCAATCTGATCGGCAGTGAATGGAAGGACAGGGTTTATTGGACTGTTTACTGTACCATTCTGAGTTGCGGCCCAATCGTTCGATCTGCGGGCATAATCGGCACCATTCATTAAATCAAGTTTATTTCCGAGAGTCTGGGACCCATAACTATACCCATAAGTGACTACGGGTTTACCTACATTCCCTTTCTTTGTTGTAATCAATATGACCCCATTTGCTCCGCGTGCACCATAAATAGCTGTTGCAGAAGCGTCTTTTAATACTTCAACCGACTCAATATCATTAGGATTAAGAGTACTTATATTGCCGCCTTGCATCCCGTCAATTACGACAAGGGCATTGTTTCCTCCCGTCACTGAGTTACCTCCACGTATGCGGATAGTAACATTTCCTCCCGGCTCACCATCTGTATTCTGAACTGATACTCCGGCGGCACGTCCTTGAAGTGCCTGATCGACCCTTTGTGAAGGTAAACGGATAAGGTCATCACCTTTAACAGAACTTACCGATCCGGTGAGGTCACTTTTTTTCATTGTGCCATAACCAACCGCAACAATCTCGTCCAGACCAAAGGTTTCTTCCTGCATCTCTACGCTAAAGACTGATTTACTGCCTATTAATATTTCCTGAGATTTCATCCCTATAAACGAAAAGGCAATTGTCCTGGCGTCGGATGGAACTAAAATAGTAAATTTGCCGTCTACATTGGTTATTGTCCCGCTGGTGGTTCCTTTGATTACTACGCTTACTCCGGGCAGGGGGAGCCCCTTGTTATCTTTTACCGAGCCGGAGATTTCCTTTTTTTGTGGTTGCTGAGCCTCAGTCTCAAATTTGGATTTTAAGATTGGCAATTCTGCGGCAGTCGTATTCTTGGTTAAAACAATTTGTTTTTCAACGATTTCAAAATTTGTACCTGTATCTTTGAGAACCTCGGTTAGAATCTTATCCACACTATTATCGGTCACCGAAATTGAAACCCGTTTATCAAGTTTCAAAGCATCATTTTCATATATAAATACAAATTCGCTTTGAGACTCTATTGCCTTCAGAACCTCTGTAACAGATACATTTGTTAAATCAAGCGAAAGTTTAGTTTTCTGAGAGTAGGTTGAAGCACTTAACCCCATCAACCCCAGAAAGAAGGCCAGAATAGTTAGCTTCATAGCAAATAATAAATTTCTGTAGCGGCATAGCAAGCCACGTAACAAACTAAGTTTATTTTTCATACTTTTGTACTGATTAAAACTATTTACACTTTTGATCATTTTGAACTTCTTGCCGGTGAATGTTACAGCATTTACCGGCATTTTTCATAGGTTTTGTTTTTAGCCCATAAGCATTTGTTTTTATTGGTTATTAAATTTCATTTCTTTTTGCCAAAAACATAAACTCCATTCTCCATCAATCTGTAGGAGGACTTAGTTGTTTTTGCGAGGAAATCAAGGGTTTTCTCAAAAGTTGGGTCAAGGACAAGTTTTCCGGATATTATTCTGTGCGCCAATTCATTATCTTCAATAGAAATTGATTTGTTGTAGTATTTCTCAACTTTCTTTGTGATATCTCTTAAAGGTTTATCCCGGATTTGGAAGAAACCATCTTTCCAGCTCACATATTCACTTACATCAACATTCTGAATCTTGTATTCGGATGAATTTTCAGTTAAGAAACAACCCTCCCCGGGCTTAATTGTACACAGATTATTATTGAAAAGGTTATTATTGTATACCTGAATGCTGCCTTCGACAAGAACGGCCGAAACAGATTTTTCATTTTCATACGCAGATACATTGAAATGAGTTCCCAAAACCTTTACATTCATCAACTCAGTGTAAACGATGAAAGGCCTGTTAATATCCTTTGCCACTTCAAAGTACCCTTCACCTTTCAGATAAACTTCACGTTTTTTATCCGGGAACTTAGGAGAAAAAACTAAGCTGCTACCTGAATTTAACATGACAACCGTTCCGTCACCTAGTGTTACACTGTGTCTTCTGCCAAAAGGTACAATTATCTGATTGAATAAAGTTTTTGTTTCATTTGCCTGATTGGTCAGCTTTTCGTTCTGCTCATTTTTCTCCTCAATAACAATCTCCTTGCCTTCCTTGTCATATTTGATGTGAGAATTATTATTGCTTAGCAGGTATTCAGAACCATCAGATTTAATGATCAACGCCTCGTTACTCTTTTCGACCTTTTTTTCTGCAAATTTCCGGATTGAGCTGTTTTCGGTTTTTTGATAAAGAAAATAGGTTAGAGCAAGTAACAGAGTCATTGAAGCTGCAATCTGCCAATATAGGGTCAGTCTTCTTGCAGGCAAAGGTTTTGCTGTTTTGGATTTTATAAGGATATTCTTCCACATTAATTCACCTGTCTCACTATCAAAGCCAGTGTTTTCAGACTTGTAATAAGTCAATACCTCCTCAGCTAACCGAATCGATTCTTCTTCATCAGGGTTCTCACGGATTAAATCTGCAATGACCTTGTTGGCTTGTGACGGATTCTCCTGAACAAGACGAATGAATTCGTCGTCTTTCATGAGAGACTCAAATTCTATGTTATTTATTTTCTTCATTACTCTTAATACTGTAAATGATTTATTTTATAGACATGAAAATTCGATTTTTTTTCTTTTTACTAATAAAAATGAAAAAAATTGACCCTTCAATACAAAGACAAATTGGATTTTGATCAGGATCCATAGCACTCTTTATCTAATAAACCTGATCTTCTGATAGTTCTGTCTTCAATTGCTTTATAGACCGATAAATAAGTGTTCTGGAAGAAGCAACACTTATTCCCATTACCTGGGCTATCAACTCATAACTTAATCCATCAGAATACTTTAAGAACATCGCCTCTCTCTGGTGGGACGACAAGAGGTTTAAGGCCGAAGTAACACGTTGATTTTGAATCTTTTCGTCTTCAAGTCCGATATATTGATTTTCTGCATCTGTTTCAAAAGGGATTGAAGAATTGAAGACAAGGTGATCAACCTTTTTACTGCGGTTGATTAATTTAATTTCGTCAATTATTTTGTTCCGTAGAAGTTTATAAAGGAGACCTTTAATTCTCTCCGTGCGTTTTAGAAGGTGACGTTTTTGAATTAATTGAATAAATATCTCCTGGATAGAGTCTTTTACGAGTTCTTCATCCTGATAAACTTTCATACCGTAGGTAAGCAAACTCTTCGCATAATGAAGGAAAAGTATCGAAAGTGCATCAAGATCTCCGTCAATGAATTTATACCAGTAGTTTAA
This sequence comes from uncultured Bacteroidia bacterium, assembly GCA_903850335.1. Lineage (GTDB taxonomy): Bacteria > Bacteroidota > Bacteroidia > Bacteroidales > Prolixibacteraceae > JAAFHB01. Next base: position 746 of record CAINLJ010000278.1, on the reverse strand, counting down.
TTCCTCTAAATCAATCATATATGGATTCGATAGGTCATCTTAGTTGAAGCAAATATAAGAATTAAAATTGGCCTCTCAATCTGGTGAATGCAAACTGTTGCTAATTGCATTCTAAGTATAAGTTGACACTCTCTGCTGAACTAAATAATTGATCAGTGATATTCCCGAATGTTTCATCCTGGAAACCCGCATTAGGATTAAAATACACTCCGGGGATGAGTAGGGATCTCATGAAAAAGTTGTGGGGATAGGTGTAAAATTGAAAATTTATCTACTAAACGAGGATTTGTAGAAATTTTGTTATCAAAGAGATCGAGGTGCAGAGCAATGATGATATTTGTAGGATATTCGAGGCGATACAACATACAAGGTACAGCGTACCGGAATATCATTTTATTCCCATTTAAACACATCATCAAAGAAAATAAAGACACATTCATCTTTAAATTCGACTTCATTTTTGATTAAGGAATCCCGATTTTTTACAGCAAATACCAAATGAAAATAACACTGAGTATATGTATTAGCAATAGTTAAAGGTATTACCGTACGCTGTACCTAATTTGAATATTTTTTAATGCGTTTTCTACAAATATAACCGAGGCTGTATCAAAAGTAAAAAATTTAACCGCAGAGTACTCGGGAGTTGTTAAACTCCAACATCAAAACAGATAACTTTGGAACATGATTAAATAATAATAAGGTACAGAGTACCGCAAGATTTGTAGGAATGATGAATATGCGTT
>CAINLJ010000277.1 GCA_903850335.1 uncultured Bacteroidia bacterium | reverse complement strand
TTTGTGATTTCTCCGCCATGGCTATTTCATGCATTTATTTTATCCAATTCCCGTTCAATCCGGTGAACAAGGTAGAAAGGCAGGTTAAGCAGTGTGAATTCGGTTCCTGCAATGGTTTTAGCCTTTTCGACCGAATAAGGACCTTGCCAGACCCGCACCGCCAGCTTATGAGGGGCATGATCCATAAACTGGTGCAGCGAACGCAGCTTGCCAATTGCACCCGATTTTACTTCGATTGGGATTAATTTACTATTGTATTGGTAAAGATAATCTACTTCAGCGCTGGATTGTTTTTTCTCCCTCACCCAGAACCGGAGCTTGTTCATGATGCTATTTGACATTGCCATCAGTTCCTGTCCGGTAATGTGTTCGGCTATCCGTCCTCTGTACACATCGGCGATATCCTCCATGGATAGTATATCTTTAACCATATTCGTTGAGTAATTTATCATCCCGGTGTCAAGGGCATGCAACCTGGGTTTTAATGTCAATTTGGGCAATGCCGGGATGGTTATGTCAGTAGTTGGATAAACCAACTGGAACAGCAATGTTTTTTCGAGTGTGGTAAATGCCTCTTTCATTTCGCGAAACTTGTAACTTGAACCGCCAAAATTTTCGATGGTAATACGGCTTCCCGCCACTTCAAAAGCAGTGTTAAGTATATGCCTGATATACTGCACCTGCGATGAAGAAGGTGCATATTTCTCCACATCTTCAATATACGATATCAGGAGGCTTGCATAAATAGGCTGCAAAGCGGTGAGGTCGTTGTTGCGAATATATTGTTCCACTACCTGTGGCATTCCGCCAATGGTCAGGTATTTTTTGAATTGCCGCATTAAATGGGGATGGGCAAAGGCAGGAACTTCATCACTTTTCAGCAGATCGAGGCTTTGGGTTTCGCCGGTAGCAGCCAGAAATTCGCGGAACGACACAGGGTGCATCACCATGTATTCCACCCTTCCTACCGGGTAAGAAATTTTGCGGTCCATAATCGTTTCCAGTAGTGATCCTGCTGCAATCACAAACAAATCACCGGCCTCTTCCTTAAAATAGCGCAACAATGCGATTGCCTTGGGAGCGTTCTGAATTTCGTCGATAAAGATTAAAGTCCTGCCCAAATGGCGTTCCTTTCCTGCATAAAAGAATAAGGCCATCAACAGATCCTGAAACGGATAGGAGGTTTCAAATATCTTCCGCTCTTCTTCCTTTTCAAGATTAAGTGAAATGTGCTGATCGAACTCTTTGGCAAACATCTCGACGGCGGTTGTTTTTCCAACCTGCCTGGATCCCCTTAATACCAGCGGTTTGCGATTATCCCTTCCCGCCCAATCTTTTAGTTTATCTATGATTTCCCTGTAAAACATATTAGTGATGTATAAAAGTCAGGGATAAAAATAGTAATAAATGTATAAAAGTCAGGGTTGTTTTCCTGATTATTTGTAGAAAGGTCAGGGTTATTTTTCCCATAGCATGTAATGAGATCGGAGTTATAAGTTTCATCATGTATCAAATTGAGGGTAATATTTCTTAAAAAATGTAGTAGAATGAGGGATACCGTGATAAATTGGAACTATTAATTTGAGTAAACCTTTCCAGTTAGGATTTAACCGGACGATAAAAAACCTCTTCAAGTCTGTTGATATTCTCACTAGTAGGCCTCGTATAATAAATACCTGTCCTGTTATCCTTATCCCTGACACCCCGTAAGAAAATATAGATCACACCTCCAAAATGTTCGTCGTAATTAAATCCTGGCATCTTTATCTCAAGATACCGTTTCATTGCAACCGTATAAATGAAATACTGAAGGTTGTAATTATTCCCCTTCATGGCTTCGATTAAGCCACCCTGGCCGTAATCTTCAGGTTTGTTTCCAAGGTAATTTGATTTCCAGTCAAGGATATAGTATTTGCCATTGTACTCAAAAAAGAGATCTATAAAGCCGGCCATTAGCCCCTCGATATCAGCATCTCCTTCAAGATCAGCCTCAACTCCAAGCAGTTCGTTTATAGCAATTTTATTGGCTTTATTCATTGAAAAACAAAACTCCAGCTCAGATAGCTTTTGGTCGTTCGAAATCCTGCTCAGTGAAAACTTTTCTCCGTTACAGTCTAATTCAGCATTCATCACTTGGGTGACCAATTGCTTAAAAAGATCGAGGCTCTCTTCTTTGATAATATTGGAATAGTATTTTGAAGCCTCTTTCAGTGTTTGATCCCAGCTGTCAGGGGCAGCGAAATTAAGATGTTCGAAAATACTGTGAAGGGCAGTTCCGGCATCCGCTCCGCGAGCCAGGTCCTGGAAGATAAACTGGTCATACGCCTCTGTTTCTCCGGACACACCCTTTTCAAATGGTACAGAATGGTGTGTTTTACTCAATCCGCTGAAGCTGTGAATACCAAATGTGTTAATAATCTCCAGCTTGGGTTCTTCTTTCGGCGAAAAAATGGGATTTACAGTTTGAGGCTGGTATTGTCCCTTTACTATTTTAAGATCATTATTGGTTATTTTCTTAACCTCAATTAGAGCAGAACTTTCCTGATAGTGGTCAAGAATTGCCGACAGGGAAGATGGTACAGCATGGCCTTTGTAGGACTTTGGAACGAGTGAAATATAGCTTTTATAAACGGCCCTGGTTAAAGTCACGTAAATTAACCTCCTGTTTTCCTGCTCTTTCTGGAGATCAAAGATCCTTTGGTCATCAGCACCTAAATCAGGGTAATTTAGTGTAAACCAGTACTTGTCATCTTTTTTAAACTCATTCAGATTTCCCCGTTTCAAAAAATGCTTTATGGGGGTCATCGATAGGCTCGGGGCAAAGACAATGTTGTATTCCAATCCTTTTGCCTTATGGATGGTGGAAATCTGTACCGCCTCCTCATCACTTTCAACGCGCTGTTCAAACTCTTCATCGTCTTCACCTGAACTGCGTTCCATCCAGACCAGCAATTCGTCAGGCGTATATTTAAATTGCTTTTCAATTTTATGCAATATCTCTGCCAACTGGTTGATATTGGTCAGAACGCGCTGACCTAAAACATCCTTCATGCAATTAATGCGAATCCCATAAATATCCAGGAATGATGAAATCATATTGTAAACACCCTCATCTGTGAGGATCTTCCGGAGTTCAATGAAGATCTCAATCTGTCTCTGGTCGTCAAGTGTATTTAAATCCTGAGTTGTAAACCCTTGATAAATATTGATCAATACACGGTTTATGGCACCCCTGTTGGGTGAGATAACCGCAATTAGTAAATATTTAATCATCCCGCATTCCTCAGAATTCAATACCTTTGCGTCATCTCTCTTGACTGAAGGAATATTAAATCGTGCCAACGCTTTCTTAATGGCATCTCCCTCTTTGTTTCCTCTAACCAGAACACCAATATCACTTGGAGTAATTCTACGCTCTTTGATCTTTACATCATCGGTAAGAAGCCTGTATATTTCCCGGGCAACTGTGCTACAATTTGTTTCATCCTCTTCTTCGAACTCCCAAATTGTGATTGGTGCAACTTCATGACCCTGATCTGACATTTCCCCCAGATCAACGGCTCCCTGGCCGACATTGATATACCGAATTTCATCATCCTCAAACAGATTATAATTGTCACCTGGGTGTAATAACAGATTTAATGCTTCGATCATCTCTTTTGTCGACCGGTAGTTCTTATTCATAGAAAATACAGATCCCGCAACATTCCGTTTTGCCAGTTTATAGGTATCCAGATCTGCACTGCGCCATCCGTAAATCGACTGTTTGGGGTCGCCAATGTAAAATACGGTTGAATTCCCTGAGAAAACGGAGTTGAAAATTTCATACTGATGCTTGTCCGTATCCTGAAATTCATCAATGAACACAGCCTGGTATTTTCCGGACAGTTTTTCTTTAAACGATTCGTTTGCCAGGGCTTTATGGATGGTTTTGATCTGATCGTCGTATGATATAAAACCTTTTGACTGCTTGATCTGATCGATCTTCTCCCTTGATGAGCTTATAAAGGTGGTGTAGAAAGTATACTCAGCCGTTAAATAGAGCTCGGCATAGTTTCTCCCGTAGGGTTCATAAAGGAAAGCAAATTCAGTAGTGTATTTTTTTTCAACACAGCAACTCTGGATAAAGACCGGAAGGAATTGTTCAGGGTTTTCTCTGCTTTTTGCCACTTTTGAACTGCCATGAACACGAGTCGTCTGAATCCTTTTAAAATTCAGTATCACTTGTTCCTTTAAGATCCTGTATGCTTCAATGGATTGAGAAGTTGTTTCACTGAGATTTTGGTTCTGAGTCAGATCAATATCCAGGAAAGTCTTCCCTTCGAGGTATTTCTTTAGAATATCTGATATTTTATCAAATTTCAGATACGAATTGACCTTCTTAAACCATTCATAATCCGCGATCGTGTTCACCACTTCTCTTCTGAAATCAAGAACCGATTCCTCTCTCAGAAATGAATCATCCTGCACAATTTCGTAATCAAACGATTGGTCGGTTTCGAACGTGAATTCATCAATCGTTTTTTGACAAAAACTGTGAATTGTCATCACTGAAAGACTATCCAGGCTTTGAACGGCATTTCGGAGTACTGATATTTTATCTTCATCAGGAACACCTACAACCTCCTTTATCGTTTGATCGTGAATTTCTTTTCCCGATGCAAACCGGTATGCCAGACGCACAAACCTGCGGATCCTTGATTCAAGCTCGGCCACTGCAGCTTTGGTAAAAGTAACCATGAGGATTTTCTCAATCGGGATTTGCTTTTCAAGGATCAGCCGTAAAACCAATATCGCAACTGAGTAGGTTTTCCCGGTACCTGCACTTGCCTCGATCAGCTTCGAGCTTTGCAGCTCTACCGATTTCACATTAAAGTCTTGTGGCTCTGTCATAATCCGGTTGTATTAAGATTTAACAGTCTGGCAATTTCTTTAATCTCATCATATTGAGGATCATCATAAATGCTCTCATCAAACCGTTTAACATCAAATTCTTTTAGATAACCCTCCTCCAGAAGAATAGCCACATACTGATTAGGGGGTATTTGACTGTATTCACTCCCTTCAGCTTCCTTTTTGAAGATATTGCCAGTTTTTGCCTTTTGTTGGACCTGGTCACTTGCATCAAGGGTGAATTTTAAAGGCATTAGGTTACCTTTCCTGAAGAAACTCAAAAGCTCCGTAAGTTTCAATAGTGCATCAGGCGGCGAAAAAAGAGGTAGATTTGAGACACCTCCATTTTTATCCAGAAATACGCCAGACTTAATCTTATCTGCAGCACAGAGTAAGAGGGTGTTCAGATATGCTCTAACGCGATATTTTAAATTGTCAGAAAAGGCAAATGCAACAAATTCATATCCATAATCACCATCAATGGTACCGGTTAACCGAATATCGTCAATCGTTAAGTCGATGGCAATATTCTGCATTTCTTTATTCTGGATTAAAGCGTTGTATTGTGATTTAAGGCCCGCTATTGAAGCACCTATCTCTTCAACTGCAAACTTGCCCAGGTTCTTTAAGGGTAACTGCCCCTCTTTTATCGATTTGGAAATATACGATTCAACCTCGGAATCCTTCAACCTTAGCAGATCATTCTTAATCTGCCATTTCTGAAGGGCATCGAGTCCAAATAATTCCGTTTCAGGTAAGGTGTCTGAATTATCCTCAAATTTAATCCCCAGAACTGTTTTGAAATACCATTCAATGGGATGCTCAAAAAACTTCACAAACGAATAAACGGAAACTTCAGTGAGTTCTTTTTGTACCCGTTCTATGGGCTTAAATTCTTGTGCTTGCTTTGAGTATAAATAGGTAAACAATCGTTTGTCATCCTTTTGGTACCGCGAGCTAAACCCATGCAAGGGATGTTTTACAGCGATCCTGTCTGAACCCAAATAGTCCATGAGTGTATCCACCACAATGGAGGGCGGAATCTCTGTATTGTCCTTTACGCTTTGTCCGATGTAACTAAGATAGAGTCTCTTCCTCGCTGCCAGAAGCGTATCCAGGAAGAGGAATTTATCGGTCTCTTTTTTGTTACGGTCTCCTTCGCGGTATTCTTCACCAAGCAGATCAAAACCCATGAACTGGTCTTTCCGGGGAAAAATGTCATTGTTCAGACCCAGGAAACAGATCACTTTATAGGGTATTCCTCTTACCGGAATTGGCGAAGATATTGTAACCCTTCCTGTATTGAGTTTTGAATCACGTGATTCAGTGAAAAGTCTGGATTTCAATTCCTCCAGAAAGAGTGCAAAAGGAACCTTTTCATCGGTTCTAAGATTGTCAATAAATGATAAAGCTCTGTAAATGGAAGATAATTCCGCCCGGTCGTCCTTCTCTGAATCATCAGAATAAACCATTTTGTTCAGGACCTCATCAAACAAAAACAGCTTCCAGTCAAACAGACTCCTGGCTTCCTTTTGTGTTTTTACAAGTGATTCCAACGCCGAAAAGAAGGCTTTAAGCCGAAACAAATCGTAACTTCCGGAAGCTTCCGTATCTTTGAACGGATAAAGGGTAAGATCGTTTCCAACCGGATATTCTTCATCGGTGAGCATAGCATATCCCAGGAGGATCTTTTCAAGCCCATATTTCCAGCTTACATAGCGGGTATCATCCTCAATCCGATTTTCGCTGCCGAACCGGATATTTGCTTTATTAACAACTGCACGTATGTAATCGGTGTCCTCAATCTGGAACCGTTTTTTTATGCGCTTCTGTTCGAGTAAACTGATAACTTTTTCAGAGGTCAGATCTTCCTCTTTAAAGTTCAGGATTTGTTCCAACGCAGCAGTTAGTGTATCATCACTATTATTGGCAGCACCCGAAATCTGGAATGGAATATTCACCAGGGCATTCCGAAATACAGCCTTAACATACGGGGCATATTTATTAATGTCGGTGGTCATAACAAGGACATCTCCGGGCTTTAAACACTTGTCTTTCTCAAATAAATCGAGCAGGTAATTGTAAAGACATTCGACCTCTCTCACAGGAGTATAACAGGAGTTGATCTGCAACGAATCATCTTCCTTCCATTCCAGAGCTGTGTCGTTATGAATAATTTGATGTTGAATACGGGAAAGTAAAGAATCGGCTTCACTTTCTACAGTTGCAAAATCTTTAACATCAAACATCCCGGCTAATTCGCCGGCTTTAGCTCCAAAACTAATCAACAGTTCGTTTTTAAAGTGAGGTTGATCAGTAGGCAAGCACAGGTAAAAATTAACACGGGCATATTTGGCCAGTTCTTTGAAGAAATCGAGATGAAACCGGGTATAAACCGAAATGCCAAACAATGAGATTTCAGGATAACTCTTCTTAATCAGATCCTTTTGACTTTCTAACTGATCCAATATTTTTCCTCTTATTTTAGACCTGGAATCTATAATCAGGTTGCTCCACAACCACTGCTGCCACTTCTCTGCTGAGTTCTCTGTTGAAATTTCTCCCCTTTGCCATTTCTCAACTATTTCCGGACGATACAACTGATACTGGTCAAACAAATCGGCAATTTTGGCAGACAGTTGAAATCGTCGCAATTCGTTATTCTCATAATAACGGGCAACCTCGCTGAAAGTATCCGTAAATGCAGTGGTTCCAAGAAAACCATAGATCTTATACTTTATCGTATCAAGATCAATTTGAAGCCTTTGCTTAAATAACAGTTGGTATATCTCTGAGAAAAATCCATCCTGGTTTTCAAACTCAAAATTGGCAAAAACACCATTGCTTTGGGCCAGTTCGGTTTTCAGCCAGGCATTCATGCCGGCGCCCTGTGTAATTATGACATCTTTCCCAAAAACACCATGTTCAGGACTTAGGATGTTTTCAGCCAGTGTCTGACACAGACTTTCCAACCGATTGGAGGTGTAGAGGTTATACATGATGCTTCAATTATTTGGCGTTGTTAACCGTTTCTCCAACCCTGATGCGCGGGAAACGGATCTTTCAACACATTTTTCAAGTACCTGTAATGAGGTTTGAAGCAGAACCTTTTTCCTTGCACGGGTAACACCGGTATAAAGCAATTCACGTGTAAGAAGTTTCCCTCCTTGCTTTTCAGGTAACAGTACAACAACATTGTCAAATTCTGATCCCTGGCTTTTATGAATGGTCATGGCAAAAACCGATTCGTAGTTGTTCAGGTAGCCAGCCTGGATCTTTTTAGTTTCACCGTCTGAAGTTTCAAAAAAGGCAAATAAAACTTCCCCATTATTTGTTTTCTCCTTTCTGATAATTCCCACATCACCATTAAAGATCCCCAGCTGGTAATCGTTTTGGGTAATGATTATTGGCTGGTTGTGATAAAACCCTTCCGATTTGGGATTAAATCCCTCAATTCTAGTGGACAACAAATATTGAATCTGCTGGTTGACCTGGGACACACTCAGATCGTTTTCTCGTGTCACACAAAGAAAACGAACCCGGTTAAGCTTCTGTAGCGCCAGTTTGATGTCATCCTCCAGGATATAATCCATGTATAATAAGGCGTATTGTTCGAATAATTCCCTGGAGAATGTAGTATCAATAGTGAGTTGGTCATCACCGGCATAACTCTCCTTATGAACGATGTTTCCGCTGATTACTTCGTGACTGAATTTGCCTATTCCCTTGTCGTCTTCAAACCGCCAGCTTTTTGTCTTTACTTCGACTTTACCCTTTAACAGTTCAGACTCTTTGACGCGGCAGAGGTCTCCAAACACAGAACCTGCTTCGACAGAGGCAAGCTGGTCTTTGTCGCCAAGAAGGTAAAGTATTGTATGTTTATCGATGGCGTTAAGCAACTTAGCCATCATGGCACCGTCTACCATCGAACACTCATCTATGATAATTACATCATATGGGAACCGGTTCTTTTCGTTGTGCCTAAAAAACACACTATCTGATATATATCCAAGCAAACGATGAATGGTCTGAGCTTTTAGTCCGGTCAGCCTGTTATGAACAGCTTCATCAATGCTGTTTTGAGGATCTTCTGCAAACCTTGTGATAGACTCATTCATCCGTGCAGCCGCTTTTCCAGTTGGCGCGGCCAAAGCCACTTTCAGGTTCAGATTTTCAGAAAATAGCTGAACGAGATTAGTTGATACACCAAAAGTTTTGCCGGTTCCAGGTCCGCCCGTAATGATCCGGAAATTGTCACCAAGTCTCCTTATATTTTCAATGATTTGGGTTTCGTATTGAAAATACCGGTGAAGGTAAGCCTGACCATTTTGAATTACAAATGGCTTTAATTCTGAAGCAGAATGAGTTACGTATATTCCTTCTTCACATTGTTTTTCAAAATCTTGCGTTGGTGCCCAAAAAACTGAATCTTTTTCGTTGAATGACTCTTTGGATTTTTGTTCCTTGAGACGATGAGGCAGTTCGGTTTTGTATTCGCCAATATCCAGGCACATGTTCCCTTCACTCAGTTTGGCCGAAAGACCATATGCAAGAGTTTCGTTGCCCTTGAAATATTCTGCAAAGACCTTATGCACATCAATTGGTTCGTTCATAAGAATAAAATAAAGTTCTTTTTTTATTCGCCAAAGCTTAATCAAGATTACCCCAAATATATTTCTAGTCGTAGAAACCTTCTGGTTCAAAGTTCATTGTAAACCTTAAGCAGCTTGGGCATAAATTTCTCTCTTCACTTTAAAAAATATCTCCCCATTGGTGTCGCTTGCCAGAATCTTCTCCTTGATACATTTCAGGCTCATTATAAAATGAGTAATTCTTCTTTGAAATATCTTTATCCAGGATATTTTTGATTTCTAATTTACCGCTTTTTTTATTAATTACAGGTACATTACAAACCTCAGTAAAGTTCAACATCCCGGCACCGAAATTAACAGTATTGGAATACCCGCATTTATTGCAGACTGCTCGCAGTAAAGTTCCCATAATATATTAGATATTAGTCATTTATTTTTACCCATTTATCAGGTCCGTCTTAGATTGTGAAATTTCCGAACAAATTCATAACGCCAGCAAAGGCTTCCGTTAGGTTTGATATGTTATGAGAAATCAGTTGTTAAAGTACGATCATAATACATAGTTAAACCTCCCAATATACGCCATCGGCGTTTAATTCAACATTATTAAATAATTCCTGATATTTTTCCGGCATAAAAGTATGAATTGGAACTATCCGGAGAGGTGCAAGGGCTTCTGCAAATCGTTTTAAATCGGTGGGGCTTGCATGACCCGATGTGTGGATGCTAATTTTGGGTATTTTATGCTTGTCAATCCAATCCCGGAAATATTCATTTTCTTCTTTGTCCCAATATCCTTCCCATTGCGAGTAGATATACAAAGCATTCTTGAGTAAATCTGCATTTTCAAGATCATGTATATGCAACGGGCGAAATAACAAAACGCTGCTATTTGATATAGATTGAAGGTTGGAAATAAAAATCCGGTTCTTTAGGTGCCTTTTTAACAGGTTAAACCACTGATTCTGTTTGATCTGTATTCGCTGCTTTTCAGGAACATAAAGTGCAATTTCAGGCCAGTCTGACTGAGGTATATTCTTATTCCCGGTGGCTTCAAGGACAACAGCTGTATAAAGATCAATAACAAGGGTTTTGCCGGTTCTTTTGCAAGCTCTGAAAATAGAAACAACCCGGTCAATATTTTGGGCGGAAGTGTGCACCAGGGTAAGACCTGTTGTCTCGGCAAAAACGGTCGCCAATCGCTCCTCGATTTCAGTCTCAGTAGGGAATGTCTCATGATTCTCAAGTCTTCCAAGAGTTGAGCCCTCCAACAATAATACATCAATCTTTTCAGGAGGATGAGTCATAAGTTTTTCGGTCAGTTTTGCCTTTCTGCCATGCATCCTGAAATCACCGCTGTAAAACAAACGTTTGCCATCAGCCTCAATCAGAATAGAATAAGCATCATATCCGGAATGGTCTATAAGATAAGGGGTAATCTTGAAAGGCCCAAGTTCAAACGGAGTTTCGGATTTGAAATTCAATCCCAGGGCAGGAACACTCCAGTCTCCTCTTTGAAAAGGCGCAGCTTTGATTAAAATGTTTCGGGCGTCCTTACCCATGATTACAGGAATATTACCCGAGATATGCCCAAGTAAACCAAAATGATCCAGATGAGGGTGAGAGATCAGCACAGCCAGCAACGAATCATCGCTGCCATCCAACCCCGGAATGTTCGGTAAATACTTTTTATCATTACTTTCGGCATCAAGGGGTAATCCAAGATCCAGGACTATTCTTTTCCCGCAATCAGAAACAACTTCCACACAACTCCCGCCAATCTCCTTACTTCCACGATGAATACATACCTGCATGACCGATAAATTTTATACCCATTTACTCTAGTTAATGTTAATTGTGGTCAAAACTAATAAGGGGGTATGCCAAAATGTGTCATACTTTATTGGAATATTATCTCAGTACAACTAACGAACCAAGAGTTGCTGAAAAAAAATTGATAAAAGATAAGCCTCACTGGCGTATCCATAAGTGCGCTTCAACCATTTTGTCAGTTTTTAAAGTTACTCATAACGTACCGGTGATTGGAATTGGTGGCGTTTCCGATATTATAAGTTGTCAACTCGACAGGAGGTTTGAAAGATTCACATAGATTGAATCGGATCGTCCGCCGCCACAAACGCTAACCACCTGCTATGGGCAGCCCAATTTATCAATCTTGCCTATTCAGTGTCGGTTATTGTCGTCTTTCATCCAAATTTCATTTAATTTCTGTCTTGTCCAATTGCTTCAAAAAGTTCAGTGCCTTTTCTCTATCAAGGATTTCGTGGATTTTTTGGTTTTCATAATTACGTAAGCAACGATAGCAAGAAGGAGAACATTCACAAGTATTCAATATATTTATTGCTCTTTTTATTATGGCTTTTAAAACTTCTCCGTCTTCTGTTGCAAGTCGTCTTGAATGTCCTGCTCCTCCCGGCACAGCATCGTATATAATAATCTTATGTTCCAGCTTTCCGCTATTTATTTTGAATGTTAGACATGCTTTAATATCTCGTCTTTCAATGTTGAGTTCATGGGCAAAAGAATTAAGCAGTGCGTACATTACCGATAGCATTTTAGCTTGGTCAGAAGTATCACAACCAAAAGAAATTTTTGCCACATCTGTTTTAAATTCGTGGTGCAAACAATATCTTGTTAGTGAAGTATTGCTGCAATTACCTTTTCCAAATGGATTTTTATGTCCGTTTTTGTTGTTTTCTATTCGTGTAACACCAATTCTATAATCTTCATATTCAGACAGCTTGCTTGCTTCGTTGCTTGCAATGGAATATCCGCATTTTGGGCATACATAGAAAAATTCAGTTGATTTAACTACAAGTGAATCGTTCGCAGTTGATTCAACCTCTAATTTGATATTTTCAAATTCATAGTCATATTTACTAATTGGATATGCTGTTTTGTCACCAATATAGATGGCTTCTGTTTTATATTTTCGTTCTTGTGAACTAAGCGGAACATCTTTTATATCTTCTTCAGCAATAAAACCTGCTCTTGGCTCAATACTTTTGTAGAAGTCTCTATTCTTTAGTTCTTTACCACAAATAGCACAGGGTATTCCATCTGTACCTATTGGCATTTTAGAATAATTCATGTTCTCACAATCAGGACATTTTGAAAGATATGCTGTTTCGAAGTCGCTCATTTCGCTTTTATTCACAATTGGTTTCCTAATATAACGGCTTGTATATAAACCTCCATCAGCAACAACTTCCGAAGATGGAGCATATTCAGCGATGGCAACAGATAAATCACGACTAAGATTTAATGATTTAAAGCTTTGCGAAGCAATATTCTGAGTTAATTCTACTGAATCAATTGGGAAGCCATATTTTGGAAGAATGTTTCCTCGTACAAGAAAGTCAATCAAATCGTTTTTTTTATATCTTTCTAATTTACGATTAAAGACTGAAGCAGTCTTTTCATCTCTTGCTCTCATTGCTTTTTCGTATTCTTTCTTCAAATACTCAACATTCTGTTCAAACTCTTTTGTTATTTTATAAAATATTCCTTGCTCTCCACAAAAATCTTCAAGCCAATCATAACTCTCTATATACTTCTCTTTCAATTGTATATTTGTACTTGCTATTGAGTTTTTTAATAAATCGGTTAATTCAGTTGGTTCAGATTTAAGCCAATCTATAAAACCCAGATACCCCTTTTCGTTGATAAATGCTTTTGCATTATTTCCAGAATACAAATCAGGATTGATTTTCAAAAATAAACTTATTGCCACAGCATAAATATGGCGTTTTAAAATTTTCTCATTATCCAAATTAAAGCTTGGCGGATAAATCATTCCGTTTATCATTTCCTTTGGGCTATCGAAGAATGTAAAATCGTGAGAACTTAACCTCGCAAATGTCAAGGCAAAGGCAGCTGCATTGATACTTCTTCCCGCTCGACCTACTCTTTGTGCATAATTTGATGCAAGTGGTGGAATATTGCGCAAAAATACTGTTTCCAAATCTCCGACATCGACACCCATCTCAAACGTGGTAGAACAAGAAAGTGCGTTAATTTCTTTTCGGATAAATTGTTGTTGATAATCTAACGCATCTTTTTTGGCAAGTTGAGCAGTATGCTCTTTAACAAATAATGGCGAAACTTTTTCACTTTTATAAAGCATAGCATAATAATTGTCACTGCAAAATTCTTCGGAGTTTAATCTTTCCAATTTCCCATCACAACCAATTTGAATACAATTATTACCAATACTAAATTGCGTTACTTTCCCACACTTTTTACATTTCCAAAGTATTGCATTTTTGCCTAAATTGGTTTTGAAATAATTTGCAGGAACAAAATATCCTTTACCATCATTTGTTTGAAGTTTGTAATTGTTACTATCTGAAACTAAATAATCCCAATAGTTACTCAAAAATTCCACAGCACTGTCATCATTTAAGTTAAGTATTTTCTTAGTGAGCAACAGTTTGTTAGAACGATAATATTTTTTTTCTCCACTTTTTAATGTTTGCGGTGTGGGCATAAAACCTTGAGAATTGAATACCAAATTATCTTTGTGTTTAGTTATTACTTTTTGATTTGGTGTAAAATACAAATAATCTCTGTCACTGGGGTTTATATCAGATATTTTATCCGTAACAATAGCAGCCGAACGCACAATCTCAAACGCTAAGAAGTTTAAAAAATTCTTAGCGTCTTGTTTTGAAAGTTGATAATTATTTACAACCACCTGTATAATATAATCACTATTTCCTAGGTACTCAAAAGAAATTTTACCCAATGAAACGAGTGAAGTGTCTCGATTGCAATTGTATAGTTCATTAAGAACAGCGACCCAAGCATTACGGCGATTTTCTACCATTGACGATTCTATATTGTCAGAATTGCTTTTGCGAAACAAATTTAATCCTGAATAATAATTGTCAAGTAGGCTTACAAAATCACTTATTCCAATGCCATTCTTGAAATTATTTTCTTCTTGTGTTACAACATTCCAAATTCCGCGCCGACGTAAGAACTCCTTGTAAGAATCGCCCAAAAAACAAGCAAATTTCGCAGCCCCCTGACGGCTGTCAGAGAAAATCAAGAATTGACTTCCTGTTTTAGATTTACTCTTTTTCTTTTCCGCTTTCTGTAAAAATGGATTGTTAGTTGTTTGTTTTTCAATATTTTCTTCAATATCAAATTTGTATTCCGGAATTTGTTCATATAAAGAAGTAGCCACAACCCCTGTCGCTGCATCATACCCCAAATTAAAATGTCTCAGAGTTCCTCCACAATTTAGGCAATCTTTCTTTGATAATTTTGAAATCTTTATTTTCTGAGTGTTTCCACAAATACACCAATTATTATGAGCCTCGTCATCTGCCACTATTGCACCGCAGGTCTTGCATAGATAAAAAACAGTGTCTTCTTTTTTCTTTTTAGTTTTTGTTTTGAGATCGTCTTTACCGTTATCTTCCTCTTCTTCATATAAATTTTCGATGTTATGTACTTGATAAAAACTCCGTTCATCCCAAATACTTGCTCTTACTAATTTGTCATTCACGACCTTTCCAACAATAGCAATTTCACCACAATCTTCACAAACGGCTATCTCAAACATCCTTGCTGTCTTTTCATTAGCAAGAGGGAAAAAGTCCTTTCTAATTAACGACAAACTATCTTCGTAATCAAGCGCTAAATAACAGCCATCTAGTGCTTTTAGAAAATAATGATAACGAATGTCAATCAAGGGTTTTCCATTTTTTATTGCTTTTGCACATAAAGAAACAAATCTTACCGCTTCCTGGCTTGTTATTTCAAGAAGTGTGGCAAATTCATTGAGATTTAATAAATTACTCTTACTTCTCATTATGTGATACAAATGTGAAGAAGAAATAATATCATATAGTAGCTCTGACTCTTTTTCTTGTGAGTAGGTAAAATCAAGGTTATACTTCTTCAATACTTCATCAAAAAAATTTTCCTCGTTGGCCAATTCCGCAAATAGTTGAATCGGGTATTTGTAAATATCAGACGACTTTTGTGAATTATCACGATAGGCTGTTATTATCTCGTCGTCATTAAAATTGCAACCAGTTAATCTTACCGCAAATTCCACTACTCGCTTATTACTTGTCAGGCTACCATCTCCCAAAGTTGCTGACGTTAAGATAAATTGCGGTTTCTTTTCTCCATTTATCCTACCTTTTAACCTTCCCATTAAAAAGGCAGTTTCTATACCAGTTGCACCCGCATAGACGTGTGCTTCATCCAAAACAACAAACTTGAAATTGGAATTACTAAAAATGGAATCATCGCCTGGACGAAATAGCATGTGTTCCAACATTGCATAGTTTGTGAATAATATATGAGGAGGGCGTTCTTTCATCCTGTCGCGAGAAACTTCCTCGTTTGGCAATCTTCTTCTTAATTCTGGGTATTTCTCATTGGCATACATTGCTTCATAAAGAGCTATCGCATCCGCTTCTCTATTTTCTGTGCCTCCATTATAAACCCCAAACCTAATATCTGGATAAGCCATTAAAATTTCACGCAGTCCTTTAATTTGGTCATTCGCCAAAGCATTCATGGGGTAAATGAAAATTGCTCTGACTCCATCATTCAGTTCCCCTTTTTCCTTTTCTCGAAGCAATTCATTAATAACTGGTATTAAAAAGCAATTTGTTTTACCGCTACCTGTTCCAGTTGACACTACTACATTTTTTCCTGAAACAATTTTCTCAACTGCCTTTTCTTGGTGCAAATATAAAGGTCGAGAAATAGGAAGTTTTGGAGGGTATTTTTTATTTCTTTCTAAATCTGTGAAAAGTGGAGATAATATTCCATTATCAATCAATTCTACTATGGACTTTCCAGACTTGAATGAATCTTTAATCTCAACATATGGACCATTAGAAACAGTTTTATCTAACTCTACAAATAATTTATTTTGCAGATTTTGATTACGAAAATGAAAAGTAGTATTAATATAACCTATATATTGTTTCTTGATTTCGTCTGCTGCATTTGCTGGATTAAACATCTTCTTCTTCCTTAAATTTGTAAAGAATTATTTCATCAAAATAATTATCTTGTTTTTGTATATTGCATATTCCTTTGGGTAATTTATCGCAGAATAAGTTACCAATATTAATCTCCCTTCCTTCCAAACCAGCTGCCAACCAAAGTGTGCTATTGTCTCTTAATTCAATTCTTACAGGATTAATAATATCATATGTCCCCTTTTCATTTATCATGGTGTTTAACACTCTTGTTTCACCATTATGGCCAATTTCGCACAACCGACCAGTGTAATATATAATCTCAGAATCCTTTATAAATTCCAAATTTTCGATAAAGTATTTTGGTATGAAAGGAATCCATTCAGATTTTTCGCTGTCAAAACAGTTTGCACTTAACAACTTAATCTTTTTGTGCTTAAATCGAAGTTTGTCAGGTGAACCAATAAGCAATTCCCCTTCATAGATAAGTTGATAGTTTTCCGCTTTTGAAAAGATATTCTTGTCCTTAATTTTTACCTGAATTTTACATATATCGTCATGCAGATCTTTAATTTCACTGTTCTTGTAATTGATTTTAGACCGGAAATTATTATCCGCTGATTTAATAATAAGGAAGAATTCATTGCTTTTTTCTCCCACAAAAGTATCTTCCACATTCCAAAAAACTTTACTATCGCTATATGTCAATGGATTTGCAATAAAATGTTCTTTTGTGGAAACAGTAAAAATTTCAAAATAATCCTTCCCAAAAACAATATAAACAGTAATATCTAATATGCTCTCTTTGGCGTAAATTGCTCTCCCGATTTCAAAATTTCCACTTTGATTTTTGAAAATTTCAAATGGTTCTCCATTTGCCTTACCAATTACTGTTATTTCATCATTATCTCTGGGATTATCAATATCTAATATATCCCCATTTACCACAAAATCTTTGTACCATAATTTTCCTTTAGTAGATTCATTATGCCATTCATTGTTGTTTATTCTCCATCTTAGATATGCAAGTTTTATCAATAGCATGCCATCATTGATAGGACATCTTATTTCATTATCTTGATTACTCCACGTTAATTCTATAGATTCATCACCATTGTATACAGTCAGCTTTCGTTCTATATCACCGTAATAAAATGGGTGGTTAAACTGTATTTCTAGATTTGGCAAAACAATAATTGTTTCGCCTAGGATTGTTGTTTCTTTTTCGTAAGAATATAAATTGATTTCAGTTGGATTATTTTCGAGAATCAAGCCAATTGCTTTTAAACCAAATTGATAGCAACCGCTTTCAATTCTTTCAAAGTCTAGCTCATGCAATTTGTAAGCTTTTTTATCAATTCGTAATTCTAACGCTCTTAGATTGGTATCTTCTGGAATCAATAGTTTAACACCGCTGGAATAGACAATACAAGAAATATCATCAAAGAACCATTCTACATTAAGTTCCCCTCCAATCAAACAAGCAGTCTTACCAATGCTCGCAGTTTTTGTTTTATCTACGAAAAATACTTGTTTTATTACACCCAATAAACTTTCGCCAGCTTTAGGATATATATTATATAAATTGGTTCCATAAGTTGTCAATTCGTCTGGTATTCTTTTCAGAGCATCAATGTCTTTGGAATAAACAAAATAATTTGTCGGTTTATTTATTTGACTTAAAACTTCTTTTTCTCCCTCAAATAAAATAAACTCTCTATTTAATGATGTCGCTTTATTTCTTTCCGAATCAAAAATTACCGTATGATTTTCTTTAATTTCAACGCTTAGATTTATTGTATCATAATCTCTCAACAAATCATTCAATTCAAATTCAATTTCTTTTGTTGCTACAACTAATTCGCCTCGTTTTGTTCTTATTTCTTCAGAACGAATCTGTTCTCCGTTTACAAAAACCTTTAGCGACACAATGGTATTACCATCGTCCAATCTGATTGAAGGGATGTAGAGAAAAACAGAATTTTCATCTCTAATGTATTTCGCAACAATATTTTCTTTTGAAACAGTGGAAACTCTTCTTTTTCGCGTCGTATCATCAAATACTTTTTCAGTTTCAGTTTTATTTTTCCACCATTCTACAATGTAACGTTCTAATCTTGTATTTTCATCAATAGGTTCTCTATTGAAAAGCTTATTGATTTGATAGAAAGAATCTTTTATAAATTTTACAAAATCAGCAGATAAATCTTCATTTAGTGAAAATGACCTTAATCCAATTTTGATTGAGTATGCACTTGACCCGATTGAAACATTCTTATCTTCACTATAACCACCGCCTAAAACAGTTTTCATTTGTACTGCTACTATCTCACAAAGCCATTCGTCATCAATAGTAAAACCAAAATCCAAATCTTTTTTGAAAATATTATAGCACAGGTCATAAAATGAAAAAATACTGTTTTTTGGTGCAAATGAATGCATCATCAGGGTTGAATAGTATTTTTTGCCTGTCGAAACAATAGGAAGTAAGTGATGTATTTCCAACTGTGAGATAACGTCTGTAAAAGCATGATATAATTTTTGGTTGATGTTATCCTCAATTATTAAGTGTTTAGATATATAATCCCAAAAACGACTATTTTCTTCAGCGTAGTCTTCATTATCAGAATCTTTCCATCGTTTTGCAATTTCAACAAGAGTGGTAAATATCAATTTATGGTGTTTGGTTTCAAATACGTTACCATAAGACAGAAGAGAATTACTCAACAGACCAACGTTTTCAAGCAACTCTGAATACTCATCTTCAGTAAAATCGAAGTTGCCTAACAATTTATGTTCATTGAAAATTCTGTTTATTTTTTGAAGCAATTCTTCTATATCCTTTTTTAGCACATCTTTGCATGTTGTTCTGCGCTTTTTTAGGGTTGCTGATAACTGTTTATCTTCTGCATCTGTATCATTTGAAATAACTTGAGGTTTCGTTTTGCGAACACTATTATTTGTAGATGAATCTTTTTTTAATGAAGTTGGATTTATTCTGCCTGTTGTTTTTGCATCTGATATCTTATTGATGCTGGTTTTGTTAATTTCTTTTAAATCATCTTCATTTATGATTTTCGTTTCAACTTCACTATCTTCTGTATCATTTTTGCTTTCAGGTTCATTAACGACAGTGTCAGTTGTAACATCGTTGTCATATTTATTTTGATGTGTTAAATCATTTTGTGTTTCCTTATTTTTATTTTTTTCGGCTTCAGTCGGGGGTTGTTCCAATACTGTAGTTGATGTACTATTTTTTTCAATGGTTTTATTTTCTTCTTGAAAATTTGAATTTGGTGCATCACTAATTCCTTGACTCTTAATCTCAATTGTAGTAACCTCAAAATCGTCCGTTGTACTTTTAGATTTGTAAAGATTTCGTTTTCGTATTATTCGAACTATTAAAAATAAAATAGTCGCGCTCAATGCAATTAAACTTATCCAAATAGGTAACGGATAGGTTTGTGAAAATTTAATTAATTGATTAAGGTATTCCTCCATAATATTGGGTATAAAGGTTGTAATGACGCCTTCCGTGTGTTGGCAAAAATTGCACTTTTTTACAAATTTAGGTTTGTGGGCTGGCTTGTGGGATTTGCAAAAGTGTGCAATGAGCGTGGGCTTCCCCAATTGCCCCTTTGGGCAAAAGCGCGTTGGCAAAACAAAATCTTCATCGAAGTAGTCATTTTTCTTTTTGCTGGTTTAATTCTCTATTTAATTCTTGGTTCTTTTTCTTCAATTCAACCTCGCAGGTAACATGGATATAGGTCTAATAAAATCAGCCATAAAGTAGCAAATTGGGCGAATTGGCCTGACAAATTTGAGATCTATATCGTAAAGGTAATTCAATTAAATGATAATTTGATTACGTATATTTTATATCAGATTATTTGAGGATGTTTCACTTTAATTAACAGGTGAAGTGATTTTGGCAAAAGGTGGAATATAAATAATCTGTATCGAACAAAAAAAGGGAGCATCGCTCCCAATTTTCAAAGGTCAATCAGATCTTCAACTTCTTTGACTTTAGTGTCAAGCGTCCGTTTCATCTCGTCGATGACGGTGTTGATGACTGCGGAGTTTGAGGTTCTGAACTCATTTCCTGCAGCATCACGCAGTTGAATGGAAGAGCTGAGCCCATCAGCGCCTAGTTGGAAAGTCTGCAACTTCCTGCGGCTTTCGTTTAAGATGCGGTAACGGTCGATCAACAGACTCAAATCTTCGACCTTCTGAATCCGTTCATCCAGTGAAAGTTTCCGGGGTGCTAGTACCGGCTCAGGCTTCACAATCGTTAAAACGACTGGTTCAGGAACTTCAACAGCAGCAACCACTGCTTCTACTTCAACCAACTCAACCAATGCAACCGCTTCATCACGGGTTACTGCGGAACCATTATTCTTACTCATAATCATCTACCTCTGCCCTGAGGGTTTATTTTGGCATCTGGCTCGCCGGTTATACTTAAATTACGGGCATTTAAAATTGAACCAGGCGGATAGTGTCAATGGGCGAATGTCAGTTTCTCAACCGGCAATTCGACTCCGCTCATTCCGGTTGAGAAACTGAACAAGCACGAAGTGCCGGGAGGTGAAACGCTAAAAGAAGATCTTGTTTCGCCGGACGGCCCTTTACATTTCCGGCTGGCGATCAATAACTTTGTGCGTGTGCGACACGTCGTTGCACAAGTAATTGTCTAACAATGATTAGACCTATTGTTCCGTTAATAGTAGCCTATGGACACGTGCATCAGGAGTAATCTTTTTGTTCGCAGCTGTCCTGACAAAGTGACCTTTCGAATGAATTGCCAAAACCGTGAGGCCGAGGTAAGACCATTAGCATCCATTTGGTCGGGTAGCGAGGCTGAGTTGTATGGTTAACACATGTGAACCGTTGATAAACGTCGTTAAGGTAAAAACGAGCCAAAGGTGCTGACAGGCTCGAACCAAAAGGTAAGCAGTCAGATGGCTTTGTTCGGGCTAAAGCCACACGGATACTAGCGCTGCCGGCGGATAGACGGAACCTAACCTGCTCATGTTACTTGTGCGAAACGTGGTAAGCCCGTATCTCTCCTATTCAGTTAGGAAAGTTTTCCGTAAGGGAAACCGAAAGGGGTGCGGGTAAAGGATGGCAGAACAAGCGAATGCCGTTTTGTAATGAAGCGGATAGAGGTTGAAACATCACCTCACACGAAAGTGGGCAGACTTCTGCGTATGGTAACTCTTTACAAGAAACTTTTAGAACTTTTTTAAAGGAGGAAAGCAAATGAACGAAATTAAGAAATCGTGTGCACCATCTGACCAAAAGTGGGAAACTTGGGAAGACATAGATTGGAACAAGTGTCAACACTGGGTTAGAAAGCTACAGGGACGTATTGTAAAGGCTCAAAAGGAAGGCAAACATGGTAAGGTGAAAACTTTGCAATGGGTGCTAACTCACTCGTTCTATGCTAAAGCTTTAGCAGTAAAACGGGTATCTTCTAACAAAGGAAGTAAGACGGCTGGAGTTGACAAGAAAATCTGGACAACTCCCAACGTTAAGTTTATGGCAATTGCTAAGCTGAAAAGAAGAGGGTACCAACCCCAGCCCTTGAAAAGGGTAAACATCAAAAAGAGTAATGGAAAACTACGTCCATTGGGAATACCAACCATGAAAGACAGAGCTATGCAGGCTTTGTTTCTAATGGCTCTTGAACCAGTGTCTGAAACCACCGCCGACAGCAACTCATACGGATTTCGAAAAGAAAGAAGTTGTGCTGATGCTATAGGACAAAGTTTCAATGTACTGTCACATAACACCTCTGCTAAATGGGTACTCGAAGCGGATATTAAAGGATGCTTCGACCACATAAGCCATGATTGGTTACTGAACAATATCCCTATGGACAAAGTGATGTTAAAAAAATGGTTGAAAAGCGGATTTGTTTTTAATAAAGAGCTGTTTCCAACAGAGGAAGGTACTCCACAAGGAGGTATCATATCACCAACTCTTGCAAACATGACACTGGACGGTTTACAAACTATGCTTGCAGAAAAGTTTCGCGTCAGAAGCAAAAGCAAAAATGCTAATGCTCCACTGGTGAACCTCGTACGTTATGCTGACGATTTTATTATCACAGGCAGAAACAAAGAAATACTGGAATACAAGGTAATGCCTTTAGTCAAAGAGTTTCTATCAGTAAGGGGACTTACCCTATCAGAAGAGAAAACAAAGATAACTCACATTGATGAAGGTTTTGACTTCCTGGGTTTTAATGTAAGAAAGTACGACGGTAAACTACTCATCAAACCATCAAAGGAAAAGGTGAAGACGTTTCTCGAAAAGGTTAGAGAAACCATCGAATCCAATAAAACCTGTAAACAGGATACATTGATCCGGTTTCTGAATCCTAAGATCATAGGATGGGCAAACTACTACAAGCACTGCGTTTCCTCTGAGACTTTCAACACAGCAGACCATCAAATCTTTTGTAAGATATTGCAATGGTCAATAAGGAGACATCCAAGGAAGAGTACTAATTGGGTTACACAAAAATATTTCCAAAAGACTGGGAATAGAAAATGGTGTTTTATGGTCGACTATTATTTTAAGGGTTCAAAAAGAACATTATCCCTTAAACGACTATCTGATACAAAGATTACCCGATATGTTAAGACTCAATGTGATGCCAACCCTTTTGACCCGGAATGGAAAGAGTATTATGAAAAAAGGGAAACCTACAAAATGCTCATTTCACTTAAAGGGCGTGAATCATTGCTTGGCTTATGGAAGAAACAAAAACGTGTGTGCCCAGTCTGCAACGATCCGATCGACAAGGGAAAAGAATGGTATCTGGCCAGTATCAATTCTAATGGCAAACCAGTGAAATCTCTTGTTCACATCAGCTGTTGCAGGAAAATCTACAACCTGAGTATAAAATGAGGATATTGAGCCGGTTTCTTAATGGAAACTTTGAGTTGCTTGAGCCGTATGAGGGGAAACTCTCACGTACGGTTCTGAGAGGGGAAAGCGGCAGTAATGCCGCTGACCTACTCGACAATTTGAGTGTAACAGCAAACTTTCTCAGAACTCAGTATAGATTGGGGTTAAAAAAGAAACCCCGCCTGGAGGAGCGGGGTACATAAGGAAGATTTTAATTTATTACAACTAAAATGACAATATAACGAGATTTACAAGCTTGGGTAATTCGTGTTATCCGGAGGTATATAAACTGGTTTATATACAATTTTCGAGAAAAATTCATTTTCTCCTTCCTTTTTCCAATTTTTGAGAAAGGTCGTTTCTATTCCTTTTGCAAAATTGACAATCGGATAATTAACAAATTTATAACCTTTACGAATACAGGCACTACGAACCAATTCTTCATCCATTTGGATTACCGGATACTTATCAAAGGCAAGCTTGAAAGCATTATTTGAAATTTTCTTACTCGTCTTTATTTTAAGAGTTAATTCTTCCAATTCATCGAAAGGAAATAAGTCTTTCCCTTGATTCTTCCGGTTAAATATTATTTCTGCTGCTAGTTTATCATGTCGGAAAAGATATTTCTCTATTCCGTGAATATGATTCAAGTTTTCACCCTCATCCAATTGAAGAGCGAATCCTTTTTGTTCACCGGGTCTCTTAAATGGTTGTAAACCAATAATCGAAAAGTTATTTTTATAATTAAAATTTTCATTTGATGGTAACAAATTTTCTGGAGGAAGAGTATATCTGTAAACAACACCAAAACGCACCTTATCCTCGTGTTCATCTATTGGTAAATACTTACCTTTCTTTTTTATGCAGGTTGCAAAAAATGCGGCTACCCACTTATCGCTAGTAAAATCAAGTAATTCTGTTTCCAATTCATAATGCTGCGCCAAACCTAAATAATTTACATTTAGTTGGATCCATATGTCTTCTCTATAATTTTTAAATCCTATACCCTGTTCATAAACTAATTTCACAAAGGGATGCGTTTGAAGAAGCAGTTCAAACTCTGAAGATCGAATGCGATCAATAAACCTTTCAATTTTATCTTTCTTCTCGTCACGATATAGCACAGGACGACAATAATTGAAATACTGAGTTTGTCCACGAAAATATGAGTTAAAGCAGGAAGTAGTTGGCTTTAAAACACATGGTCCATCCGGCGATTCCTGAAATATCTCGAATTTATCTTCAGCCCCTAGGTTCGATAAAAATGACCATCTGGCATTATTTCTTAAGCCTTCCTCTTCAGCTGCAATTTGGTCTAAAATATTCAGGATCGTTGGAAGCTGATTAATCTCTTCATCGGTCATATCCTTCATTCCTTCTTAATTCATTGAGATCAATATTGTTTGTAATAATATAGTCAATGTCATAAATTAGCTGTTTACAAGTGGATTGTAGAATTGTATCTCCAATTTCTTCAGCTATTCTAAGTGCTTTTTCACCAAAATATCGAGCTTTGTCCATTTCTAATTGATTATAGTAAGCGGATCCAATCATTTCAAGACTCTCAGCTTCTCCTCTTTTATCATCGGATTTTTGGAAGAATTCCAATAATGAGTTGGCGCAAGACATTGCCTCCGGAGCATTCTTATTTTGATTGTGAATGCAATATTGCAATTTCAATAAAAATGATCGCATTGGAGAATCAGAAGGAGTTAATGACTCAATCTGCTCCACCAACACAGAAGTCTTTTCTGGCATTTTCAAAGAAAGATAGGTATTAGCTCTTTCGTATAGTGCCATTACCAATCCTTGATTGAAATTTAATTGTTTGCACATTCTTTCAGCTTCACGGTAATGATCTATTGCGAGATATAGAAATCTATGCCCCCTGAAAACGAATCCAAGAGCCATCAATGCCTGAGACTCTAAACGTTTATTTTTTATTTTTTTTGCAATTGACAAGGCTTCACTATAATTTTTTATTGATTGTTCCCATTCACCTGTTCTTATGAGTATGTCTCCATAGACAATAAGTTCAAGGGCAACATTTTCTTTTTTATTTACATTATTGTATAATTTTATTGCTTTTATCGCATGTTCAGAGGCGAGTGGAAAATCACCAATATTTAAATAAGTACTAGCTAGAGTGCTTTCAATTTTTGCTTTTAAATCTTCCTTACCTTTTATTGGAATTATCTTATCTGCATTTAGACAGCAATCACGGCATTCCGTAAATCTGCCCATATTATTAAATACACTGGCAAGGTTTATATTATAATAAGCCCATAAAATGTTTTTTGAAGGGTAGTTTAAAAGTAATGAATATACTTGTTCAAGAATTGAATGGGCAAGTGTGGCATTGCCAGAATCTAAAGCAATGTTGCAATTCTTAAATAAAGTACTAACATCCTTTTCCATTTAGTTTTAAGAATTTGATTTTTTACCGTTGACTATTGGTTTACTCCTCATTTCCCATATTCAGTTACCAACCTCATAAAGGTCATGTTGGCATCTGTCTTATCATGAGGAATTAGGGCATATTTCCAGACTTTTTCTTTGCGCTGTTTATTGATTTCGCTGGCTGTTTGGCAATAGTTAATAGCAGCATCGGTTTTCATTTTTACAACTTTGTCTTCTAATGCATTTTCGGCTTTAATCTCAATTAAATATATTGCATCCACTGTCTCTGCAACAAAATCTGGCACATACCTGTCTGAATTATTATTGTACCAAATATTGAATTGCTTTGAAGCCGGACGGAGCCATTTAATCACTTCATTTGGTTTCTCCAGAATCTCAGCAAATTTCTTTTCGGGGATGGAATCGAATTTGTATTTATCGTGACAAGATTTCTCAAAACCATTGAAAACCTTTAATGTTAGCAACCTGGGGCTTATAGTTTCTTTATAATTGAGAATTTCATCTTCTCTTTCTTTTGAAAAATTCCAAGGTAAAATCAGTGCATAAGGTTCAGCTTCCGGCTTTGATTGGACCGTTGTTACAATGGTTAGATTGCTTTTTACTTGTGCATAAATCTTATTTGCAATAAGTTCCCGGTACGTCAGGATTGTATCGCCAAGCGTTTCTGGTTTCTCCAAGGAAGCTTTAATGGCATTTACTGCTTGACTGCATAGGTTGTACAGAATGTCAGAATTGTTGTCATAATCAATTTCAGACTTTTTCTTCAATATTGACAACAGGCTATATTCCGGCAATTCCAAAACCTGCGACCGTATGCTGATTTTATCTTGTTTGTGGTCGTAAATGGTTTCCCTAATCAGTTCAAACTCCTGCTGCAAAATGTTTTCAGAAAAGAGAGTAGTGTCTAAATTGAAATTCCGGATCACTCCTTTATTCTCAGCGATTGTGACTTTAATATTGGGGATGAGCATATTATTTCGAACTATGCTTTGGACAGTAGTGATATATATCCTTTCTACTTCGGCTGCAATATCTTGTTTTACTTTTGCCGGTAGATCGGGATATTCATTTTTGATCTTTTCCTTTATTTCTGTAATTGCTTTTTCTCTTACTTGAATCTGGTTTAATTCTGCTGGCGTTTGAATTTCCTTTTTAGCAATCGCAGAGCTAATCACATAATGAATAGCAGCTTTCGCAATATGTTGATATTCTGCCTTTTTTCGAATATCAACATCCTTTATCTGGCTTATTTTTTTCTGTTCGGACTCTATTTCTATCACATCATTCGTCTTTGATTCGACGATTACTTTATTTGAAGTCAAATCTGATCTGGTCAGTTGAATTTTACCAATCGAGTATAAAATTGAATTTTTATCATTGGCTGCATCAACAACCTCCTGAAACTTGTCGTGCATCATAATTGAAAGCATATCAACCTTTTCAACACCTGTCCGTTTTCCACCAAAGGGCAAGCGCAAACCTCTGCCAATTGTTTGTTCTATAAGTGTCAATGCGTTCGATGCCCGTAATGGAACAATGGTATATAAATTCGAAACGTCCCATCCTTCTTTGAGCATATCAACATGAATCACAATTTCAATTCTGTTGTCAGGCTTTTCAAGAGTCAGTAGTTGGTTGACTTGTTCTTCTGATTTGCTGGTGGAATCGATCTGGATGGTTTTATTTCTGAATTCCCCTTCATAAAACTCATCAGAGGTAACAAAGTCATAAATGTATTTGGCATGGGTCGTGTCTTTACAGGAAACAAGAATGGTTGGTTTTACCGGATTAAGATTATTATCGGCCGCATAGTTTTGAATCGCAATTTTAGTGTCGCGGTGCATTTGAATGGCATCCCTTAACTTAAGTTTTTCAATCTCATCATCTTTCATTCCTGCAAAATTGGTATCCGCACGGGTAACAACTGCCGGATTCTTGATATACTGCCCATCCTTTAAGGCATCGGCAAGGCCATATTCATAAACCACATTTTTAAATCGCTGGTTGGTTTTGGCATCTATAGGTGTGGCAGTTAATTCAATTCCAAGTACAGGATTCAGTTCGTTCAATGTTTCCATTCCACGTTCACCGCGGTAACGGTGCGATTCGTCCATGATAATAACTAAATCTGTCAGGTTGACGAGATAGTTGTAATAACTGTCACCTATCGTTTCGCGAAACCTTTTGATCCGGGGTGGTAATGTTCTTCCGTCTTTGGTAGTGGCTTTAACATCAGCATTGATTTTGCCAATATTAAACATATTTATTTGAATAGAGTCAGAGGTTTCATTAATTCCCTTCGTATCATAATCTTCACCCGTAATGATTACAGCATTATTTGAAATTTCAGGCAAGCCTTTAAAAACATACTTTTCTGCTCCCTTATTTCCAAAATCATCTTTTAATTTATTGTAAATGGTAATGTTTGGCGACAGTATAAAAAAGTTTTTGATCCCTTTTTCTTTGGCTAGCCAGGTAACAAAAGCTCCCATTAAACGGGTCTTGCCAATTCCGGTTGCAATCGAAAAGCAAACCGAAGGAAAACTCCTCTCAAATTCCTCAAATAATGAATAGTCTTCTTTTGCCTGGCTTTCTTTTATGGCAAGTTCTTTATCTCCTAAAATATCATTTTTTATGATCAGGTTTTCCAACACTTCCAGACTTTGTTTAAGCGGTTCTCTTAAACTCATGGTGTTGCTTATAGAATCAGTGCTTTTGCTCATGTTGGTTGCTTATTATATGCAAGACGGTTTGATAGGTTTAGTTTTTTAAAAGCATCGAATTCAATGCGTTTAAACTTTGGGCTGTGTGATTTTCATTATTTATCAATTTTCTTTTTATCTTTTGCAGGCGGGAGAAAATTTTCGCCTGTCACAACACTTTTGCCTGTTTTTGATTCTAATTCTTTTCGGGCATTCTTTGCTACTGATCCGCCTTTTTTGCTTGCTTTTGCATTCTCCTGTAAGCCTTTTGCTTTTTCAGCTTCGGCTATTTGCCTGGTAGACAGTTCGGCCAATGCCGTAAAAATAAGTTCCGCTTCGCTCATGTGATCACGCAGGTTCTGAGATTTAAGGTTTTTTAAATCCTTGTGTTTCTTTACTGTTAGTCCAGTCCATTCCTGATGAATAATATTTGTGAGCAGCGCAAATTCATTATGTTCCTTTACTCCGGAATCTTTCCAATAATCAGTCAGTTTATTCCTTGTTTCCTGACCTGTCATGCGTTGCTGAATCCACTTTTCGCTCCGGCCTAGTCTTTGCCAGTTTTCTCTTGCCCTGTCAATGCTTTGCCCGGGGTCTGAAATTTCCTGCATCCGCTCGTATCCTACTTTTGCCAGCCATTGTTTAAAGGGTTCGGCTTTAGGTGATGGGATTGATTGAATGATTCGCAAAAGTGTTTCAGTATCGGCAACGTCAGTTACTCTCATCTTACCATCAGCAGCCTTTAATTTGAACTGTCGACAAACTGTCGACAGTTCAAGACCGTCTTCTGATTTTATCCTCAATTTCATTTTAAACCAATAATCTCTCGGATTACTACTTTCGGTTAATATTTCAACTACATCAATTACTGAAAAATACCACTGTTCTTCTTTCTCATCCCAATGGCTTCGTACCTTTTTGTTCTCAAATAATTTGATATCGGATTCGTTTGTCATATTCTCAAATATTAAAACAACAATTTAGATTGCGTTGGATCTTCCTTTTTAATCTTTGCCGGACTTGGTTTTATTTCAGGACTTACATACGAAGGAACAAATGCAGGCTGGTCAGGATCAACCGGCATGTTGATAATGTTCGTTTCGGTGCAATAATCTTCTTTCCCAAATTCGCATTTACCCAAAATCACATCAGGTATCTTCCTGATTTCAATACGTGTACTGATTTCATCACATTCCTCTTTAAAAGCAACACAGCAGATCAGCAAGCTTTCTTCGGGTTTCATCTCACTCAATATTTGTTCAACAACATCAGGCGTGATGGTATTGGTAGTCGTGAAAATATAATGATGTTCCGTTGCAAAGCCTTGTTTCCAGACTACTGTTTCGCTGGGGCAAAAGGTAAAACCTTCGTGGCGAGCCATAGCTGCTGCAAGCAATTGCACATTGTAATTGGGATTAATCACCCATTGGTTGTACTTGTCTTTATTGAGTAAGCTGGGAGCCAAGCCGTAAAACTTAAAACCTCCGCCACCTTTCCATTCCCGTGCTATCGAAATGCCGCACTGATCGGTTCCATCACAAACCATTTTTAGGCGGGGCAAACAATGGGTATTGCAATGTTCACCCAATTCAATCCCAATCCATTTGCGGCCCATCTTATGAGCTACGGCTGCGGTTGTTCCTGACCCCAAAAACGAATCAAGTACAAAATCTCCTTCGTTGGAAGCTAATTGAATAACTCGTTGAATTAGTCTTTCAGGTTTTGGGGTTTGAAAAAAGTCGTCTGAGATAAACGATTTAACTTCTTTTTTTGCTTCTTGATTGTCACCCACTTCAGACCTTAACCAAATTGTTTTACTGACCGAACCATCTTTTACTTCTGAAAGAAACCTTTTTAATTGAGGTCCACTTTTACCATCTTTCCCAAAGTAAAACCTATTATCCGCCAAATATCTTTTTGCACTTTCTTCGCTAAATCTATAGCAGCTGCCCTTAGGTGGCCAAAACTCTTCTTCAGTATTTGGATTTATAATTGCAAAAACACCAGATTGGGAAAATGATTTAACAAGTACATCGCCTGATTTCCATAAACCCCTATAATCATTATCAAGATTTTTATATCTGCTATTCATTTCCTCTGTTCGCGGCAAAAGATTAGGCCGCCAAACCTCCTTGTTTTTGGCATAAACCAAAATATGGTCATGGCTGTCAGAAAGCCATTTTGCATCATTAGAAGGAGAATACTTCTTTTCCCAAATCACATTGTTAACAAAATTCTTCCTTCCGAAAAGTTCATCGCAAAACACCTTCAAATAGTGGCATTCATCGTCGTCAATTGAAATCCACATACTTCCCTCATTGGCTAATAGTTTGTGCAGCAACTCCAAACGTGGTTTCATCAAATTGAGCCACATACTGTGTTCCAAGCCATCGTCATAATGTTCAAAGGCATTACCGGTATTGTAAGGCGGGTCAATGTAGATGCACTTTATTTTTCCGGAAAAATTCTGTTCCATGGCTTTAAGGGCCAACAGATTATCTGCATGGATAAGCATGTTCCCGGTGTTTGTTTCGCCATATGATTTTTCGGGGTCTTCAATCAATACCCTGGGTTCGGGTTTTATTTCAAGGTCTTTACCAGGCCAGCCAAGTTCAAGCTTTTTATAGTTACTATTCATTAAATATATTTTGGAAATGAGTTGCAAACAGAGATTGCAATCAATATAAATTAACTGTTTAATTTATCTCTGGTAAATATAAGAATTAAATTATTGCATATTTGAACGACCACAAAAAAAGCCCCTTTCGAGGCTTTTCCTGATCAGCAGGTTGCGGTTTCCTGCTCATCGGCAATAAGGTTCCAATTCGTTCTATTCTCAAAGATAGTTAAAAGTCAGATTTAAAAGCAGTAAAATAATAACATTCAAACTATTAAAAGTCGGGGTAGCCGGATTTGAACCGACGACCTCGTCGTCCCGAACGACGCGCGCTACCAAGCTGCGCTACACCCCGTTAGTAATAAAAATGCTCATAGTGGTTTAAATTCACTGCTTAACTGAACTAAAACGGTGTACTATGAATCCAATAGCGAAAGTAATACTTTTTGTGCAATCCCGGAACAAAGAAAATTGATTTGATCAACGATACCGGATAACATTCTGACAGACGGAAAATGTTGCCAATTATATACGTTTTATGAAAAAATTTAATATAATATTTAAAGATATATATTTGGAAATTTGTATTTTGCAGAAATAAATAATTCTCAAATTGAAATCATTCAGATTTTATCGAAGTCCGCCAACTACAAAAAAAGGAGCTGGTAAAATTAATTTCTTATCCTTTCGCTTTTTATTTAAACCAAACACTTTCCGAATTAAACCTGAACTCATGCCTTATAATGATGCAAATTATGGTCATAAATTAAACTTCCATAACTATGACGCCATCGTTGAACATTTGAAAAATGGAAATTGCTAAATCATTCCGGTGTGTCATGCGTTAAAGCCAAAAATGAGATTTTGCTATGAAACAGATATTTAAAATCAAAAAAGGTCAAATTCAATTTGATAAAGAAAAAATAACCATAAAGGACGATGCAAAAAAACAAAGGTGGATATTGACTTCGATCCTTTGCCTTGGGGCAATATACGGTGCCTTGACTTTTTTAAAGTATTTTAAAAGCGGTGAAGCGTTTGATTATTGGTTTGGGCTTTTTATCGGTTTATTGAACTTTATAATTCTGGTTATATGGCTTTTGAGATCATTCAGAAGCGAAATATCTTTAAATGAAGTGAAATCGATTAGAATTAAACAAAGATTCAGCAACAAATTTCTGGACATAAAACTTGACAACCGTAGGCTTAGAAGAGTTAATCTTAATGACGACGTATCGCAACTCAAGGAATATATTCAAACGAATTTCGAGTCAAAATGATTTCAAGTCGCTGATCACTTATCAATAACAAAGCGAGTCTGCTCAAAATATTACAAACAACTTTTAAACAATGAAAATAAACTACCTTCAACATTTACAGATTATATTACCTGTATTGGCATTATTGATGTCAGGTTCTGTTTTTGCACTCAATCCTGCCAATTCTGTTACAAGTCTTAGTTTGGCAGCCTTAAAAATTGCTCCACAGTTTAAATCCGCGAAATACAAGGATGGCAGCGGGAATGTTTTGCTGTACCGGTTTTTTGAACCAGCCAATAAGAATAACCAGGGAAAAAAGTTACCGGTTATCTTATACTTACATGGTGAAAATGAGAGTGGAACGGACAACGAGCTTCAACTGGTTACAACCGAGTGTGCAACCATTTGGGCAGAACCCGATCATTTAGCCAAAAACCCGGTCTATGTGCTTGCCCCACAAGCACCAAAAGGAAGTAATTGGAAATCTGACCCGATTTACAGTAATGTGCTTTCATTGTTAAAACAATTTATAACAAATCATCCTGATATCGACACAGACCGTATCTATATTGTTGGTTTCTCAATGGGAGGAACTGGGGTATGGAATATGATCCTTGAAAATCCGGAATTGTTTGCGGCAGCATTGCCGATCAGTGGAAATGCGGATGAATTTGGAGGAAATTTTTCTGCTTTTTTAGCTCTTAAAAACTTTCCTGTTCTTGTCGTTCATTCTATAGATGACGCTGTTTGTCCGGTAAGCTCAGCTAACAATGCAATTGCAGCCCTTGAGGCAGCAGGTAACAGATGTGTTGGTAACAATTCAAGTCTATG
The DNA here is from genome assembly GCA_903850335.1 of uncultured Bacteroidia bacterium. GTDB lineage: Bacteria > Bacteroidota > Bacteroidia > Bacteroidales > Prolixibacteraceae > JAAFHB01. The sequence continues at coordinate 3,273 of CAINLJ010000277.1, read as the reverse complement.
GGGTCTTGGGAGTGTTAACCCTGCACACGATGCCTGGTATCCGGCCTTCCACAATTATGAAGTCATCTATAACTGGCTTTTTGAGCAGAACCTTACGCGTACGGATCATGGACACATTTCCCCAAATACGCTTTTTACAACCCGAAATTTAGACAATGGTATCAAAGAGGTTTGGGATTATTCTCTGGGAACGGCTTATATCCTGGAAGGTCATGATAAGGCAGTCATAATTGATGCAGGTGCCGGTGATGGAAAAATATTTCAGTTTATTAAAGATAAGGTACTGATAAATAAGAATATAGATCTGGAAGTAATAATTACACACGATCATTTTGACCATATCATAGGTCTTAAGAGCTTCGTTGGTGAACCACAGCTTAAAAAGGTTTATGTACATAAAGAGGACAGTGAAGCCGTTAAAATGTTAATGGGCACCGATTCCTGGAAAACTCAGTTTGTCGCTGATGGCGATAAGATTTCTTTAGACGGTAAAGAAATTGACGTAATCGGCGTTCCCGGTCATACCTGGGGGTCAATAGTTCTTAAGTATGGGAATGCACTTTTTACAGGCGATGCAATTGGTTCAGGAGGAGTGTGGTTATTCGGAACTCCTTTGTCAATTGAAGAATACATTCAATCGGTTCAATATCTTTTAGATAAAATCGGGAATAATAAGCTGACTGTATTGCCGGGACATACAGGCGAAAATCGAATTCCAGTTACAGATGAATATATCCGGCAAATGCTGGCCTGTGCGGAAGGATTAGTTGACGGTTCACTTTCAAGTGTGCCATTCTGCCGGACAATTGGTGGTATGCCGACATTGGGTAATGTCGCAACAGTCGGCCAGGCATCCATTATTTACAATGTTAACAACGTGCACAAAATTAAAGGGGCCTTGCGAAGTCTGAAAACCAGTGCCGGAATCTTATCTCCAAGATTTGCACCGTATACAGCTTTTTACTCTGTCACTGCGGATGCCAACCTGAATACTGTCTCAATCACACCCGAAGTCCTGGCTGATAGCTATTTAAGCATGACGATTAATAGAGTTAAAATAGCATCCGGTTCTGCATTTGAGGCGAATCTGCCCAAACCGGAAAATCGATTTCTAATTGAAATAACTTCCATGGATAAAACAATCCACTCTTATTTTTTGACGATTAAAAAGGGTAAATAGCAGACTGTAAACTCCGGATCTAAAAATTAAAATATCCAATTGGATGTACTCAGTAAACTATTAAACATTATCGGATGAAATTTTAAATTATTTCTTCAAATCATAGCAAAAATCAGCTTTATGATGGGTAATAATTTCGTATATTTCAAGTGATTATTAATTTAAAATCGCCATGAAAAATGTAAGCGCAGGTCAATCATTTAGTGAACTGACCGATTATGAAGAACACGATTTATTCCATTTATTAAAAACAGCCGACAGCATTAAAGTCACTTCTGTAATCCCCATCAAGGAGGAATTATCACCACTTGAACTGGCAGTTTATAATTTTCTTCTGAATCTAAACAAGGATTACCAGTCAAATCAAAGTGAGTTTAACCTGCAGTTTCTTTCCACTCACCTGAATATCAGTTATAGTCCCGAAGATTTGGTTGAGGCATTTAGAAATCTGGATAAAAAATACTATACCGAATGCGCCTTTGATGACTCAAAAAGCCTTGTCTGGGTAAAGCTTCTGTAATTTTTATCCTTTCATCCCTTTCCTGTTTACAATAGATTATCGGACAAAAGATTTCCGTAATATTGTAAAAAAATGGTTTAATCAAACTTTAACACTTCTACTATGAAAAAATTATTGTCTCTTATTTTTTTGATGTCCGTTTGTTTGAGTTCTCTATTTAGTCAGAATATGCCTTTTAACGGAATGCAGAATAATCTGGGGAATTTATATCTGCTTTCAAATGCGAAGAGCCGCTCCATAAGTCCTGAAAATTTTACTGGTGAAAAGGGTAAAGGGGGAATGGCAAAGGTTGGTGAAGGTTCTGCTTCCAATGCCGCAAGAGAACTTGGACAGGGTTGGAAATTAAATCCATTTATTGAAATTTCCCCGGGACAGACCTTTACACTCGCTGAGATTGACGGCCAGGGATCTATTGAGCATATCTGGATGACACCAACTGGAAACTGGCGTTTTTCAATTTTAAGGATTTACTGGGATGACGAAAAAGAACCCTCTGTCGAATGTCCCGTTGGAGACTTCTTCGGGATGGGATGGTGCGAATATTCTCCTTTGCAATCACTTGCAGTATGTGTAAACCCCGGCAGCGCATTTAACTGCTACTGGCCCATGCCTTTCAGGAAGAAATGTAAGATTACAATGGAGAACATTGATGAGAAAAAGATGAGCCTCTATTATCAGATAAATTATTGTCTTACCGAAGTTCCTCAAAATGCATCCTATTTTCATGCACAATTTCACCGTACCAATCCTATAAAATACAAGGATGTCTATACAATTGTCGATCAGGTAAAAGGAAAGGGACAATATGTAGGAACTTATCTTGCCTGGCAGGCAAAAAATAATGGATGGTGGGGCGAAGGAGAGATCAAGTTCTATATGGACGAGGACAAGAATTTTCCGACAATCTGCGGAACAGGCCTTGAGGATTACTTCTGTGGCTCATATAATTTTGATTATAAGGGGAAATACAGCGTTTTTTGTTCGCCGTATTCCGGACTGCATCAGGTAATTCTTCCCGACGAAGCCTACCATCCCAGCCTTCGTTTCGGGTTGTACCGCTGGCATATTGCTGATCCGATCCGTTTCGAAAAGGATCTGAAGGTTACTATTCAGGCATTGGGCTGGAGGAGCGGGGGCCGGTATCTTCCTCTTCAGGACGATGTGGCATCCGTTGCATTCTGGTATCAAACTGAGCCTCATCAGACATTCCCAAAGCTTCCATCTAAGGACGAACTGGAAGTGAATTAGAAAAAGCAATTCCAGCTTCCACATAGATGCCCGGTGCACAGCACTTCTAATCGACAGGCAATCAAATACGTGAAAGGGTGTCCGTCAACTGACGAATGAATAACCCCGGGTAAGGTTCGTCCGCAACCCGGGGTGGGAGATAAACGTGCGTAAACCGTCCGTGAACAAAAGACTGTAAAAGCACAAAAACGTATTCGGACGGAATAGATTGCGGATCAGATAAAAAAGTTGTGGACATTAATTTTCTTTAAAAGATTTGATAGGTACTATTTAAATGACAATTTCTTATTCTATTGGATAAAACCTGTTAATAAATGCTTAAAGG
>CAINLJ010000276.1 GCA_903850335.1 uncultured Bacteroidia bacterium | reverse complement strand
TAAAGCCATGACCTTCGTCATTCTGATACGTGTTTCCTTCAACGATCCGTCGATCCACAGTCCGACAAGGGGTTTTGTGCTTTTGCGAGTGTTAACTCCAGGACTAGTTACGTGCTTGTCCTTCCCCCCGTTCCGTTTCACTACACTGGGGGATACAATCATTTCACCCATTCTGGGTTTTTAATTGTAATTCGTCCTGATTATCATTACTCTCTTTCATTTCATGTTTGAGTGTTCGGGTGTTCGGTTATTCGGCTGTTCGGTTAGTTGGGTGTTCGGTTATTGCCCAACACCCTAAACCCCTATCAGCCTAAGCCCCTAACAGCCTAAACCCCTAATAACCTAAAAACCCAGCTCACCAGGAACCTCCGGCACCTCCGCCGCCAAAACTTCCACCACCAAAGCCTCCAAAACTGTCTCCTCCTGAGGAACCACCTCCACCCGAGAAATCGTTCCAGGAACCATTACTTCTACCTCCACCAAGCAAGTCCATTAGTAATAATGTTCCCAGGAATCCTTGCCCACTGCCAATTCCGTAACCATTACTTCTTCTTCTGAAAAGAAAAATAATTGCCAAAACCGCCATTATAAGAATAAAACCGCCCGAGCCGGATCTTCCCTTCTTTTTGGCTGTTTTTACATACTGATCAGCAGTGAATTCTCCTGCAGTTAGTGAAATCAGAACATCTGTACTATTATCGAGTCCCGTAAAATAATCGTTTTGTTTAAATGCTGGTAATAGTTCGTTGCGCACAAGGGCCTGACTTGCAACCGCATCGGGAACAACAGCCTCAAGACCATAGCCTACTGCTACATAGACATCTCCCTTTTCATTCCCAACCTTAGGTTTCACAAGGATTAATATTCCGTTGTTTTTGCCTTTTTGCCCTATTCCCCATTTTTCTGAAAGCTTTGTGGCATAATCAGCTTTATCATAACCAGAAAGACTCTTTACAGTAACTATGGCTATTTGCGTTGATGTTTTTAGATAGAAATTGAATAGCTTATTTTCAAGCACAGCATTTTGATTCTCTGAAAGAACTCCGGCAAAATCGTTCACAAGTCGTGGCGGATCCGGAGGAGCTGGGAATTCATTTTGTGCCTGTAATGTCAGGCTTATAATCAGCATACTGAAGAGTAATAACAGCGCTGACAGAATTCTATTTTTGTTATATTTCATTACTTACCGTATGATATTTCGTCTGATAATTCATTTACATCATCCGACTGTCTGGGGAAATACTGCTTCAGTTGTTCACCGGTTTTATCGATTCCGGTGATTATTCCCATGGCAAATTCGCCCTTACTGAAGTGATTGATCATGTCCTCTTTAATTGTATCCCAGAAGCCTTCGGGAACGACTTTATGGATTCCTGAGTCTCCAATAATTGCAAACTTGCGATCACTGATTGAAAGATAAATAAGTACGCCATTGCGTTCTTTCGTTTCATGCATCTTAAGCTTCTTAAAGAGCCATGAAGCTCTGTCCAGAACGTCCTCCTTGCATTTGGTTTCAATATGTACCCGAATCTCTCCGCTGGTTTGATTCTCTGCGCCTTCTATGGCTTCCTTGATAAGTCTTTCGTTCTCTTTACCGAGAAATTCGCTGGGGTTCATAACTGATAAATTAGAATTGTACTTTTGGAGCTTTTTCTGCCCCTTTTTCTGCTTCAAAATAGGCTTTTTTCTCAAAATTCCTCATTGAAGCAATCATCGAATTTGGAAACTGACGGATATAGGTATTGTATGTCCGGGCGACTTCATTAAACTTCTGTCTCTCAACTGTAATTCTGTTTTCAGTTCCTTCAAGCTGTGCCTGAAGATTCAGAAACTGCTCGTTGGCTTTAAGATCAGGGTATTTTTCTGCTACAACCATCAGTCGACCCAGTGCCGAAGAGAGTCCTCCCTGTGCCTGCTGAAATTGTTGCATTGATGCACTGGTGAGTTTTGAAGGGTCGACAGTAACCTGGGTGGCTTTTGCACGTGCTTCAATTACAGCTGTTAAGGTTGATTTTTCAAAATCTGCATAACCTTTGACTGTATTCACAAGGTTTGGAATCAAGTCTGATCTCCGCTGGTAAACATTTTCTACCTGCGACCACGACGCTGAAACACCTTCATCCATTGCCACCATCTTGTTTCCTGTTGAGATCCCCCATTGAAATCCCCAAAAAATAAGAACCACAATAACTATTAATACGATTAAACCTGTCCTTTTCATCCTTCTTAGTTTTAAAAATTTAATTGAACCATAATGGTCACATACCGGTGTGAAGTTAAACAACAAATTAGGATTGTTAATAGTTTTTAATGTTAATAATTTGTAAGATATTCTTTATCAATAATTGTAAAACTAAACATTCTATTTTGGAAAATAGTTATTCGTTTAGTACGTTTGCCACTCTTTTATTCTGCAGCCGGTTGTCTTTCCTTTTTTGGATCGGGAAATGAAAATTATCAATTTGACTCATAAACTTATGCCTTCAAAACCAAGTAGTTTTTTGTTTAAATATCTGCTATTCAGTATAATTCAATTTTCCTGCATTATTAAAGGTTATGGACAGGTTTTTACAGAAAAACCTAAAGCCAGAAATAATATCTCCGTCGTCAGGGATGGAAAGTTGCTTCGAAGTGAAGTGTGGCAAAAGTTTGTTCCTTCGGAAGTCAAGGGAGACTTTTTTGTTTCTCCAGTTGGTAATGATTCATGGTCGGGCACGTTAGATGCACCAAATCAATCGCATACTGATGGACCGTTCGCAACTCTGGACCGTGCACAAAAGGCCGTCAGGGAATTAAAATCAAAAGTTTATATGCCTAAAGGTAAAGCGATAGATGCCCGTTACTCGGGTTCTTCATACCCCTATGGCAAGGGTAAGGATATTGTTGTATTTATTCGAAATGGCTTTTATTCATTAAGTGAATCACTTGTATTTACTCCTCAGGATGGAGGTGAACGAGTTGAAACCAATCTGCCTTCCGGGGCGTTTGAATGGCACCATTTGCGTGATAATTATGTGACATACGCTGCTTACCCGGGCGAGAAACCTGTTATTTCAGGAGCTTTTCCAGTGAAAGGATGGAAGAAGAATGGTGATCATTGGACCGCTTCCTGCAACAATCAGGAAGTGGCTTCTCTTAATGCAAACGGAGAAAAACAAACTCTCGCCAGGTATCCGGACAAAGGATACCTTACACTGCGTGAGACACCATCTTCGACCTCGGAGATTCCCTTCAAAACCGGTGATCTTCAGAATTGGACTAATATGGAAGGAAACCGTATTGTTATCCTGCTTCGGTGGCGAACGGCGTATAACTCCCTTGTTAAAATTGATACCAAAAAACAAATAGCCTATCTTAAAGAGCCTGAGGATGGACCAGGAAAAAATAACGGGCTTTTGGTTGTCCCGCCAAGGTATTACCTCGAGAACTGTAAACAGTTTTTAAATGTGCCAGGCGAATGGTTCTTTGATAAGAAAAATCAAGAAATAAGTTATATTCCAATGCAAGGGATAAGCGATCCTAATCTGGCAGAATTGTCGGTGCCTCAGCTAAACCGCCTTGTTGTAGTGAGAGGAGAAGAGAATAACCCTGTGCGAAATCTTCGGTTTTATGGACTTACTTTTGAAGGGGCCAAAGAAAATTTCAGGAACTTTCCGCATCATTATGAACCGACTGAAGGATGTACAGCCATAACCTTTGAATATACTACAGATTGTGAATTTGCCGATTCTCAATTACGGGCCTGCAGAGGTGTCGGAATGTCGGTAGGTAACGGCTGCGTCGGTACCCGCGTTTTCGGAAATACATTTAACGGACTCGAACAGGGCGCATTAAGCATCAGCTGTACAGGAGATATGAAGAATGGTAAATTAAATCAGCTCAATCGTGAAACGTTGATAGATCATAATATTTTTTCATCCTGTGGATCGGGTGGAGGAATAACACTTGGCGTGGGTGGCACCCTGCATACCACTATTTCCCATAATTACTTTACAAAATCAGGCCGGCCTTATACCATCGACATTGGAGCCGGAGGACTTGAAGGGTCAGTAACCGGTGATATTATCGTTGAAAGTAATCATTTCGAGGACGTTCAGAACGATGCTGATGATGCGGGTGTTATCGTGGTTACAGGTATGACATTAAATTCTTCAGTACGGAATAATGTAATCCATGGTGTTCACAGGGGATTCTTCAGTGATAATGTCGCGTTTTGGTTCGACAATATGTCAAGTAACTGGACAGTTAAGGACAATATTTATTTTGATCTGGAACAAGGTGATATGAAGACATGTGGCACCTATCTCATAAATAACGATTACTCTGAAAATTTTCTCATTGATCCTCCTCAAGTTCTCCCAGAGAAATTTATCGAAGCTAAACCTGAATTTATGGTCTCAAATTTACAGATTATCTTTAATGGGAAGGAAACCAGGAGCCCTCTTTCAACAGGTTCATTGGTTAAGGTAAAGGCTGATATATTTAATTCCGGAGGCTCGGGCGTGTCCAAAGTTGTTTTACTTTCAGATCGGAAAACTATTGATGAGAAGCCATTTGCTGTTATCCGGAATAATAACCGGACTGTTGAATTTGAGTTAAGATTGAATGAGTCCGGAAGCCGTGAAATTTCAATAGGAGAAGCAAAGCCTCAAACGATTCTGGTTCAAGGCGAAAAGCCTGAAATTTCATTTGATGCGATACAACTGTCGGAGGAAACGGTCCTGGCAGGTGAAGTTGTCCGGATTACAGCACAGGCAAAAAATCTCACATCTTCGGATAGTAAGAAAAATATCAGACTGTTTGCGAATGGGAAGGAATTCAGTTCAATGCCAATGGAATTAAAAAGTGGTGAATCAGGCACAATAGCATTTGACATTACTCCCGAACCTGGGAATTATAAATTTCGCATTGAAAATAGTGATGAGAGCGAATTAAAAGTATCCGGATTTCGGAATATTGACTTGAGAAAGCAGAAATTATTCACCTATATTTCCCCGAAATCGAAGCCATCGGATGTAAGGTATAATCAAGATGAGAATAAATATACAATAAAAGCCAGTGGATGGGATTTTTATCATGCAGAAGATGCCTATGCCTCTGTATATCTTAAACAATTAAAGGGAGATTTTATCGCTACTGCTAAAATAGCCTCTTTTGGCAACCGGACAAGCGAATGGTACCGGAGCGGTCTTTTTGTAAGGAATGATATTAGCAAAAGTTTTGATGTCGACAGAGGGAGTAAAGGCTCTGTTTTAATGTTTAGTACCCCGGGTCGTGCAGGTATCGAATATGATGAATTCGGAAATGGTTGTATGCACAAGGCTGCAAGCGAAAATCTTCCTGAAAACTCACCAACACCAATCTGGGTAAAACTTGAAAGACACGGTGATCGTTTTACCGGATATGTCAGCCTTGACGGAATAAACTGGATCATTAAACGACAGACAAACCAGATACCGGGAATTGAGAAGGCCGTTGATCTGGGACTTGCTGCAGGATCTCCGGATCAAAAACAATATACAGTAGAATTTACAGATTGGAAAATAAAAGTGGAGGATTAGAACCTTCAGGATCTGATTTTATCGAGTAGCCGGTTTAATTCTGTAATCTCAGGATCTGATAAATTTTTTAAAAGTGTATCTGCCTTTTTCTCACAATCAAACAAATTGTTGAGTAAGGCCAGACCTTTTTCGGTTATTTCGATTGTTTTAAGCCTTCTGTCATCAGGGTTCTCCGTTCTGCTAACCAATTCTTTTTCAAAAAGCCTGTCTATTATCCGGCTTACATCAGAGTCCTTGTCAAGCATGCGCTCTTTGATAAATCCGATACAAAGCGGAGCCTCTGACCGAAATCCACGTAATATCCGCAAAACATTATATTGCTGTTCCGTGATATTATGTGTCTTTAAAGATTGGAAAAATTCATAACTTAACTGTTTTGAAGTGTAAGTCAGATTTATCAATCCTTTATGATATTCGTTTCGAAAGCGCCCCTTTAATTCATCATCAATTGTCATGCTACTTTAGATTGTAAAAGTTTGGATTTCTGATAAAAGCTGGAACCTTTACCGGAATTAATTCAACTGAAGGCATAATAACATTCATGCCACCCCTAATATGGATGATTTTAGTCCTGCCTACGTGTGAACTAAACAACAAAGTTCCAAAATTGTTTGATTTTGAGATTTCCTGACTGTTATATTATTAGTTTTTTAGATTTAAATGATTGATACTATTTCGTTGAATAACCTGCGTGGCCGGCGGGGAAAGGATACGCCATGGTTGTAAATTAAATCCTGATGGGGCAAGGACAGCTGTATCTATGATCTGTTTTAAAACAGTTTCGCTGATCTGTTTAAACATATAAATATTTCCAGATTGTTAAGCAACGAAAGGTCTGATATTTAATAATGTATCATAAGATTAAGGGGTCCCGGGTACCTGACTCTTGTATTTGATTGTTAATAGATTAAATGGATCAGGAATAATTAACGTTCGAAGTGGTACAATATTTCCGACGCCGAAATTTGTCGCCCATTTCGAAAAGTCAAGAACTGTAACTCCGCCGTCTTCATCGATATCCGAAGGGAGATAGATGTGATTCAGTCCAAAATCGGTTGCCCATTGCGAAAAATCGAGAACAGAAATATTACCATCACTATCAGCATCACCACTTACCATTCCGCAGACGTTGTTACCAATTTGTTTAAATCCTGAAGAACCACCATATGCCTTAGTGATTAAATCCGAAAAATTGTAAGTGTAATTGTCGCAGTTTGAGGTCATCCCCGCAGCACTCATTACCGAAACATGGTTGCGATGCCGGATCACGACATAGAGGTTTCCCGTCACAACAGGATTTCCAATAGTTGGATATGAGGTGCCATCCATATCCACCACTGTACCGTCTGATTTCAGGAAATATGCCCTTGGCCATCCTGGCAATACGGTTGCCGGGAGTGCCTGAGCGGGTGTCGCAGCATCACGAAGTTCTACAATGACCCAGTCTATGACACCTGCGGGAATCGAAACAACAGATTCTTTTCCTGCATAATTCCATGGAGCCACGTTATAGGGTTGCGAAAGAGGAACGAGGGAATAGTCATTCAGAGTAGTATTCATCAAACCTGACTGGGTATTGAAAGCCCCTTCGAGAAATACATTTACAATCAGTTGTTTGTTTGACGAAGGCGGTGGCTGTGAATTTATAACTGCATTTGTTGAGGCTGCCGAAGTACATCCGTCGCTATTTGTTACCGTGAAACTATGAGTGCCGGTTGCAAGACCTGAGAATGTTGCCGTTGTGCCGGTACCTGTGATCGTACCCGAGCTTAATGATTCGGTCACAGTCCATGATCCGGATGCCGGCAAACCACTTAAATCAACACTTCCTGTGGCTGTTATGCAAGTTGGCTGAGTGACAGATCCAATGACTGGTGTCAGTGGGATTGTCGAAAACCGCGCTATAACATCCAGTCTTGTTGTACTTTCGCATCCGTGTACTGTTTGACTGGCATAATAATGAGTATTGTCTGTAATATTATTTGTCAATGCCAGTGATAATCCGCCCGAATTCTGAGAATACCATTTAATTCCTGAACCGGTTGCTAAAAGACCTGCAACTGTTGCTGGGAAACCAGGACAAAAATACTGTGCAGGCTGACCAACCGGAGCAGCAGGTGACTGGCAAACTGCTGGTGTTACATAAATGGTATAATCTTCAACTTCCCCTCGTGTCGAGTTTCCGCAAGGAGTTGAATTTGATCCCGTCCTTCCTGGATTATGTAACCTAATTCTCATTCTCCTTTGGCCTTCCGCCGACCCGGCTGGTGGACTAATTGTTGTAGTAGTGATTGGTGAGGCAAAACTACCTGTAGAAGTATAAACATTTTCTCCGGGATCGGTAAAAATCCCGTTATTATTCCAATCAATCCATATTAAAATCTGGTCGGTTGAACTTGGACTGACTACTTTTATTGTAGCATTGTAATTGACTCCAATCTGTAATGAAGCAGATTGTGAGGTGTAATCCTGATATCCACCGATACCTCTGCCTGAAGCCTGATTAATAGTGCCAAGGTTGACATTGGAGATGTATTCATTTGCCGAAGTAGCTCCTGACAGGCAGTAATTTCCAATAATCCTTTTCCCCGAAGGGCTAACTATAACAGGGATTTTGGTATCTCCAATAATTATTGATGTACATTGCGCATCAAGGTAATCACCAAAAACCGCACTGGATGGCACATCGTAAGTTAACCAGAAAAAATTCGTTCCGGGACTTAGAACCTGATTACCTGAAATTGTGAATTGGCCGTCTGGTGAAAATACTCCAGATCCAAATTGGGTCGATGCAGAGAATGAATTAGTTATTCCTGTATAATAAACTTTGGCGGATGAAATATCATTAAGGCAATTTGTAGAGCCTGCCGTATTGAATGTAAACGAAGTAGCATTTAAAGGCGCAGTATAACCATCTGTTACAACCTGAATTCCTATGATTACCTGGTTAGTCTGATTTTGGGTTATTCGGGTGGTATCATTCTGAGTAGTTGTAGCTGAATTGTATGTCATTGGTGATGAGGAATAAAACACTGGAGATTCCCATAATCCTCTGCCAAAAGTAGCTGCCCTTAGCTTACTGTTTGCAGGATTTGCAGAATAGTAAATTTCAAGTTCCCCTACCTTAACATTTGGAAGTCCTGTGTTGAATGAAATCCAGTTGTCAGCACCCTTTTTAAAATAAATTCCAACTTCAGTTCCTGCATATAACTGAATTTCGTTGGTTATTTGCTTGTTCTGAACAATAGTATATGCAGGGATTGGTGGCAATCCTGCAGATATATCGGCCCACGAAAATCCACCATCAACAGATTGAAACACCTTTGTTGCACTGTAACCACTTAGAGTAACCCAAAGCGTATTTTCATCATCATTTTTAACCTGGAGATAGGTTATATTTCCTGAAGATACTGGAAGTGATCCCGTGATATTGTTCCATGTTGTTCCATTGTCGGTGGTCTTCCATATTATAGAAGGATCAGCAACATATAACACATTTGTATTGGAAGGTGCTATTGCCATTGACCTGATTTTGCTTGCTGTATTTATCTGCGATACTTGTGTCCAGGTATTTCCTCGGTCTGTGGTCTTCCAAACATTGGAATAACCAACATATAAAATTAGTGGATTTATAGGGTCAATTAAATAGGGTGTTACCCACGAACCTGATGGTCCTCCTGGAATATTCGCAGAGATGTCTGTTACTGTACTCCAGTGATCGGTTGTCCTGTCGATTTGACCATTTACATAGGTACCATACTGAATATTTGCATTTGTATAATCGATAAGACATTCCATCCCATCTCCACCCTTAACATCATTCCAGGATCCCCCCGAATATAATTTTGTACCATTGTCTTGAAGACCAGTAATTGTTTCATTATTTGTTGACTGCGAAACTCCAAGTTTATACATCTGACTATTGACAATGCCAGTGGTTTTGTCTGTCCATGAAGTGCCATCATTGGTTGAAAGGTAGACTCCTCCATCGTTACATTCGAATAAACTCCCGTCTGTCCTGTATTTAAGCATATGCTTGTCAGCATGAACAGCCTGAGCCAAACTTCCATACCAGTGGTCTGCAATTGTCCATGTTACTCCGGCGTCTGTTGAGCGCCATGTATTAATCCCCCCAATAAGCACTATATCCGCATTTGAAGGAGAAGCTGTGATTGTTAAGTCATACCAGCCTTGTCCACCAGTATCAGATCCGTCTGAAGCCCAGCCTAAGAGGTTTTTGGTACTTCCTACGAACGCTTGAGCGTAAGTTTTTCCACTATCCGTTGACTTATAAATTCCGTAAAGCCCGTTTACAGCATTGGCAGCAACTGCATAAACTGATGCAGCCTGATTTGCAGAAACGCACAAGTCGATTCTACGTGCGTTCGGATCGGAAAATGCCTGAGTCCAGGTTGCCCCTCCGTTAGAAGACAGATAGATTGATCCGCCCGTAGTTGAGCCGTATAGTGTATTAAAATCTCCGGGTTTATATTCCATGTCAACAAAACTGATTGCCGATAATTTTGTACCCCAGGTCGTACCCCCATCTACAGTTTTGTAAACACCTAAACTCGTGGCAGCAATTAAACTCTGGCTATTTGCCGGATCCATTAACAGTTTAAAGACCATTGAACCATCTGAGATCAAATAACTTATTCCTGTTGCATTCCAAGTTATCCCACCATCTATAGATTTTAGTACTCCGATGCTGTTATTGTCCCAATGGTCTCTGTCACCTGTCGCAATATAGATTGTGTTTGACGTAGCATAATCCGAAGGAATAAGGATATCGCTTACAGCAAGCACACCAGTATTATTTGTCAGGCAAGTCCAGCTGGATCCGTTATTTGTAGTTACCCATAATCCCCCGGCAGCAGCGCCTACCCACCAGGTGTTTACATCAGTTGGATGAAATGCGACACAATTTATCCGCCCTACTCCAGCGTATCCACCCGTTGAACCTGTAGGACCCAAGGAGACCCAATTGGATGGGTCAACGAAACTAAGTGATTTTAATGCGGGATGTACTTTTCTATATTCATAATTAACCTGAAAAGCTGATTGCATTGGAAATTCTCCTGTCAATGGGTTTACCAGGTTCTCCATATCATATTCCCACCGTTTGAACTGTTTCCAGCCCATGGCTTTGGTCTTTACCCCATTCAATATATAATATCCTTTATCTACATTAAACGGTGCCCAGTACTGATTGAAAGCATCTTTATAATGATTCAAAGTTAGTTGCCCTTTAGACAATCCTGTTGGCAGGTTTGACCTCCATGGTTGAGAGAATGTAGCAGATGTAAAAGATATGATGAGTAAGACTAAACAGATTCGTTTCATATAGGTTTACCTTGATTTCACCCTAAGCTCCTAAATAGATCATGTAAAAAAGAGGTTAAATACAAGTAACCAATAACAGGTAAATTAGTTTTACATTGATATTTCTGTTTGACAAAACAGATATCAACCGGATTTTAATTTATATAATTCAGGGATGTCCTACCCGTTGATAATGAGTATTTAAGGCACCTGACTCTTGTATTTGATTGTTAATTGATTAAATGAATCAGGAATAATTAATGTTCGAAGTGGTACAATATTTCCGACGCCGAAATTTGTCGCCCATTTCGAAAAGTCAAGAACTGTAACTCCGCCGTCTTCATCGATATCAGAAGGGAGATAGATGTGATTCAGTCCAAAATCTGTTGCCCATTGCGAAAAATCGAGAACAGAAATATTACCATCACTATCAGCATCACCACTTACCATTCCGCAGACGTTGTTACCAATTTGTTTAAATCCT
>CAINLJ010000275.1 GCA_903850335.1 uncultured Bacteroidia bacterium | reverse complement strand
GGATCAGGCTGGATTGCGATTTCGTCAGATGGAGAATTTGTTGAAAATGTTTGTCTAAAGTATCAATCATCCCGTGGGCTATTCCCCAGAGGAAAAAGAGAAAGGATATAAAAATAAACGGGACGAGGTACTCTTTGGTTGTAAGACTGTGTTTGTTTGACATGGTTTGAATATTTATCGAGATTTGTTCTTTCGCCGCTAAGTGGCATTAGCCTGATTAATTGATAAACTTCGTGAAGTCTTTGTGCCTTAGAGTCTTTGTGGCCATAAAAGATTTAGCCACCAGGGCACTAAGACTCTAAGGTTCACTAAGGTAAGAATTCTACAAAATTATTTAGGTTAGATACATAATTGATTTATATGAGCTGTTATTTCACCTTCCATTTGAAATTTTTAAACAAGGGGAATTCTCCATTCCACTGCGAGGTTCCGGGACCGATTACACTCTCTTTAAACGGAATCCATTCAGGAAGAGCTTGCAGATTTTCATCTTTTGAATTGCCCGGTTTCAGTCTGAAATCTGATTTGTCAAATTCAATTTCCTGCCACCCAGGTTTCCCCTTTACTTTAACGGTACTTGCATAATCATCCAGGGCGATTTGCAAAAAGTTATCCTGAGTACTTAGAATTTCAATTGAAAGTTTTGCAACTTTTGATGGTGCCTTCCATTGGTCGTCATAGAGTTTGTGCGTACGAAAGTCCCGGCTTTCTGACGGATTGTATGAATACCATTCTTTCTGCCAGTTATTTTCGAAAGCTTCAATCACAAGCGATGGTTTTAGGGTTGCTTTAATCCCGGCCTCTTTAAGCTGTTCAGAGGTTGCAATATGCATTCCGGAAGAGAGATTAAATGACTTTGCGGTATAAAGAGCATAATAATAACCGGCGCCAGCGACCGGCTGATCGAGCGGATAGCCAACATTTGCATAAACCCAGAGTGGCTTATCAGTTGTAAGCAGGGGAAGTTCGGCACTCCACCCTTTACCGTTTTGGGTTGCATGTGCATAATGCCAGAATCGGTTCATTGTATTTTCCCTGTCATCTTTCTCCCCCTCATTCTGCCCTTGCTGAGTATAATAAATATCCACAAATTGAATTGGTTTTGATTCATCCGGCCAAACCGTAAAGAGCTCGGCACCATTGGGGGTTTTCAATTCCAGTGAACTTTTCGGAGTTTCAGGAAAGGTGAAGGTCTCTTTAAGATACTGATCAAACCACAATAGTCCAGTGACCTGATATTCCGGAGTATCCTGGTGATTGTGGTGTGGTGAGCAGCTAAGACGCCAATCGCTGCTTTTAATCTCTCCAGTTGCCTTTTGAAGATCATTGATTCGTCCATGAAAATCGTTTGAAGGACTTAAAAAGATGATTGGACAGGAAATCCGATTCAGGTATTGGTCGTCACCGATAGCAGAACGATAGATTGCATTGTCTGAATAACGATCGCTTATCCCTCCGCAGGATGGTGCAGCCGCTTTGACGCGTGAATCAAATGAAGTCATAACCGTAAGTTTCCCCCCCATTGAATGACCATAAACTCCAAGTTTTTGGGGGTTGACTTCGGGTTGTTGTTCCAGAAAAGTAAGTGCGCGACGTGCTCCCAAAACACAAAGAAACCAGCTGCTGTTACGGGGAGATTCCACGGAGTCGAGGGTCCAGACTGCCGGGGCAAGAGCGTAAAAGTTGTTGTTCTTTTCATTTCTGCAAGGGGCGTGGTAGGCATCGAGTGCACCCCAGTCGGTTGTGAGTTTGTAGTCCGGATCACCGGTCCGGTTATCCCAGAAAAGTTTTACAACGTCAGGATTAACTTCATAGCCCGGGGCATTGATTCTTCCAGCCCAGGCAATGGACAGAGTCGCGTAACCCCGTTTTGCATTAGTCAGAACTGCCCTGTAATCTGCATACTGACCTCCGCCATGGATTTGTACCAAACCGGGAAGTTTTGTCCCCCCTTTAGGATAACCATAAATTGCAGCCATCAGGGCTTTTTGCCCCTTAAAGATGCCGATCCGATACCTGACAATACGCAAGACGACGCCATCCTCTTCCCATGCTTTGACTGTTTCTGTTTCCAGGGGTTCTGCACGGGGATCGAATCCTGACCAAAGTTCCTCAAATGTTTGTGGTACCTTTCCGCCTTGCAATGGAGTCAGCGTTTCCATTAAATATTGCAGATAATCCTTATTGGGGTATCAAAATCTTATTGAATTCATATATTGACAATTGGAGCTTAATTGGAGATGGAGAAGGTTTACACTGGGAAGAGCTTGATGAAGATATTCTGATCGAAGGATTATTATAGATCATAATCCCATAAATATTCTAATTCAGTACAAACATAACCTCTTGCAAAATCCTCATTTTGAAACGGGAACCAGAGGATAGTAATTTCTGATTCGGACAAAAATTTTACTTTATTTAAATCAATAAAAAGCAACCATTAAGCTTTTACATCATGCCTCTTCATCGCGTAATACAGTATAAACATAAAAATCGGAACCGGTGCCAGAAACCCGACTGACATTGAATACAGATCTGAAATATGTCCCCTAAACGGCGGAAACACCGCACCGCCGACATTGGCCTTTACAATAACTGAAGTATTCATTTTAGCCATTTTCAATTAAGAATTGCCCATAGTTTTATATATTTGTAAAAAATAGAATGAAACGAGCCATGAGCAAAATTTGCTCACACAAGCGTATGACTAACATGGCGAGTTCCATCTGGCCTTTAAAAAACAAATTATAGACAGATGAAATGGAGACTTTAATTGTAACAGTAAAAGATGAACGCGAATTGCAATTTGTTTCTGATATGCTCAAGAAAATGAGGATTAGTTCAAAGCGAATATCGAATGAAGAGCGCGAAGATTTTGGTATGACTAAATTAATGCAACAATCAGATCGTTCAGAAAAAGTTTCAAGGGATCAGGTAATTGCGAAACTTCGTGGGAAATGAAAACTGAATTCTTAAAGCGGTTTGAAAAAGATATTGATAATATCTATTTGCAAAGCGTCAGGGAGGAAGTTATGAAGGTAATAAAAAATGTTGAGGATTCATCAAATATATCGGGATTAAAGGGATTAAAGAAGCTTTCAGGATATAAAAATGCCTATAGAATTAAAATGGGAAATTATCGTATTGGGATTTTTATCGAAAAGAATATAGTTGAGTTTGCCCGGGTCGTGCATCGGAAGGATATTTACAAAATTTTTCCCTAATAAAAGTTTGCAAATGATTAATAAATTTAAAATAGCACTGATAATTAAGCTTTCACATGATGCCCCTTCAGTGCATAGTAAAGTATAAACATAAACAGTGGAATCGGAGCCAGGAAGCCAACTGACATAGAATACAGATCTGAGATATGCCCCATAAACGGCGGGAATACTGCCCCTCCGACAATAGCCATAACAATAACTGAGGCACCTTTCTTTGTCTGAGGACCAAGATCCTTAATCCCCAGGGCAAAGATTGTCGGGAACATAATCGACATTAACAGGAACACGCTATAAAGTGCAATCAAAGATGTCCAACCTAAGTTCATACTAACCAAAGGTAAAAGAAGTATGCTTAACCCCGCATTAACGGCAAGTATCCGTGCCGGTTTTACCCGTGACATAATATAACTGCCTGACATACGCCCGATCATAAACAGCACAAAACCTATCGAGAGGAAATAGGGACCATTTTCTACATCAAACCGAGGATTCTGATATGGGTTTAAATATTTCTGATTCAGGAGGATCAGAAATTCACATTGGAAATATTGATTGCTAAAATAAGGAAGTTACGATTTCATTCCCTTTTGTAATTCCATTTTCATTAAAGCATTCTATACTAAAAAAATAGTCGAGATTACTATTCAGACTTCTGATTGTTACACTGTTATTTGAATAAATCTGATAATTTTGATACAATTTGCTTTTATTGGTACCATACCTTATGTTGTAACCAATTGCTCCGGGAACCTTTTCCCACTCCAGCCTGACAACCCTCGGGTCATTTTTTTGACGACAGGCTTTTAGTTGTTTGACTCTTTCCGGTAATGGGCCAAATCCTTTCCCAAAAATCCTAAGCCCTGAAATAGCAAAATTCCCATCAGGAACATAGTAATTTGTAAGTCGGATATACTTAGCGTTTACAGATTTTTTTAATTCAACGTAATCATGTGGAATATCGGTAGTATTAGAAGATTTATCAATTAATACTTGCCAATTCTTCCTGTCCATCGAATATTCGATGAGGTATTTATGTTGAATTTCGCTTAATCTGCCATGAATATTGCATTCTTGCTCAGCATAATTGATTTGGATGGCTTTTATAGTACAGGTATTAAGCAAATTTACTATTATCCATTCCCCCTTCTTGCCTGATTGAGCTGACCAATATGTCTTAATATTTTCATCAACAGCGTAGCTACCAGGAAAACCATCCAGTTGGGAGGATACTTCAACCGGCTTATTATAAGAAAGCATCATCCATCCAGTAAAAAAATCAATCGGATTACTGATCTTCTTATGTGGCAAAGTAATTGGATAATCACCAAAGCCGGTATTTGCATGCATCTCACCCCCTTTGTCTAAAAAAACCGGAAATAGTCCGATCCTTCTTTCAAACTGATGTTTTTGGGATATTGTCATAGTTGCGATGTGCCAGTAATTTCCATAAATATCTCTGAAGGTACTGCCATGTCCGGCTCCGGCAATAAAGCCTTCTGGTTTATAGGAGAAAGGATTATTGTGTGATATTTTAAATGGGCCTGTGGGGCCATCAGAAACATAAACACCATCCGAATAGCTCTTATATTCTGTTCCTGGAGCTGCATATTGCAAGTAATACTTTTCTCCAACTTTATTCATCCAGGATCCTTCTATCCATGGATTTCCGGGTTGATCGTTGTAATCACCCTTCTGTTCCCATCCGTAAACCTTTGGGTTTGAATAAATACATGGTATATTTTTGCCTATTATTTTAAACCGGTTTTTGGGGTCGAGTTCAACAACCTGGATAGGATTATTATCCGAGCAGCCATAATAGAGATAAAGTCGCTTATCGTCATCCTGAAATAAAGCAGGATCTAAAACAGCAAAAGGCAAAACCTCTGAAGCTACGTTCCACTTACCCGTTGACGGATCATTTGTTGCGTAAATCTTCGCCTTGTCAACTGAACAAGCCAGAAAATAGACGGAATCTCCAATAGTGATAGCAGTTGGCGCATAATCTTCCAAAGGCAAGTCATTCGTATTTATCAACTTCCAATTCAATAAATCAGAAGAGCAAAAATATCCTCCGGATTTTGAGAGAAATAAATAATACAACCCCTTAAATTGAATTATTGTTGGATCGGCACCTTCGCGACGGGATGGATTATCCAGTGAAAATCTGTAGCTTAAGTTTAAAGGGTTACAAAAAGTGACTGTATTACCGTTTTTTGAACTCTTTCCATAACTTTGACAAAAAATGAACAATACTAAAGTAGTTAAGATTGAAAGAAGGGAAAATCTATTCATTTAATTGATCTATTTAATATCATTCGTATAACGTATTGAAGTGATGGTCTCAAAAGGTTTGTTACTTTGCTTTATTAAGCGGATAAATAATTTAGTTTTGAGACCACCTCTTCGATTAAAAATAGTTTAATTATATCCGGGATTTTGAATTAACTTTCGATTTTTATTCATCTCATCCCGATAAATCGGAAAGAAATAGGCAAAATCCTTCCAACTCCTCTGCTCAATTATTACAGGTTTGCAGGTTGGACTGCTCCAATAGGATCCATCTGCCTTTCTATAGGAGGATACATTGTCTGATTTGTTTACCTTATAAGTTATATTAACTCCGGTTACAGGTTTATAAGCTTCAGACCCGATTAGCCACCTTCTAACATCGAAGAACCGATGGTTTTCGAAAGACAACTCGATCTTTCGTTCATTTCTGTATCTGGCCCGAAGTGCATCTCCTGATTCGGTCACAGGTGGTTGTCCTGCTCTTGTTCGGATCATGTTTATGTAGGTTTGAGCCTCGGAATACTGGCCTAATTCAATGCTGGCTTCAGCATAATTTAACAAGACTTCAGCATATCGAAAATGACGAAATGGAATGGCCTGACCAGCAGTTGAACTTGGAACAACTGTTGGATCAAGACATTTCCTAATGTAATAGCCCGAATAACTATTATTGTAATTTTCAGCTGCCGGGCCGACTCTATTATCTGCTCCACCGATGACAAGATTCCCATTTTCATCAATAACAGTACCACACTGTAGTTGATTAAACGGGTCGTAAGACTGTGTACTTGAAGGCCGTGGCATCCAGGATGCTCCCTCATACAATATTGTTGCTGCCAGACGGGCATCCCTGTTTGCATATGGATTTGCAGCCTCGGCAGGATTATTCCAGCTAAACGGAGTTCCGTCTTTCATCTCATACGAATCAACAAAGTTGCCCAGAGGACAAAGTTGACCCCAGCCATTATATCCGCCTGATGCCCAGTCCAGGTTAGGCGGGTATTGATCCCAAGAAAGGCTTAAGGCATATTGGGGCACAAATTGCTGGAACAGGATATCCTCAGTCGTCATGCTGGTTGTAAGAAAATAACTCTGGAGGTTTGCAGATATATTATCTGATGGTGCAGGGTTTGAATTAACCAATCCATATATTCCCAGATTTATTACCGCCTTGGCAGCATCCTGTGCGGCTTTCCAAAGAGCAGTTCTATCTGCTCCTACATTACCAATTAATTCAGGATTAGAATAACCTGAGGCAAATCCGGTTGTATTGTGTAAATCACTTGCCGCATACAATAAAACCCGCGATTTTAGAGCTAAGGCTGCTCCCTGGGTTGCACGTCCTACATTTGCACCCGACTGAACTTTTGGTAAAAGATTTGCGGCTGAGTCAAGCTGGCTTGATATATAATTTATACAATCGGAATATTTGTTACGAGGGAGATAATAGCTTGTTGTATCCAAACTATAGACTTGCTTTATGATTGGGACACCACCATAGAAGCTTGTTAAATAATGATAGGCAAGACCTCTGATAAAAAAGACTTCACCCTTCAGGATATTTGTAGTCGCAGCCTCGCTGGCTGG
Source organism: uncultured Bacteroidia bacterium (assembly GCA_903850335.1). Lineage (GTDB taxonomy): Bacteria > Bacteroidota > Bacteroidia > Bacteroidales > Prolixibacteraceae > JAAFHB01. Next base: position 4,790 of record CAINLJ010000275.1, on the reverse strand, counting down.
TGCATTTTTTATATTAGCCATAAAGACATTACTTTCCTGTACTACTTTATACAGATTATTCCAGAGAAATGCCCTTTCCTGTGGCATACTCCACGAAAGATCCCACCCCGTTATAGCATCCGGACTGATATTACATTTGTTAAAATCACTTACACCCCAATCATTAAGAAACTGTGCCTCATCATCGTAACATGCCCATGGAACCATTGTGTAGGGATAGGCAAAAATATTTTGATACATGTTATTCACGAAAGAAGTTATCAGGGTTGGATCCTTCCATACGGCTGCATCAGTATAGCTTCCTGCAGGTTTAATGTTAAGAAAATCCTTATCTTTTTGACATGAACAGATCAGAAAAGAGAAAAACAGTATTAAATATGTAATTTTTTTCATGTTCTTAAAATTAAAAGGTTATTGTAATCCCGCCATTTACAACTCGTTGCAATGGGTAATTCAGACCCCTCTCCTGAGTCATCTCAGGATCAAAATCCTTGAATTTAGTCCAGGAAAATAAGTTTAGTGCGCTTACATAAAACCGTATTGATTCTGCCTTGATCACCTTACTAAACCGTGCAGGAGGAGTATATCCTACTACGAGGTTTTTCAATCTCAGGTAATCAGAGCTGTGCAAAAAGAAAGTATTTCTGTTTGTCCACCAATACTCACTCATGTTAAATGCTCTTGGATATGAAGCATCCGTATGATCAGGAGTCCACCTGTTGTCAGCAAAGTCCTTCGGGAAGTTTCCCAGCAATCCGGAGTAAGGCTTAAAATATTGCTTTGCGCCGGCGGCTCCCTGGAATAGTAATGAGAGATCAAATTGCTTATATTTCAATTCTATGTTTAATCCACCTGTAAATTTTGGGATATTATTGGACTCAGACCTTACCATATCCTTACCATCGATAACCTTATCATTATTTACATCTTTAAAAATGATATCTCCCGGTTTTGCACCAGCCCAATGGGGTGTGGCATCTATCTGGGCCTGATCTTTAAAAATTCCATTCGCCTGATAATACAGTGAATAGTTAATATTGTAAATGTCAGAAGGTAAAGGTTTTCCCGTTATTGTTTGATAACCGGGTATACCACCAGGTTCATCAATATAATCAACTCTGTTTTTCGCATAACTCCCATTTAAAGAAACATTGTAGGAAAAATCATTGATTTTGTCTTTATACGAAATGACAGCTTCAAATCCTTTATTGGATACTTTGGCCATATTTTCGGCAGGAAGCTGGGCCGTAATTCCCGTGGAACCAGGCACGGTGGCATTTGCCTGCCATAAAATGTCAGAACGATTATATCTGAAATAGTCAAACTCAAGACCAAGCCTGTTATTTAAAAGCTGGGCATCAAAACCAATATTCCGTTGAATTGAAGTCTCCCAGGTTACGTTTACATTGGGGATATATTGTTGTTGTAGCAGAGCATTTTGCACCTGAGAACCAAAAATATATGTTGAGGGCAACGATCCGCTTTGTGCCGGAGTATAAGAATAATTTGCCAGATATTGATAAGGATTTATCCTGTCATTACCCGTCTTTCCCAGTGAACCACGAACCTTAAAGTAATTTATAAAAGAAAGATTTTCTTTCCAGAATTTTTCTTCAGATAAGCGCCATCCGGCCGATAGCCCGGGGAAGAAACCAAATTGATGACCTGGAGCAAAATTATTGGACCCATCATATCTCCAGACAAATTCCACCAGATATTTATCTTTAAAACTATAATTTGCACGACCAAAATAACTTACCCGCGCACTTTGAACAGCCTGACCCATATTTGTCTGACCCACATTACCACCCGAAAAAAGCTGATCCAGAATTGTTGACTGGTAATTTGTGCGGAAAGCACTGAAACTATTATTTAAAAAGGATGCTCTTTCATTACCTGCCATCAGCTTTATAACGCTGGCACCAAATCTGTTTTCATAATTCAATATTGCATTGCATGTAAAGGTGTGCATATTCTGTGTGGATTCATTTAGGTTTGCACTCGATGGTCCTCTTTTGGATTCTACAAGCAAAGGAAGCCCGTTTGCCGGATTCATTGTGGAACCATCCCAAACATATAAATACCAGGGCTTTTGCCACAGTTTATTTAATCCAATCTGAGTATCATAAGACCCATTTACGGTAAAATCCAATCCCTTAATCCAGGGGATGTTAATCTTCAGTTTTAGATTACTCTCAAGAACATTCCATATATCTTTATTATAACCGGGAACATCTGTTGCAATCACAGCGGGATTCATACCATTTTCAATATCAGGACCAGGCTCACCATTTGGCCAAAATGCGTTCATTGTAGGCTTTCCACGTAACAGGTATTCAAAAATATTAGCAGAACCTGTTGCCGTATTATTCCTGTTTTCCTGTCTGCCTGCTACGTCAAAGGAGATATTGACATCGTTAGCAATTTTGGTATCAACATTGGTTCTGAAATTGTATTGAGAATAATTAGTAGAACTTCTTTTATAAATAGCATCCTGGTATCTCGCTCCCAACGATACAAGGAATTTTGTTTTTTCATTACCCCCGGAGATGGTCACGTTTTGAACATTCTGATTACTCCAAGGTTTAAGCACAGATTTAAACCAGTTGGTATTTGGATGACCCCAGGGATCTGTCCCATTTCCAAACTTTGTAATATCGGATGTCGAAAAAGTAAGCGGATTACCATAACCTGCATTTATTTCATTCACCATAGTTGCATATTGAACCGAATTAGCCTCTTCGGGAAGAACCGTTGCCTGGGTTACTCCAGCGTTCAAACTTATTGTAACTCTTGGCTGACCTGTTTTGCCGCGTTTCGTAGTGATGAGAATTACCCCGTTTGCTGCCTGGGCACCATAAATTGCCGCTGACGCATCTTTTAATACAGTAACACTTTCAATATCATTGGCATCTATGCGCGTAAGAGGACGTCCGGCTATTCCGTCCACAACGATCAATGCCGACCCGTCTCCTAAGGTACCAACTCCTCTGATTCGTAAAATAGCATCATCATTACCTGGCTCGCCATTAGATGTAACAGCAGTTAGTCCCGGGAACCTACCCACAAAAGAGTTAGACAAATTTGTAGTAGGAGCTTGCACCAGTTCCTCACCTTTAACTGAACTGATAGCACCGGTAGCAGTGGCCTTCTTTTGGGTACCATAACCAATTGCAACTACCTCTTCCAAACCGACACTTTCCTCATACATTGTCACACTAAGGGATAGAAGATTTACAATTGGAATTTCCTGTGAACTCATCCCTACAAAAGAAAACACGAGTATTTTTGCATCGGATGGGACATTTATTTGGAACTTACCCTCAGAATCTGATACAGTTCCAGAAGTAGTTCCCTTGATCACAATACTTACACCTGGAAGCAGCTGTCCCTTGGAATCTTTAACTATACCGGTGATCTCCTTTTTCTGTTGTGCTGAGTTAATTTCAGACTTAACAACTGACGGACCCTCTTTCGACTTATCTGCCAGTATAACAATCTGTCGGTCAACAATCTTGTATCCTAAATCTGTACTTATTAAAGCCTGGTCTAAGATTTGATTGACCGTGGCATCCTCTAAATCTACATTTGACCGGTGATTGACATCAACCTGGTTATCTTTATAAAAAATGATAAACTCGCTCTTCTTTTGTATTTCATCAAATACCTGTTGAAGAGTTACATTCTCCAGATGAAGGGATAATCTCGTATTTTGGGAATACGTAGACTTAGCAAAAGTACTGCTAACTGCAAAAAGGAGAAGCAAAACTGTGATCTTCATAACCATAAAAAATTTCGCAAAAAACTTATTTTGAAAGAAATAAGTCTTAGAAACAATAATTTTTTTCATACATTTGTAATTATTTTAGTTTATTAATACGCTGTCAGGCGATGTAAATTAAAATCCAAGGCTTGTCGATGGTTCCAACATCGTCAGGCCTTTTTGCATCTTCATAAGTTTGAATGTTACATAGGCATCTTATTTGGGGTTAATAAATATTTTTCCATTACTAATTGAAAAAGACAGAGAAGTTGTTTCATTGATTATAGCCAGTACTTCTTCGGGCGAATTTCTCAGATCAAGGAGCCCGGAAAATGTTTCAGCCTTTAACTGATCGTTGGTTATTACCATTTCAATATTATAATAACGACCTAATTTTATCAGTATAGTTTCGAGCTTTTCACTGTTGAATACTAAATAACCATCGCGCCACGACAGATATTTCCGCGTGTTTACCTTCCTCTCCTCAAAGGTTTTATGGTTACGATCATATACAGCCATGGTTCCTGGATTGATTTCCATTTTTTCACGCGATAATAAAGTAGAGCCGTGATATACAATCTCTATCTTACCCTGATCTAATATTGCGCTCGAATAGTTATCATCATTGTATGCACTTACATTGAAAACTGTTCCAAGATCCTTGATATCAAAATCTTTTGTCTTTACTATAAATGGTTTGTCATTCAGATGTACAACATCAAATACCGCCTCCCCTTCAATGTACAATTCACGTTTGTTTTCGGAGAACAGAACCGGATATATTAGTTTTGAACCTGAGTTTAACCATACTTTTGTTCCATCCGACAAGGTCAGCTGGACCCTTTTACCATAGGGAACTAATACTGTATTGAAAACTCCTTTTGTTTCACCACCTTTCTGGGCAACCTTGTGTTCTGAATCAATCACAATGTTTTCTCCTTTAGCATCATACTTAATCTGGGATTGTTTTTTTTCAATCTGTACGACCTGACCATTCCGGAGTATTAGTTGCGTATTTTTTCCTGCG
>CAINLJ010000274.1 GCA_903850335.1 uncultured Bacteroidia bacterium | reverse complement strand
TAATTGAAGTGTTCAATTAAAAGAAAAAATACTATTTTTACCGCAAACAATGTTCTTTGAAAGAAGGCTTTGACCTGAAGAGTAGGGCAGCCAAAAAGGAAGTGATTTTGAGAAGTAGGGGCGCAAGATTACGGCGCTAGATTCTATGACCCTCAAATCGGAAGATGGCATGGGATGGACCCACACGCCGAAAAATATTACTCGTGGTCACCATATCACTATGCAGCTAATAATCCTATGAACATGATTGACCTAGATGGACAAGATTGGTATCAGTGGAAAGATGATAAAGGCAGTCAGGCTGTTACTTGGCGTGAAGGTGATGCCAAAAGTTTGAATTTAAATGGACAGAGCTACTCTAATATTGGCACCTCTTATACGCAAGATATTGGGAATAATACGTCTATAACATATAACCAAAATGAAGCTGTTTCAATGACGGAAAAGGTACTGGGAACAGGGGATTTCTCCAGTCAAATGAAGTCCGATGGTTCTAAAAAGGAAGGGGAAGAAGGCAACTGTTTCTACCAAAGTGGAAAAATGGCTGAAAAAAGTGGTGCTCAATCTCTTAGTGGCGATGCAAATGGAATTAATGACTCCAAAGGTGGTGTTGATTATTTAAATTCCCAAGTAGACCAAGGTAAATCAGCAAGGGTGCAAGTTGACCGGACCGAAGATGGAAAAGGAGACCATTGGGTTGCAATTTCGTCAAGAACAACTGATTTAAAAACTCAAGAGATTACTAAATTTGGATTTTTTGATCCTGGAGCTATTCAAAAAGGGAAAGGAACCAATAATTCTTTTAATGTTGGAAAGGACAATTCAATGACAGGGAAACCTGCATACAACCAGAATTATAATTATCGTGTGGTTCAAGTTCGTAAAAATAAAGAATAGAGTTATGAGAATTTACATATTAATAATAAGCCTTTATGTCTTATTAGGTTGTAAGTATGGAGACACTCATTCCCCAATTAATAAGACAGATTCCTCAAAGTTTGTTCTTTTCTTGAAGAACTTTGATTCTCTTCACCTTCCTTTAAGTATTATGAAGATAAATGATTTTGGCAAATATTCTGACACAATCTGGCAGGTAATTAATGGATCCACTCAGCTTGTTTCCAATCCGGTTTGTAAGGTGATTGAGAAATCAAATTATGATTTTATCAAAGATAAATATCCTACCGTCGAGAGTTATCATTACATGGGGCTATATAAGAAAAGAGTTAATGAATACTTTCTTTTAATCATGAAACAAAACAATTATCTGCTTAATGAATATTGGATGAAATTGTGTCTTTATGATAAGACAGGTAATCTAAAGGATACACTTACAATTGCAGGGCAGAAGGTAAATGATTATGACTGTTACTGTGAGATTGATACAAATCTTGTAATCAGCCTTCGGGTAATTAAAGAATTAGTTTCGGATGAGAATAATAATGAAGCATTGCCTGCAATGGAAACAAAAGAAAAGTACATAATAACAAAAGCTGGTCAACTAAAGCGCCTTAGTTATATCAAGGAAAAGGGATACTTCAAATTTGAAAATAATGAAATAATACGAACAAAATGATGATACTGCACTGCTCTTCTTTTGCAACGAGGGATGAGTTTAATAAGTTCGAGTATCTCGATCCGATTTGTCGCAAATGGAGAGCAGGAAAGAAGTACCGTCCTTAAAAACAATGTGAACAATAACCCTCGCGCCGCTGGATTTACTTTTGCCCTTGCTTGCCATCGACAGGCGTACTTTAGGCAGTTCTGGCCAATGGGCATTCCCCTGGTCTAGTCTTCCTTTAACTCATTGACAATGGTTTGCGGTTCCTTTTCAAGCGAAGGGAATTTTTTTGCAAGGCGTTTGGCCTGCCGGTCAAAAACAGATATGGTCTTAATGTTCAAGCTCATCAAGGTCTTTTTTGATCTGTTCCCAATCTTTCATGGGCAACTGTACTGCATTCTTATGGCCTTTCTGGTCAGTAATATATTGTAATTCCATTGTCATCGATTTTAATGTGTTGCATAACCTTTCCAGGTCTAAAAATGACCTAAACATTAAGACAATTGCAAAAGTAATTACAACCCACGGCATATCTTTATGAGATAACCCTTTCATGTAATGGTTAAATCAATATTCTACCTCTGACAGTTTCATGTTTGATTCCTGACGGACCAAAGTAAGTTTGTTATTTTCGTTCTCCCTGAATCCGTGATCGTAACAAAAATAATTTATACTTTTCGACCTTGTCGTAATCACACAGGTATAATAATCGAAACGATACCCTTTCTTTTGTAAATCGCTTTTTGAAGTCCTGGTCTTACCCTCTGACAGAAGAGTGGCGAGGATTAAATAGTTCTTCTTCAGAATCCTGTTGACCGAATTTATAACAATATGCGACTCATTACAATGCCTGTTGTTATAGGCACTCCTGCAAGGATCACTGCAAAACTTCTGGTCGGCCCGACCTTTGAGTTGCTCATAACACTCAAGACATTTACGATTTTCCATAACTTTAAAATTGGGAGGATTACTATACTGTTTTAATGAAAAGCTCTTGCAATTTTGATTCCACTAAATATACAGAAAAAAAATGAATAGTTGGGAACATTCTGCCAATATATCCGATTATAAACGTTTATAACCGGATATAACCGGATGTAACCGGATATAAACGGATATAAACGGCTATATCCGGTTATAATCGGCTCCGGTCATTCAGCTATCCTATATTTGGATCATAATGAAGATTTTAATCCAATCCAGATATGAATGACATTCCCTCAGAAGAAATAATCCGTGATAAAAACCTTGTTTTTGCAGTATGCTCAGGTGACACTAAAGTCTTTGAACAACTGGTGAATATTTACAAATCAAATATATATGCTATTGTTTTGAAAATTGTCGCAGATAAGAACACCGCAAAAGATCTGATTAATGAGGTTTTCGAAAAAGTATTTAGAAATATCTCTCAATACGATGGTTACTCGCCGTTTAGTGCCTGGCTCTTTCGGATAGCACAAAATCATGCCCGCGACAATCTGCGCAGAAGAAAGACGGGTACCAGAGGTCTGTTGCAAGCTGTGGGAAATTTTTCAAATATAGAGGCCAATTGCCACAATAAAATTGAGTCGGGATATGATAATCCGGAGGAGTCAATGATTAAAGATGAAAATGCGGTGTTCCTGCACCGTTTTGTTTCTGACCTTCATCCAAGATACCGGCTTCCCCTCGAAATGAGGTATTTCGGGGAGTATTCACTCACTGAGATTTCAAACGAATTGAATCTGCCCGTTGGTACAATCAAAACCTTGTTGTTCCGCTCGCGAAAAATGCTTCAGAAAAGACTTATCAATATTGATATTAACAGTGCCTGAAAAATCCCATCAATTATGCAATCTGTACTCAAATATTTTCCGGACCTGTCACCCGATCAGGTCCTGAAGTTCGAAATGTTGGGTCCGCTTTACCGAAACTGGAATAAGACTACCCACGTTCTTCCCGTAAAGGAGCTGGCTGGAAAGTTTTGTGAGGAACATATCCTGCATTCACTTTCAATTGCCAGGGTGATAGGTTTTGACGCTGGCTGCAGGATTTTGGACGTTGGAACGGGAGGGGGTTTTCCGGGTGTTCCTCTGGCAATCTTGTTTCCATTGTGTAATTTTACCTTAATCGATGCAATGCGCAAAAGAATTGACGTTGTTAACGCTGTTATTAAGAAGCTTAATTTAAAAAATGCCGTTGCTAACTATGGAAAGATCGAAGATGTTTTCGAGCAATACGATTTTGTTGTGTCCAGAGCAGTCGCGGCATTCCCGGTCCTTGTCGGAATGGTTAGTAAAAATGTCTCCGGCAATTCATTTAATTCCCGTCCTAATGGTATATTTTACTTAAAATCTGGAAATTTCGAGGAAGAAATTGTCGATTTTAAGAACAAAGCTGAGGTAAGTGAAATTGGGAGTTTCTTTCCTGAGCCAAGCTTCCGAACAAAAAAAGTGATCTATCTTCCAATTGAAAAACACTGAACCTAAAATAGATAAAAGGATAACTCGTGATGGGTTAATGAGTTTCGACCTGTTTAATAATTGCCCTGAAGTCATTATTATATCGATGGTCACCGGGCAATTTAATCAGTGTATGATTGGTCTTATTTTTGAGACCATCCTTAAGTGCCTTCGCCTCATCCATCCCAAACGTACAAATAACGGGTAATACAACTGCTTCAATTTCAGGGGCAACTTTGTATTTTCGGTTCAAATTTTCACCATCACCAACCAGATCACTTATCCTGATTACAAAATCAGTGCTTGATGATGGCGAAATAAGTACAATTTTCGTGATCAGCCTTAGCAAAACCGGGGATATCCGGCTTGGAAGGAAACTTACAACATCAGCGCCGAAAGAGTATCCAATAATAATAACGGATGATTTTTTCCATTCCTTCAGGTAATACCCGGTTAATGTTTCGATATCGGTTGCAAAGTTTTCAGGTGTTTTTTCAGACCAGAAATATTTTCGGCTGTTAAGGGCCACAACACCATATCCACGACTCGCCAACTCCTGAACTAATGACTGGTTGAAACTATTCCATCCGCCATCACCTGTTACATAAATTACAAGAGTAGAATTAGAGCCATGTGAATCAGAGTATTGCAAAGGCAGGTCCCTTATCGGCTCAGACTCCTGAGCTATCAGTGTGAAGATGGAAAACCGAAGAAAAAAAAACAGTAAAACCAGTCGTCTCAAAACCATCACTTTAGTAAACTAAATTTTTGTGCAAAAATAGAATGTTTTCATTGTTGTCGCCCGAATGACTGAACTATTATTTCAGATAATTGTTGTTTTGGCAATGAATTAACACTTTTAAATCATTAAAATGAAGAAATATATTATCTGTTTAATTTTTCTTGCGATGACTACCAGTTATAAAACCTTTGGCGGAAATGCTCCATCGTTAAAGCTCAGAGAGGACAAGATTACATATTCACTTGATGGAAAGACTTTTAATGGAGTTGTTGTGTATGATGAGAATCAAAAGGGTAAACGACCTGCAGTTTTAATTGTTCACGAATGGTGGGGGCTTACCGAATATCCTGTCATGAGAGCAAGAAAACTAGCTGAACTCGGGTACATTGCGATGGCGGTCGATATGTTTGGTAATGGAAAAGTTGCTGCAAATCCCGGTGAAGCGAAAGAACTTGCAACCCCCTTTTATATGAATCCTCAGCTCGGAAAGACAAATTTGGACGCAGCACTTGCAAAGCTTAAAGAATATAGTCAGACCGATGTCAAAAAGGTCTTTGCAATTGGGTATTGTTTTGGAGGATCTCAGGTGTTGAATGCTGCTAAATTAGGTGCAGAATACATAGGTGTAGTTAGTTTTCATGGTGGATTAGCAGGCGTTAAGGCAGATAAGTCATTATTAAAATCTGCTATTCTTGTTTGCCATGGGGGAAGTGACAAATTTATTCCGGATATCGATATTAGCGGATTTAAACATCAACTTGATTCTATTGGCGCTAATTATCAATTCGTTGTTTATCCAAATGCAACTCACGCGTTTACAAATCCTTTAAGTACTGAAAATGGTAAAAAGTTTAATATGCCTATTGAATACAATGAAAAGGCGGATAAAGATTCCTGGAATGATATGAAGGTATTTTTTAGCCGGACTCTGAAGAAATAAGCTTTCGGCATAAAGGCTTCACAAGGTTTATGTATTAATCAGATTAAATAATTTTGATTTAGTCTATTACTATCTGGAAAAGTTACACCATCGGGGAGTTTAAGATTATTTGCTACTTTTGTGACTCAAATCTTCAGAATGGGGCAAAAAAGAGGAATTGTGTATCTCGCGTTATTCATGGCAATGGTTTTCTGGGCCTTGTCGTTTGTTTGGATAAAAGAAGTATACGTTGCCTATGGCCCTTTAACAACAGTTTTTCTCAGACTCATTATTGCTTCAGTGATCATGATGATCTATGGATCGGTAAGTAAAAATCTGATGAAATTGAAGCGTGAGGATATGAGGGCATTTCTTTTGCTGGCATTCTTCGAGCCATTTCTTTATTTTATGGGTGAAAGTTTTGGCTTGAAATATGTAACCAGCACTATGGGAGCCATCATAATAGCTACAATTCCACTGTTTTCTCCAATGGCTGCATCGCACTTTCATGGTGAGAAACTTTCTTCCCGTACATTTTGGGGTATCCTTCTTTCCTTTCTTGGGGTTGGTATAGTAGTCTTTGATGACTCGATAAATGTTACAGTCTCCCCTTTAGGAATCGGACTCGAGTTTTTGGCTGTATTTGCAGCGATTTTCTATACTGTTACCTTGAAGGACCTATCCATGAAATACAATGCTTCTACTATAATTACTTACCAGAATTTCATCGGGATTTTTTACTTCCTTCCATTTTGGATTATTTTTGAGAGTAAAACTCTGTTTAATACCCCTTTTAACCCCCACGCCTTCTTCGCGATAACTGAACTTGCTCTTTTTGCTTCATGTTTCGCCTTTATCCTTTATGCCTACAGTCTGAAGAGGATTGGGATGAATAATGCAAACATATTTATAAACATCATACCTGTTCTAACGGCTCTTTTTGCATGGTACCTCCTGGACGAACCCTTGACATTTCGCAAGTTAGCCGGAATAATTGTTGTTGTTTCCGGACTTTTTATCGCTCAGGTAAAGATGAAAAAATTTATTGCCAGATTAGTTTCAATTCAACAGGATGGAGGCAGATAATAAAAACGTAAAGGCGCTGGCTCAACAGAATAAGGAAGAGACAACCGTTTTTTTCAACAAGCTGAAAAGGAAAAAACCGAAACAACTTGATGATATCACACACCGTCTTCACGATAAGGTGTCTGATCAGTTTGATTGTCTTTCGTGTGGAAATTGTTGCAAGACAATAAGTCCGATGATTACTGATAAGGATATTGTGCGTATCGCACATCGGCAGAAGATGAAAGAGGTTGATTTTATAAATCGGTATCTACATATTGATGAGGATAAGTTTTACGTATTTAACGATACGCCCTGCCCGTTTTTAATGGCTGATAATTTTTGTATGATTTACGAATACAGGCCTAAGGCATGCCGTGAATATCCGCACACCGACAGACGCCGGTTCTATCAGCTGCTTGATCTTACCATGAAAAACCGGGAACTCTGCCCCATCGTTTTTGAGGTAGTGGAGCGGCTGAAGAAGGAAAATCTATAGGCTACAAAAAGATGAAACACCTGCTTGTAATCTTCATATTATGTGGGTTATCTTTATGTTCCGGGTTTTGTCAGACTGGTGGTAACGGGACTTATCAGTTTTTGGATCTCACGAATTCAGCTAAAGTTGCCGCCCTGGGAGGAACTCAGATAGCTATAAGCGACAATGATATAGGCCTTACCTGGTATAATCCTGCTCTGTTAAGAGACACAATGAGGAATCAGCTTGCGATGAATTATGTTAGCTATATAGCAGGCACAGGTGTCGGATATGTAGCCTATTCGCCTGATATAAAGGGGCGTAATACTTTTGCCTTGGCAATACACTTTATCAATTACGGCAATTTTGAAGGAGCCTCTGAAACCGGGCAGCTCACCGGAACGTTTAAAGCTTCGGAATATGCCATAAATCTGTTTTTTTCACGCCAGATTGCATCCCGTGTCCGGGTTGGCCTAAACATTAAGCCAATTTATTCCGCATTGGAAAGTTACCATTCTTTTGGAATAGCCGCCGATCTGGGGATTAACTATACGGTTATTGATAAATATTGTCTTTTGTCCCTGGTCGCCAAAAATATTGGCCATCAAATAACGACCTATTATCAGAACGGAGTGTTTGAGAAATTGCCGTGGGACCTCGAAGTTGGAATTTCCCGCCGGCTAAATACTGCCCCGGTTAAATTTCTTCTTACGGCAAGTCATTTGAATACATGGAATCTTGCTTATCACGATCTTCCTGCGGACCAGCTGACAACACAGCCTGCATCTGAGAATTTTGCATCCCTGCTTATGCGGCATATTGTTCTTGGTGCCGAAATCCTGCCTGAGCAGCATGTTACACTGCGCCTTGGGTTTAACTATCAACGGCGTAAGGAGCTTGCCGTTGAAAGTCGTCCGGGAATGGTTGGATATTCAGCGGGCATAGGAATAAAAATTCCTAATTTTGATTTCAACTATGGCATAGCCAGTTATCATCTCTCTTCGGTGGTCCATTATTTCTCTGTTACAACCAGCCTGTCCGGCTTACTTCATTAGGGAATTCATGAAAATTGAGGTACATCGATACTTCATATCCCCGTTTTTCTCCTGAAACATTATCTTTGCAGGTAAATCTAAAAAAGTGATGCTGGAGGATCAAAAAAAAATCATTATCGCCATCGATGGTCACTCATCCTGTGGAAAGAGTACTGTAGCCCGGGAGATTGCCAGAAAACTGAATTATATTTTTATAGATACCGGGGCGATGTACCGGGCAGTAACTTTGTATTGTCTGAGAAATAATATCATAGTGAATGGCATTGTGAATACCGAAAAATTAGTCGCTAATCTGGGAAATATAAATGTCTCTTTTAAGACTAAGCCTGATAATAAACAGGTTGATATATGGCTCAACGGAGAGAATGTTGAAGAGGAGATCCGGCAACTGGAGGTTTCTCAAAATGTTAGTCCGGTAGCTGCCGTAGCGGAAGTGCGTCATTTATTGGTCGCTCTGCAGCAGGAGATGGGGCATGCAAAGGGAATAGTGATGGATGGCCGCGATATTGGAACTGTTGTATTTCCAAAAGCCGAATTGAAAATATTTATGACTGCCGGGGCTGACGTGAGAGCGCGTAGACGTTTCGATGAACTTACGGCCAAAGGTGTACAGGTTAGTTACGAAGAGATAAAAGCCAATATCGTTGAGCGCGACAGATATGACGAAACCCGTGAAGAGAGTCCGTTACGAAGGGCCGATGATGCTATTGTCCTCGATAACAGCAATATGACAAGGGAGGAACAGTTGGAGTGGGTCATCGACCGCGTCAAAAACATGTAAAATACAATGAGATGATTATTGCTATAGATCATAATTCAGGATTTTGTTTTGGAGTTGATGCAGCAGTCAAAAAGGCTGAGGAGATTCTTCAGCGGGATGGCAGTCTTTATTGTCTGGGTGACATTGTCCACAACGAGGCTGAAGTAAATAGGCTCTATCAAATTGGTCTCCAAACAATTGATCACGATCAATACTTCACATTAAAAGACGCAACTGTTCTATTGAGGGCCCATGGTGAACCTCCCTCGACATATGAATATGCACGGCTTAATAACATTCATCTGATTGATGCCACCTGTCCGATCGTCCTTAAGTTGCAGCAAAGGATTCGTAAGTCGCACGAAGCAGGGAAAGATTCCAAATCCCAGGTGGTTATTTATGGAAAAAAGGGACATGCTGAGGTTAATGGTCTCGTAGGACAGACAGATGGTGATGCAATTGTGATTGAGAATCCGGAAGAAATCAGCAAGATAGACCTATCGCTTCCAGTTGAATTATATGCTCAGACGACAAAGGACCTGGAGGGTTTTCATCAGCTTTCACTGGAATTAAAGAAGGGTGCAAATCAAGCTCCATTTAAGGTACACGATACAATCTGTCGCCAGGTTTCGAACAGGATTCCGGGAATAAGGGATTTTGCCAGCCGGTATTCTCTGATTTTATTTGTCAGCGGACATCAGAGTTCGAATGGGAAGATGCTTTTTGGGATATGTAAATCGGTAAATCCGAACAGTAAATTTGTCACATCAACCGAAGACTTGCGTAAAGAATGGTTTGATGGTATTGACTCTGTGGGTATCTGTGGCGCGACTTCTACCCCCAAAACCCTTCTTGAAAAATTTGCAGATACTCTTCGCCAGGGTATAATCTGAAATTTGAAGTAAATTTAACGATAGATTCAGGAGCAGTCCATAATAAGCGTTTAAATTTGCACTGACTTAAAATATAATAGTATGGCAAAAGAAAACAGAGTAGCTATGCCCGAAGATTACAATGACAGTCCAATAAAAAGGATTGGCATCTTAACCTCAGGAGGCGATGCTCCGGGCATGAATGCTGCAATACGTGCAGTGACCAGAACCTCGATTTTCTATGGTCGTGAGGTAGTTGGGATCCTTCATGGTTACAAGGGATTAATCGAAAATAACTTCAAAACGCTTTCTTCAGGCGATGTTAGTAATACAATTCAGCTGGGTGGAACAATTCTTAAGACTGCCCGCAGCATGGAGTTCCGTACCGTTGAAGGACGCCAAAAAGCGTATCAGAACCTTGTTGACGCTTGTATTGACGCGTTGATAGTTATCGGAGGTGACGGTACGTTTACAGGTGCCAGAATCTTTGCTCAGGAATTTGGTGTTCCGATTGTCGGAATTCCCGGCACTATTGATAATGATTTGTTTGGAACTGACTTTACAGTAGGATATGATACTGCATTGAATACAATTATTGAGGCAGTAGATAAAATACGTGACACGGCTACTGCACACGAACGTCTATTCTTTATTGAGGTAATGGGCCGTGATGCCGGATTTCTTGCATTGAACGGTGGTATTGCATCCGGTGCTGAGGCAGTTCTCATCCCTGAGACTGACACAGATCTCACGACCTTGGAGACATTGATAAAGTCGGGTTACCGTCAGAGTAAAAACTCGTCAATTGTCTTGGTTGCAGAGGGAGAAAAGGCCGGAGGTGCCATAGATATTGCAAAACAGGTTGAGAAGGATTATCCTCAGTATGATGTCCGGGTAACTGTGCTGGGTCATATTCAACGTGGCGGATCACCAACAGCATCTGACAGAATCCTTGCCAGCCGGCTTGGTGTGGCAGCCGTGGAGACCTTGCTGGACGACCAGCAAAGTGTAATGGTAGGGATTGTGAATGATGAGATTTCACTTGTTCCGTTTAATAAGGCTATCAAGTACGATAAGGAGATGAACCGCAAATTACTTGATTCTATCAGGATACTCTCCTCTTAATTGAAATCAATCTGAATTTAGTTGGAATATTGAAATATATTTGTAGTTTTATCCGCTTCATTTTTGTTAATAAAATTTAAACGGAAAAGCTTTAAAATTCACGTTTTAGGCGGTAAATCGTCTTTAAAAGTGTGTTTAATATTTCATAACCAACGATTGTTAAAATGAGATTTCTTATCGTTTTTTGCTTCTTTTTAGCTTTTGGCTGCAGCAATAGCAGCCCAAATAAAAGTGCATCCGACAGTAAGCCCCAAATCGGAGAAAGTGTAAAACTGGCAGCTCTTGAATTATCAATACAAGGGATGTCGTGCACGGGATGCGAACAAACCATTCAATCAGGGCTCACAGGCCTCAAAGGGGTGAAGCATGTCAAAGCCAGTTTCAAGGACGGGAAGGCCTATGTGGAATATCTTCCCGGTTTGGCTGATACTATAAAGATGCGTGAATCGATAACAGCTTCAGGATATGTCCTTGCAAATATAAAATCAACACAGATTGACAGTCTTCGCTTAAAGCAGTAACAAACTGAATAAACTTCCCCAAATCTATGAGTCATAACAGTAAAAAGACCGGTGAGGATGAGCCTGGCCGGGAACAGGAAAACACAAACTCCAGACGTGATTTCTTTAAAAACTTTGGATTGTTCGGTGCAGTGGCCGCTGTTGGCAGTGCTGCAATCTATTCTGGTTATAACTATGAGGAGTCAAAACCCGGTCATGATATGGTTAAGGTCCTTACCTCAGATAACCGTATTGTTGAGGTTCCAAGAGATCAGATCAAGGATGTAAAGGTTGATCATGACAAATTACAAAAACAAGGCAGAGAAGGGCTGAAAGGTCATCGTTTTGTGATGGTCATTGATCTTGCCAAATGCCGGAATGCACGTAAATGTATCTCTGCTTGTCAGGGTGCTCACCATTTACGCCCTTACGAATATCACATCAACACCCTCGTGATGCAGGAATCCGAGCATACTGCACCTTACTTTATGCCTAAACCTTGTCAGCATTGCGACAATCCCCCCTGTGTTGCTGTCTGTCCGGTAGATGCAACATTTAAACGTCAGGATGGCATTGTACTGATTGATAATGAGCGTTGTATCGGCTGTCGTTTTTGTATTGCGGCCTGTCCTTATTCTGCAAGGTTATTCCATTGGGAAGAGCCTTTAATGGCAGAAAGTGACAAAGGAA
The DNA here is from genome assembly GCA_903850335.1 of uncultured Bacteroidia bacterium. Classification (GTDB taxonomy): domain Bacteria; phylum Bacteroidota; class Bacteroidia; order Bacteroidales; family Prolixibacteraceae; genus JAAFHB01. The sequence continues at coordinate 27,632 of CAINLJ010000274.1, read as the reverse complement.
AACCGTATAATATCGAATTAAATATTCCACAACGTAAGGGAACGATTACAAAATGTCTTTTCAGTTCCGATCGTCTTCGCGAAGGAAAATTACCCTATTGTGTTTCCGCCTGTCCGAATGGTGTTTATTATTTTGGTGACGAGAACCAGGATGCGGTTACAAATGGTACAACAAAGGAAACATTCCGGTTGAGCGAGCTGCTTCGTGTAAATGCGGGGTATCAGCTTATGCCTGAATTAGGTACCAAACCAAGGGTTTATTATTTGCCTCCGAAAAACAGGTTGTTTGATTTTAAAGAAGAAAAAGATCCTGTTCAGGAGACGACATAAATCGTTTAAAAAATGATTAAGGAGAGAGGCCGTATTTCCTTTCCTTTAAATGAATAAGACAAGTAACGTATTGAATTTAAAAAAATAAATAACCAAAACTATGGCATCAGAAGTAAATACCGATTTTTTGCAAAACAAAAAACTCGATTCTATTGCAGCTGATATTTTAAAACCTGTTGGTATAACACAAGGTTTTATAGTCTGGATGGGGTTTCTCGGAATAGGGCTTTTAGCTTGTATTTACGCCTATTATATCCAGTTTGACAATGGTTTAATTGTTACCGGCCTTCGGGACTACATCAGTTGGGGGATGTATATTGCCAACTTTGTATTTTTCGTCGCGACCAGCCTTGTTGGTATGTTAATCAGCTCTGTCCTTGGATTAATTGGGTTCAAGTGGGTCAAACCTATTGCGAGGATAGCTGAAATCATTGCCGTTGCCTTTGCTGCAATTGCCGGACTTGTGATTGTTTCCGACATGGGTCGTCCTGAGCGTTTGCCTTATGTAATTATGTATGGCAGGATTCAATCTCCGATTATCTGGGACGTTACAGTGGTTACCACTTATTTGGTTTTGAGTACATTGCTTTATTTTCTTCCACTAATTCCTGATCTCGCAATCAGTAAAGGAAGGATAGATCATGCTCCTAAATTGCTTCAGCAAACCTATGAGGTGCTGTCTGTTAAATGGAGCCATACCTCGCAGCAATACAAGATTCTTCTGAAAGCCGTACGGATTCTTCTTATTCTTATTATTCCTACTGCCTTTGCAATTCATACTGTTACATCCTGGCTTTTTGCAGTCACACTCAGACCGGGTTGGGATAGTTCGATTTTTGGCCCCTACTTCCTTACCGGTGCCTTTGTTGCCGGTTCGGCAGCTGTTGTTATTCTGATGTATATCATAAGGGTAAATTACAAGCTTGATAAATATCTTACTTCCTATCATTTTGATATGATGGGTAAGCTGCTTGTTCTTGTTTCGATTGTATATTTATATTTCAATATCAATGAATACCTGGTTCCCGGGTTTAAGATGAAGACAGCGGAGGCAATTCACCTTAAAGATCTCTTTGTTGGTGAATATGCCTTTATGTTTTGGTGTGTTCAGCTTATGGGATTGGTAATCCCTATAATCCTCATGCTTTTCAAATTCTTCAGAAAACCTCTTTCGTTGTTTGTTATTTCTATTGTTGTTCTTGTAGCTGCCTGGTTTAAGAGATTTATCATAGTTGTTCCTACTCAGGATCATCCTTTTCTGCCTATTCAACATGTTCCCAAAGCCTGGACACTTTATCAGCCAACACTTGTAGAATCAGCCATAACACTGGGTACTATTTTACTGGCAGTCATTATTATTACAGTTCTGGTTAAGTTTTTCCCTGTTATTCCGATTTGGGAAATTGCTGAGGAGCAGAATGAAGCAGATCATAAAATCAACGAATAACCGCTAACACAATACAAATGATTAAAAGATATTTTTCACTGCTATTGATCGTTTTGATCTCATTACGGGTTTCTGCCCAGGTGTGGGTAGTGCCGGCGGAGAATGAAGCCAAAAAGAGTCCATTCGCCTTTGATGACCAGTCACGTAAGGCAGGTGGCGATATTTATATGACAAGTTGCAAGTCTTGCCATGGTGAACCTGGCAAGAACAATTCATTACCTCTTGTTCCGCCTCCACCTGATATGGCATCTGCAAAAATGCAGGGCAATTCGGATGGTGCCTTACAATTCAAAATCACCACCGGACGCGGGCCAATGCCATCATTTAAAAATACCATCTCCGGAACTGATGTCTGGAAGGTTATCTCTTTCGTAAGAAGTTTCAATGATAAATATGTTCAGGAGGTAGCTACGAATGCTGGTCCGGGTGCCGCTGTTCAAAATGTCAAAATAAGTATTACCTGGCTGAAGGAACAGAGTCAGGTTCAGGCAACACTTACGGCTCCTTCGAAGGATAAAGTTATTATGCCTGTTGCCGGTGCTGAGGTGAAGTTGTTCGCAAAAAGATATTTTGGTAATCTGCTTATTGATGAACCCAGAAACACAGATGCTTCAGGAAAAGCAATTTTTAATTTCCCAAAAGATCTTCCGGGTGATTCCACGGGTTTGGTCCAGCTTGTTGTTGTTCCATCCAGTGAAGCTTATGGCGAGACAAAGGCTGACACAACCCTGGCAGCGGGTGTTCCAACTTACCTTCCTCCGCTAAATGAAAAACGCGCCATGTGGAATGTGGTGCAGAAAGCTCCAATATGGCTGTTATTATCTTATACTTTAGCGGTTTTGGGCGCCTGGGGTTTTATAATTTATGTCATGCTTCAAATCAGGGCAATATACAAGGCAGGAAGCCGAAAAGAAAATGATTAAAGAATTCAGAATGAGACTATTGTTTGTGGTGATTTTGTTAAATGCATTGTTTTTCAATGCCTTTGCTCAGGTGCCTGTTCAGCGGGATACTGAAATTGGTATTGTTGAAAAGCTTGGTGACACAATACCACTCGATCTGAAATTCATTAACGAAAAAAATGATACAGTTCCATTGGGCAGTGTTATTAATAAGCCTACAATCCTTTCGTTTGTGTATTTCGATTGTCCAGGGTTGTGCAGCCCACTTCTTGATGGCATTGCAGATGTGATCAGTAAAATGGATATGTCGCTTGGAAAGGATTTTGATATTATTACAATCAGCTTTAATACAAAGGATACTCCTGAAAAAGCGAGGATTAAGAAACTCAATTTTGTTCAGAAGATCAAGGAAAAGGATCGGGCAAGCTGGACCTACTTTACGGGTGAACTTGAAAATATCCAAAAAATTACAGAAGCTGTAGGTTTCAGGTATAAACCTACAGGCCTCGATTTTGCCCATCCTTCGACAATCATCATGCTGAGTCCGAAGGGTAAAATCACGCGGTATTTATATGGAATAACCTATCTTCCTTTTGATGTGAAGATGGCAGTCGTCGAAGCCCAGAAGGGTCAGCCGCGACCTACAAGTTCTAAAATATTCGATTATTGTTTTGCCTATGATTCTCAGAGTAAGGGGTATACCTTGCAATTTACTCGGTTGCTAGGTTCTTTTACCCTCATCGTAGGACTATTTTTTGTAGCTTATTTATTAATTTCTTCAAGAAAAAAATCATCTAAAGAGATCAAAGAATGAACAATCAAACAACTACTACTCCATTAAATTTTCTTAACCATCAGACTGGTCTCTGGTCGTGGTTAACCTCAACCGACCATAAGCGCATCGGACTTCTTTATATGTACTCCATCGTCACCTTCTTTCTGGTGGCGGCTGTCCTGGGACTATTGATGAAGATCGAGAAGTCTGCACCGGGCGAAACGATTATGACGGCTCAGACTTATAACGCCTTGTTTACACTTCACGGAATAATTATGATTTTCATAGTCGTAATTCCCGGTCTGGCTGCGGTTTTTGGAAATATTTTTCTTCCAATTATGATCGGTGCAAAGGATGTAGCTTTCCCGAAGCTTAACCTCTTTTCGTTTTATTTGTTTTTAACCGGTGCCGGTCTTGGTCTTTATTCGCAATTTGCCAATGGACATTCACCTGATACTGGCTGGACTTTTTATGTCCCGTATAGTGCGGAGGCATCTTCCAATGTCGTTATTGCTTTGACAGCGGCTTTTACTCTTGGCTTTGCATCTATTCTTACAGGTTTAAATTTTATTGTCACAATTCATACAATGCGCGCACCCGGAATGTCATGGTTCAGGATGCCACTTTTCCCATGGTCGCTCTATGCCACAGCGTGGATTCAATTACTTGCTACTCCAGTTGTTGGTATTACACTACTCATGGTAATTGCTGAGAGAACCTTGCATGTTGGGTTTTTTGATCCTAAACTGGGGGGCGACCCGGTGTTATATCAACACCTTTTCTGGATTTATTCGCACCCCGCAGTATATGTGATGATCCTTCCTGCTATGGGAGTGGTTACTGAGATTTTTCCAACCTTTAGTCAAAAACCGGTTTTTGGATATGTGCCAATCGCACTTTCCAGTTTGGCCATCGCACTTGTTGGCTATTTTGTATGGGGACACCATATGTTTACATCTGGTATGAGTTATGAATCACGCTGGTTTTTCTCACTTCTGACTTTCCTCGTGGCAATACCGAGTGCGATAAAGGTATTCAACTGGCTTTCAACAATGTACGGAGGATCTGTAGATCTTCAGCCACCTTTATTGTATGCAATCTCCTTTATTTTCCTGTTTACGATCGGAGGCTTTACAGGGTTGACCCTTGGATCCGTCGCTACTGATATTCAAGTTCATAATACAGACTTTGTTGTGGCCCACTTTCATTACATCATCTTTGGTGGAATGGGATTCGGGTTCTTCGCCGGAATACATTACTGGTTTCCAAAGATTTATGGAAAGTTGTACAGCATAAGATGGGCGAATATAGGTTGGGGAATTCTTTTTACAGGATTTAACCTTCTATATTTCCCAATGTTTATTATGGGTATTCAGGGTATGCCACGACGTTACTTTGATTATGATCCAAAATTTCAACTTGGTCAGACCATTTCAACCATAGGTGCCATAATCCTTTTTACCGGACTGATAACGATGATATCAAACCTTATCTATCACGCTTACAAAGGTGCCACAGCTCCGGCGAATCCGTGGCATGGAGTGACTCTTGAGTGGCAGATTCCATCTCCGCCACCTCATGAAAATTTTGATGAGATTCCTGTGATTACACGTGGTCCTTATGTATTTGATAATCCTCATACTACTAAATAATCAACCAGACTAATACACGAACAAATATGTCTACAACAAATCACACTGCACACAGTGAATATATTGACAGCGATACCGGGAAGATGGGAATGTGGTTGTTCCTGTTTACCGAGCTGTTTCTGTTTGGAGGTCTCTTTATTGTATATGCGGTAATGAGATCCAAATATGGTGAGGATTTTCATCACGCTGCCACTGAGCTTAATGCTTTCATAGGTGCAACGAATACTGTAGTGCTTCTTGTAAGCAGTATGACAGTGGCCATGTCCTTAACGGCAATTCAGAAGAATCAGACAGGTTTGGCCATGGGTTTGATATTTATAACCTTGCTTTTGGCCGGGGTTTTTATGATGAATAAATATTTTGAATATGGTCATAAGTTTGAGTTGCATTTGTATCCCGGATCTGAAGTAATGCACAACCTTCCTCACGGAGAAATCATGTTTTTTGGTCTCTATTTTCTGATGACAGGATTGCATCTTTTTCACGTTCTTGTGGGCGGTATTCTTCTTACCATAATTCTTTTGAAGATCAAATCAGGGAAAATCAATCAGGAACATTTTCTTCTGCACGAGAATGGCGCTCTTTACTGGCACCTTGTCGATTTAATCTGGATTTTCCTTTTCCCTTTACTCTATCTGATTACCTAGGCAGAACGATTTAATCAGGGACGATAATAATATTCTTAGATTTATTAATTGAATTTTAACGTTTTAACCGAATGAATAACCACGACAGTCATATTACAAGCTATGCTTTAAATTTTAAGGTGCTGCTGGTATTACTAATACTAACGACGATTACGATATTAGTTATCAAATTGCACCTTGGGGCTTTTACAGTTGCGATGGCACTAACACTGGCATCAGTTAAAACCGCTATTGTATTAACTTATTTTATGCACCTCAAATTTGAAAATCTTATTTTACGTTTGATGGTTGGAGGTGTATTTCTCCTGTTTGCAATAATAATTGTGATCACATTTATTGATTATTACTTCAGATAATTTCCAAACTATGACAACAATGTTCTCTGGAGCATCCAATTTAGCGGAAGGTGTAGACCGGGCGTTTATTTTCATCTTCTCTGTAGCATTTATCTTTATAATAGCTATTGTTGCACTTATTTTTTATATCCTTATCCATTTTTCAAGGAAGAAAAATAAAAACCCTCAGCAATTTAGTGGAAATACAACACTTGAGATAATCTGGACCGTTATCCCGGTTATCATTGTTTTGATCATGTTTTATTTTGGCTGGGCCGGATTTGCTCCGATGCGAAAAGTACCGGCTGATGCCATGCCCATTAAAGTAATTGGTCGTATGTGGGTCTGGAGTTTTGATTACGGGAACGGGAAAATATCAAAAGATCTTGTTGTTCCGCTTAACAAGGATATTAAACTGAACCTTTATTCTGAGGATGTTAATCATGGATTTTTTGTGCCGGCTTTCAGGGTGAAGGAAGATGTGATCCCCGGATACAATAACTATATGTGGTTCAGGGCAATCTCAAAGGGGACCTATGATATTTTCTGTACTGAATATTGTGGTCTGGCCCACTCCGGGATGACTGGGAAGGTGATTGTTCTTGATAATGCTGATTTTGACAAGTGGTTTGCCGATCTGAAAGTTTCAGATAATACGGTGCATCCCGGGCTGGCTATTATCAAACAAAATGCATGCCTTACCTGTCACTCTTTGGATGGCACAAAGATCATTGGACCTTCATTTAAAGGGATATGGGGTTCGAAGAGGATTGTGGTTACGGCTCAGGGAGAAAAAGAAATGGAAGGTAACGACGAATATATCAGAAGGTCTATTCTAGATCCTAACGCCGATGTAGTTAAGGGTTTCAATAAAGGGCTGATGCAATCCTACAAAGAGGTTCTAAAAGCTGAGGATATTGATAAAATTGTGGATTATTTTAAAACTGCAGGTGGACAAAAATAACATCAGGATATACTCTAATATTTTAATCAGGCTTACAAGGATCCGTTTATCATTAATGGTTGCCATCTCGGCTACTACCGGATATTTTCTAACCGGTAGCACACCGTCTGTCGCAGTATTGTTTCTATTTAGCGGAGTATTCTTGCTTGCAGCCGGAACGACGGTTCTTAACCAGATCCAGGAAAGCAGGCGCGACGGTTTGATGAAAAGGACTAAACACCGGCCAATCCCCGCCGGAGAGATATCACGTTTTGAGGCTTCAGTAGTATCCCTCATTTTACTGGCTGCAGGAACATTTCTTCTTAGTCTCAACGGATGGTTGCCTATGGTTCTTGGTCTGTCGAACATCGTCTTTTATAATTTTATTTATACCCCTTTAAAAACCAGAAGCTGGCTGGCTATAATTCCAGGGGCTGTGGTTGGAGGCGTACCTCCTCTGATGGGGTGGACTTCAGCAGGATTCTATATTTTTCACCCCCATGCCATGTTTGTTGCCATATTCGTCTTTCTTTGGCAGATTCCTCATTTTTGGTTATTAATGATTAAGTATGGGAAAGAATACGAGATGGCAGGATTTTCTTCAATATCAAAGACTCTGAATGAGGGGCAGATCAAATCAGTCGTCTTTTACTGGGGAGTGATAACCAGTTTGTTTTTAATGCTTTTCCCCTTTTTTGAATTTAATTTTAAGCCTTTGTTGCTTACCCTGCTGGTCGGATTAAATTTTATGTTTATCCTTTTGTTTCACAGGTTTCTTTTTGGTGAGAAGAACTCCAAAACTATTCATAAGGCATTTATTCTGATAAACACCTATGCTCTTTTGGTCTTTCTGTTCCTTGTCTTTAATGCAATGATATCGTGAATATGAAAACCGTTGTTTGGTGTTCCTAATTCCAAACGATTTTTACATTGGTTTTAATATTCCGGTGCGCTGCACCTTTGTCAAATATTGCGACCTATTAAACTACAAATATCAACGGTGCGCCGCACCTGATCATAAATTAACTGATTACAAAAACACTTAATAATATTTATTATCTACGTATTCTAACTTTTTGACAAATCCGATTCATTCTCTTTTGGCGTGAGTTGCTGAACAATTTTAAATTCGGATAAAAACTCACCTGCAATAACACGTAGCACTGTATAAACCGGAATTGCAAGGATCATACCCGGAATTCCTGCAATACCGCCTGCCATAAGAATAACGAAAAAGATCTCAAGCGCATGAGCCTTAACGCTCTTTGAGTAGATTATTGTTTGAAAAATCATATTGTCTGTAAACTGAACAACCATCACTACGACAACTACCCAGCACATCAACGGGAATGTAACGGCGGTGAAACTTGAATTAAGGTTATTCGCTACAGCGACAACAAGTCCGAAAATTGCAGCAATCCAGGGACCGATATAGGGAATAACATTCAATATTCCAGCGAAAACACCTACAACTACTGCATGGCCAAATCCCATTCCTACAATTGTAAAGCCGGTTACCGATAAGACCATCACCCCTAAGACCTGGAATAATATTCCGATCATATATCTTTTAAGCAGAATTCCAATCTTATCCATTACAAGGGAAACGCGTAATTCGTACTTTTCCGGGGCGAGAACAAGAATCCAGTTACGGAAAAGATCCTCTTCCTGGAGGAAGAAGAATAAGATAAACGAAACGGAGAATATCATTAAAAAGAGGTTTCCCAGGATATTGGCCACCGATCCAAACAGACGGCTTACCTCATCGAGGTTGAGTAATCCTCTGAGTTGCGTCTCGAGATAATTTTCAAGATTTCCTCCTTGCGGAAGGTTGGAGGCAAAGTGAGGGAAACTGATCTTCAATTGCACCATAGCAGTATTGAGATAGGCTATCACATCCTGAATATTTATGGATGAGAGCTGGTTAACTTCCGAAACGACCAATGGAATCAGGAATCCGAAGAAAGATATGAGTCCAATCCAAAGGGTTAAAAGGGTAAGGAAAGCGGCACCAGAGTTTCCCATCCTGAAATTTCGGATTTTTATCTGCTTATATTTATGAACTACAGGTCGTCCGATTAAAGATAACACCGCTGCAATTAGAATGTAAGTAACAATATAACTGAAATAGTATACAAGAAAACCAAAGAGTACTAAAGCACAAGCAACAATGATATTTTTAACCCGCTGATCCATAACTTAAGTAATATGTTCTATCAAACATACACTTTTTTCACATAAAATTTAACAGCTTATTCCGATCTTGTTAAATTTGCAGGCTATGACAGTTCAGAAGAATCACCAGCTTATTGCCGACCGGCTTGGGATAAGCATCCGACAGATTGAGAATACGATAATATTACTTGACGAAGGGGCTACAGTGCCTTTTATTTCGCGTTATCGCAAAGAGATGACCGGAAGTCTTGATGAAGTTGCTATCGGAAATATAAAGGACGTTAAAGAGCAATTGGATGAGCTTGATAAGCGCAAGGAGACAATACTAAAAACAATTGCTGAGCAGAATCTCCTGACACCTGAATTGGAATCCAGAATTGAGCAGTGTTATGATAGTAATGAGCTCGAGGATATCTATCTCCCCTTTAAGCCAAAGAGGCGGACAAGAGCTACAATTGCACGGGAGAAGGGACTGGAACCGCTTGCCAGGCTAATATTTAAACAATACGAATCAGATCCTGAGAACAAGGCATTGCAGTTTTTAAACGATAATGTGTCGGAAGTCGGGGAGGCACTTGAAGGTGCACGTGACATTATTGCCGAATGGGTTAATGAGGACCAGACGGCGCGAACAATAATCCGGAATCTCTTTAGCCGGGAAGCGGTTATATCTTCCCGGGTTGTCAAGGGAAAAGAAGAAGAAGGGATTAAATACAGAGATTATTTTGATTCATACGAACCTCTGAAACGCTGTCCGTCACACAGACTCCTGGCTATGCGCCGCGGGGAGAAGGAAGGTTTCCTGAAACTTGGCATTTCACCGGATGAGGAAAAAGCCGTTGCAGCACTCAATCATTATTTTGTTAAAAGCAGAAATGAGAGTGGACAACAGGTATCACTGGCAGTAAAAGACAGTTATAAAAGATTATTATCACCTGCAATTGAGACTGAGTTCAGCGGAATATCAAAAACACTGGCCGACGCAGAGGCGATTCGCGTATTTGCAGAGAATCTGCGGCAACTGCTTCTGGCTGCTCCGCTTGGGCAAAAAAGGGTTCTGGCATTGGATCCAGGGTATAAGAGTGGGTGTAAATTGGTTTGCCTCGATGCTCAGGGAAATTTATTGCACAATGAAACGATCTATCCCCACCAGCCGCAATCTGAAGTAAGTCAGTCGATACGAAAAGTATCTGCCTTGGTCAGCACTTATAAAATTGATGCGATTGCAATTGGTGACGGAACTGCAAGCCGGGAAACGGAGGCTTTCATTAAGAAAATTGCCTTTGAGCGTCCTGTTCAGGTTTTTGTTGTGAGTGAAGACGGAGCGTCTATTTATTCTGCTTCCAAAGTTGCCCGTGAAGAATTTCCGCAGTTTGATGTAACTGTTCGTGGAGCCGTTTCCATTGGCCGGCGATTGATGGATCCACTGGCTGAACTTGTTAAGATTGAAGCCAAATCAATTGGAGTAGGACAGTATCAGCATGATGTGGATCAGAAACTGCTGCAAAAAGGTCTGGATACTGTTGTAGAATCCTGCGTTAACCTTGTGGGTGTGAATGTTAACACGGCGAGTAGTCACCTGCTCAATTTTGTATCCGGACTCGGTCCTTTACTTGCGAAGAATATTGTTGATTTCAGAAAGGAGAATGGTCCGTTTTCTTCACGTTTGGAAATAAAGAAAGTACCCAGAATGGGTCCTAAGGCATTCGAGCAATGTGCAGGTTTTCTTAGGATCTCAGGCGGATCAAATCCTCTGGATAATTCTGCAGTACATCCTGAACGGTATTCGCTTGTCAATAAGATAGCTGCTGACCGTAAGTGTAAGGTCGAGGAGTTGATAGGTCTTGGGAATCTCCGTGCTGAAATAAATCCGGAGAAATATATGGATAGTGAAGTGGGATTACCTACATTAAACGATATTCTTGCTGAACTTGCAAAACCTGGACTTGATCCGCGGTCCGGCATTAAGATCTTCGAATTTGCAGAGGGTATCTATTCTATGAATGACCTGCATATTGGCATGATTCTGCCAGGCATCGTTACAAATATCACGAGGTTTGGTGCCTTTGTCGATGTGGGTGTAAAACAAGACGGACTGGTTCATATCAGTGAGCTCGCAAATCGTTATATAACCGATCCCTCGGAGATCGTTAAACTGCATCAACACGTAAAAGTGAAGGTTCTGGAGGTTGATATTCCCCGTAGAAGAATCGCCTTTTCTATGAAGCAGGCTGAATCCTGACTAAATACTAAAATTAACCACCATTTGTGCCGGCAGATATCCTTGTGGCTGAGATATTAAATTGTAATCCATAAACCTGCTTCCGCGAATCCTACAAGTAATATCAAGCCTGCTCTCCTGGTGGTTAACACTCTAAAACACAATTATTAATCCAACTCACAAAAACTATTTCTCTTCTTTTTTGTCCAGAAACATGATGTCATTTACTACTATTTCTGTAATAAAATGGGTTTCTTTGTTTTGATCATCGTAAGAATGGTTTGTAAGCTTCCCTTCAATTGCAACCTCACTGCCTTTTTTAATGTATTTTTCGGCAAACTCGGCTTGTTTTCCCCAGGCTACCATTTTGTGCCAGGTTGTTTCTGACTTTTTATTTCCATCGTGGTCACGAAAATTTTCGTTGGTTGCTACACTGAAATTTGCCACCGATTTTTCATTGTCAAATTTTTTGATCTTTGGAATGTCGCCTACATATCCAATAAGCCTGACACTGTTTCTTAATGTATTCATCTTTTTAAATTTAGAGATTAATAAAATATATGGGGTAAATATATGTCAGGGCGAACCGATTATTCGGATGTTAACCGGATATAACCGATTATAACCGGATATAATCGTTTATAATCGGATATAGTTTTGATAATGAGATAGGTATGTGAAAAATGAAATCTAAGGAGATTTATTGTCCCGGGTATAAAGTTGAAGCGCTTATGAAGTTTATCATGCCTACGAAGCTTAATACCCAAAATATCCCCACAATACTGGAATCTTCAAGGAAAATAAAAACCCACCTTTTTAGGGTGGGATTTAAAAATGTACTGAGCAGAAATTTATTATGCTGTATGTTCTGTTTCTTCGATTGGAGTAGCAATGTCCTTATCCACAAGTATCCTGCCGCAATATTCGCAGACGATGATTTTTTTCCTGGAAGCGATATCCAACTGGCGTTGAGGTGGAATTTTATTAAAACATCCGCCACAGGCATCACGCTGAACGGTAACCACTGAGAGGCCATTTCTTGCATTTTTGCGGATCCTGTTAAAGGCCATTACAAGACGATCCTCGATCAGGCTCTCTATCTTTGTAACTTTACCCTTTAGTTTGTCCTCTTCGACGGCAGTTTCTGCTGTGATCTCCTGTAACTCTTTTTTCTTCCGGATCAAATCTTCTTCTCTTTCCTTAAAAAGTTTCTCTGATGCCTCAGAAGCTTCGGTCTTTGTCTTAATATCTAATGTGAACTCGCGGATTTTTTTCTCTGAGAGTTCAATTTCGAGAGTCTGAAACTCAATTTCCTTTGAAAGGGAATCAAACTCCCGATTATTGCGGACGTTTTCCTGCTGTTCTTTGTATTTGTCGATCTTGGCTTTCGAATCTTTTATCTCGGTCTTCTTGTTCCCGATTGCTACATTAAGGCTTTTTAATTCCTCACTATAATTGGCTAAACGTGTCTTAAGTCCAACGATTTCGTCTTCCAAATCCTGAACTTCAAGTGGAAGTTCACCACGCAGCGTATTAATCTTGTCAATTTCTGATACAACTGTTTGAAGCTCATAGAGCATTTTCAGTTTCTCCTGAATAGAAACCTCTTTTCCTTCGGTTGTTTTGATACTATTTACTGGCATATTCTGATATTTTCTATTTTATTATGGCTCGCAAAGATACAATACAGGGTTTGTTTTTACTTCCGATAAACGGAGTGCAAAGTTAGGAAATTTTTTTATAAGTATTTCATAAAAAAGCTCCCTTGTAAATTGTTCACTTTCATAGTGTCCAATATCTGCGATAACGATTTTTTCCTCTGCATCAAAAAATTCATGATACTTCATATCAGCAGTGATAAATACGTCGGCCCCGGCTTTCATTGCCGCGGAGAGGAGAAAACTTCCGGATCCTCCGCAAACAGCAACTCTTTTTACAGGTTTCCCAAGTAAATAGGTGTAACGTATGCTTTTACATCCGAATATTGTAAGGAGCCGGGATAGAAAATCAATTTCATTTTCACCGCCGGGGAGTTCTCCGATCATTCCGGCACCGACCTCCGGCAGGCTATTTTCCAGGGGATAAATATCATAAGCAACCTCTTCGTATGGGTGACTGCTTAAGAGTGCACTCAGGATGTTATTTTGCAAATGTCGTGGAACAATTGTTTCGAGCCTGATCTCTTTTTCAAAATGGAACTCACCAACTTCTCCGACATAGGGATTCGACTCACTGCCACCTCTGAATGTACCGGTTCCCTTAGATCCAAAACTGCATTTATCATACTTTCCAATTGAACCTGCCCCTGCAGCAAAGAGTGCTTCCCTGACTTTATCCAGATGATCTTCGGGAATAAAAGTTACAAGTTTAAGGAGTTGTTCCCTTGCCGGAACCAGGATTTTCAGGTTTGTCAATCCAATCTTTTCGCAGATTTTTGTGTTGACGCCACCTGTGATACTGTCAAGATTTGTATGGGCCGCATAGATCGCAATATCATTTTTAATTGCTTTTATCACACACCTTTCGACGTAAGATTTGCCGTTGAGCCTTTTGATCCCTTTAAAGAGTATAGGATGATGAGCGATGATCAGTTCACAACCGGCTTCAATAGCTTCATCAATTACTGCTTCGGTGACATCGAGTGAGATAAGTGCAGACGTGACAGTCATTTCCGCATCACCAAGAATAAGCCCTGCATTATCATAAGACTCCTGATATCCCGGGGGGGCTATCGATTCAATATAGGTGATGATGTCCCTTATAATCATGCCTGAACATTTAAAAATAGAGAAAATAAAAGTTATAGTGTCTTAAATATCAAAGAAATCAGATTATAATGACTCTTTGATTTCGAGAAGGTATTCTTTTATCTGCTGCAATTTCTGCACGATTTCATAAGTATGCTCAGTCTCCGACTTGTTTTCCTTGATCTTGGTTTTTGCACCCTTAAGGGTCATTCCGCGTTCTTTGACAAGATGATTGATCAGGGACAGATGGTTAATATCCCCGAGGGTATAAAACCTGTCACCTTTTTTATTCTTAAAAGGTTTGATCGTTTCAAACTCTTTTTCCCAAAAGCGCAATGTAGAAGGAGCAAGACCAAATTTTTCGGCCACTTCTCCTATCGAGTAATACAGTTTTTCTGATTTTGGTTCCTTGAATGCCACGGTGTATAGTTTTTAGTCGAAGCTTTGTCCCATATTTGTCGAAATAGCAATCATCCTTTCGTAATCAGCAGGCGAGAGATCCTGGAAATAGTAATTCTGTGGATTTACCTTTACCCCATTTTTGCTGACTTCATAATGAAGATGAGGAGCTGTCGAGGTACCGGTACTACCGACATGCCCGATGACATCACCCCGGTGAACTTTTTGTCCTACCTGAACATTAATCCGGCTTAAATGTGCGTAGTAACTCTCGTAACCATAGCCATGATCAATTACGACCGTGTTGCCATACCCGGTTTCGCGGTCAGCTGCCTTTACAACACCTATTCCGGTTGCAAAAACTTCTGTGCCAATGGCTGCTGCAAAATCCATCCCGTAGTGAAAACGGAGAATCTTGTAAATTGGATGTATGCGCATACCCCATCCTGAAGCCGTCCGTTTAAGGTCGTTATTTGAAACAGGCATAATAGATGGCATGCTTGCGATCATTTTTTCTTTGTTTAATGCCATCTTCGCAACCTCGTCGTAGGATTTGGCCTGGACAAAGACGCGTTTTGAAAGAATATCCAGTTTTCTTGTAGTGCTTACAATCAGTTCCGCATTGTCCATTTCCTCCAGCTTCGAGTACCTGTTTGCACCACCAAACCCTGCCATTCTCACAGAAGATGGTATGGGCTCGGCTTCAAAAATTACCCGGTAAATATTGTCATCCCGGTTTTGTATATCCTCAAGAACCTTCGAAATTTTCTCGAAGTCCTTGTTTAGAAGGTTGTACTGAGATAATAACTGTTCATTCTGCCGTTTGAGCCGCTTTGTTTTTGGGGGATCGAAGAATTGAAGGAAAATCAGGAAAAAGATCACTCCGGAAACAAGGCTGGTTGACAGGTATCCAATTACACGCTTTACCAATGTCTTGATATTGCGCTCGATTTTATCAAAGCTTAGGGTATCAGGATTGAATCTATAATTGGTTTTACCCATAATCCTCACTCTTTTTTATTTTGTTTCACTATGGTCAAAATTAGCGAAATAATCTAATTTTGCAAATATTTTGGAAAAATGGCGATCGTAACGCACCACAAATCTATTAAAATTTATCCTTTAAACGAGTTCGTTTTCTTTGTAAAACACAATTTTAAAGGTTTTTAACTTAAAACATTTATGAATTCAAAACAAATACGTCAGACATTTCTCGACTTCTTTGCATCCAAAGATCATTCAATTGTAGCATCGGCCCCTATGATTGTTAAGAATGATCCGACTCTGATGTTTACAAATGCGGGAATGAACCAGTTTAAAGATATTTTCCTTGGAAACTCCCCTGCAAAGAATGCCCGTGTTGCTGACACTCAAAAGTGTTTAAGAGTCTCAGGAAAGCACAATGATCTCGAAGAGGTTGGTCATGATACCTACCACCACACAATGTTTGAAATGCTTGGGAACTGGTCGTTTGGAAATTATTTCAAGGCAGAAGCGATCGACTGGGCCTGGGAATTACTCACAGGGATTTATAAGATTCCGGTTGAGAAGCTTTATGTTACGGTTTTTGAAGGTGATGAGAAAGATGGTGTGCCTATGGATTCAGAGGCAATGGGGTATTGGCGAAAACATCTGCCTGAAGAGAGGATTCTTAAGGGAAACAAGAAGGATAATTTCTGGGAAATGGGAGAATCCGGACCTTGTGGTCCCTGTTCTGAGATCCATGTTGACATTCGCGACGATCAGGAAAAGTTAAAGATTAAAGGCCGCGACCTTGTAAATGAAGGACATCCGCTGGTTATCGAAATATGGAACCTTGTTTTTATTCAGTACAACCGTAAGGCTAACGGACAGCTTGAAGAACTTCCTGCCAGACACGTGGATACAGGTATGGGTTTCGAACGCCTTTGCATGGTTATACAAAATAAGCAATCCAATTATGATACGGATGTTTTTCAGGACGTAATCACCCGGCTAGGTTACCTGGCAGGCAGGAAATATGGATCAAACGAAAAGGCTGATATTGCCATGCGTGTTATCGCCGACCATCTAAGGGCAATCGCATTCGCAATAACAGACGGACAACTCCCTTCCAATAATAAGGCAGGGTATGTTATTCGTCGCATCTTACGCCGTGCAGTACGTTACGGTTACACTTTCCTGGATTTCAGAAAACCATTTATCCATCAGCTTGTCGCTGTTCTGGCAGAAAATATGGGAGGTGCATTCCCTGAACTTATCAGACAACAGGATCTTGTAATTAATGTGATTAGAGAGGAAGAGGATTCGTTTCTAAAAACACTTGAAACTGGAATAAAAATGCTCGATGGGATCATTGAGGATACAAAGAAGAAAGATCATACCGACGTCAATGGAAATGTCGCTTTCGAATTATATGATACTTTTGGATTTCCCCTGGATTTAACTGAGCTCATTCTGCGGGAACAAGGTCTTACGGTTAACAGAGAAGGATTTGAACTTGCAATGGAAGCTCAGAAAAACCGTTCAAGAAGTGCAACACAGCTTGAAACGGGCGACTGGATAGAATTACAACAGGCCGAAGGAGATGGTTTTGTGGGTTATGATACACTGGAAGCAAAGATCAGGATCAACCGCTATCGGAAAGTAAAAGGGAAAAAAGGAGAGTTTTATCAGTTAGTGTTTAATACCACACCGTTTTATGCCGAGTCAGGAGGACAGGTAGGAGACTCAGGCTCAATAGAAGCCAACGGGATTAAAACCGAAATCTTTGATACCGTCAAGGAAAATAACCTTACAGTACACCTGACCCGACAATTGCCTGAAAATCCAGGAGAAGATTTTACAGCCGTTGTAAATTCTATAAACCGACGCCTTACCGAGAATAACCATACAGCAACACACCTTCTTGACCATGTTTTACGAGAAGTTCTTGGTAAACATATCGAACAGAAGGGATCGTATGTAAGTCCGGATTCATTGCGTTTCGATTTTAATCATTTTCAAAAGGTTACTGACGAAGAACTGAACCGGATTCAAAAAAAGGTTAATGAATTGATCCGGACCAACGACCAAAAAGATGAACTTAGGGAGGTTCCTATGTCAGTGGCTGAATCGATGGGTGCCATTGCGTTATTCGGCGAAAAATACGGCGATCAGGTAAGGGTTATCCGTTTTGGGGATTCTGTTGAATTGTGTGGCGGAACACACGTAAAAGCAACTGGGACTATTGGACAATTTATTGTAATTTCAGAGGGTTCGATTTCAGCCGGAGTACGCAGGATAGAAGCCATTACGGGCTCGAAGGCTGAGGAGTATGTCGAAAATCAATTGAAGGCCCTTAAGGATGTTTCTATACTATTTAACAATCCGGCCGACCTTAAAGGAGCTGTTGATGAACTTTTCACCAAATATCACCTCCTTCTTAAACAGGCAGAGGCGTTTGAGAAGGAAAATGCGGTCAAATTAAAGAAGGAGCTGTTACAGCAGGTTGAAATAATACATGGAATAAACTTCCTTGCTCAACAGATCAAAGTCGAAAATTCTGCTGTTATTAAGGATATTGCGTTTCAGCTAAAAGGGGAAGTAGAAAATCTCTTCCTGGTCCTGGCGGCCGAAATTGACGGAAAGGCAAATATTCATGTGATGATATCTGATAACCTTCTCAAAGAAAAAGGGTTTAACGCTGGTTCAATTGTACGTGATCTGGCTAAATCAGTCAATGGCAGTGGGGGAGGCCAACCTTTTTACGCAACAGCAGGTGGTAAAGAGCCTTCAGGAATACCTGTTCTGATTCAGAATGCACGTAGGTTATTAAATTCTCAGGGATAATTCTTTAAATAAGTTAAGAAATTACAAAATGTCTTAAACCTTAATGGTTTTAGACTGAATCTTGTTTTTTTCATATATTAGCAAACTTAAATTTACTCACATGAAAAATTTCTATAGTTTCCTTTTTTCTGTTACTACTGCCGGCTTTTTGCTGCTGTTATTTGCCTTTTCACTGGCTGCCGGGACATTTATTGAAAATAGTTATGGTACCGAAGCAGCAAGGTCAATGGTTTACAATACCTGGTGGCTTGAATTGATCCTGATCGTTTTATGCGCAAACATGATTGCTAATTTTTTAAAGCACAAAATGTACTTAAAAAAGAGGCTCACGATGGGGATTTTTCACATTTCTTTTATTGTTATCATTCTTGGGGCAGGTGTAACCCGCTATTTAGGTTCAGAGGGTACCGTACATATTCGCGAGGGCGAGACAACGAATATCCTGGTGACAAATGAAACAAAGTTTAATTTTGAGGCGAACTACCAGGGTGAGCAGAAACGTTTCTCAGAACCCGCAAGTGTGATAACCCTGGCGGGGAAGAAGTTGTCGGAAGAGGTTAAGATTGGAGGGAAGGAGATTGAAGTAAAATCACTTAATTTCATCGCCGATGCACAACGGAGTATTCAGGAAACCAGTCAGGGTGAGCCGATGATCGAATTTGTTTATTCCAATGGAGGTGGCATGAGGAATGAACTGATTACTGCAGGTCAGCAGGTAGCGGCAGGGAATGTTTCCATTGGATTTAATGCAGCCGCAAATGTTCGTTTTATACTGAAAGGTGATAGCCTGAAAATGTCGGCTGACGACGTTATTCACTCATCTAATATGCAGGCAGAACAACTTCCGGATTGCCCTGCTGGAAAGGAGATGGCATGTACTGAAAGACTTATTTATCAGGTAGGAGGTGTATCTATCGTTGTAAAAAGATTTTTAAAATCTGCCAGGGTTCAGGCTGCTGCGGGCAATGGCACTCCAACGGGTGAAAATGCATTGATCATTCAACTTGGAGATAATCAAAAGCAACAGGAAGTTACTCTTTGGACATCAGCACAAAATGAGTCAATTAAATATGCAGGAGTTTTCGAAGGTGTGAATTACAGGATGTGGATAGGTCCCGGAGAAAAGGTTCTTCCGTTTTCACTCAGACTGAAAGATTTTACATTGAAAAGATACCCTGGATCAAACAGTCCTTCTTCGTATGAGAGTCTGGTTACACTTACGGATAAGGAACTTGGGCTTAATGAGGATCATAAAATATTTATGAATAACATATTGAATCACAGGGGTTATCGTTTTTATCAGAGTTCTTATGATATGGATGAAAAGGGGACTATCTTATCTGTAAACGATGATCTTCCCGGAACGCTAATTACATACCTGGGTTATTTATTGCTGGCGTTAGGAATTATACTATCCATCTTTAACAAAAACAGTCACTTTTATATGCTTATGAAGAAGGCTTCGGCAAGCACGACGCTGGCCTTGATTCTTTTGCTGGCTTCTGGATTTACGGCTAAGGCATCTGAACCTCATTCGGTCTCACCTGCTATTGCCAGGGAGTTTGCCAAGGTATGGGTTCAGGGGCATGATGGCAGAATAAAACCATTTAGCACACTTGCTTACGAAATGGTGATGAAGGTTTCGCGCTCAGAATCATTATCGGGTCAGCTGCCTGAACAGGTTGTACTTGGGATGCTGGCTTATCCTCAGGATTGGCAGCAATTTCCAATGATTGCTTTATCTGATGAGCAGATAGAAGCGAAACTTGGGGTATCCGAAAGTAAAGCATCCTTTAATGATTTCTTTGATCAGCAGGGGAATTATAAATTGGCAAATGATGTGCAGATAGCCTTTGGTAAGAAGCCCGGAGACCGGAAATTGTATGATAACAATGTGATAAAGGTAGATGACAGATTAAATGTTGTTTATCAGGTATATCATGGAGATATGTATAAGTTCTTCCCGTCTCCTGACCGTACAGACCTGGTGTGGTATACACCAATTAACCATTTCCCTTCTGGGTTTGGTCCTGATTCAACTCTTGTGGCACATGTTTTCCCTGATTTTGTGAATTCCCTGCGGGATGGTAACCTTGATACTGCAAATAAGGATGTGTCGATGATTATTGGCTACCAGGAGCATTATGGTTCTGCGTTGATCCCTGGTGAGACCAAGCAGAATTTTGAGATTTTTTATAACCGGGTAAATATCTTTAAAAATCTTTCAGGTTTATATTTGTTGCTGGGACTGACGCTTTTTGGATTCTTCTTTTATGCCGTTCTAAAGGCAAAAAAGCTTAACAAAAAAGCTATCAATATAATTGTAATTGCCTTGTTTGCCGGATTCGCAAGTCAGACAGCCGGATTGATTATACGTGGTTATGTATCCGGGCATTTGCCATGGAGCGATGGTTATGAATCCATGATTTATATTGCATGGGCAGTTATGCTTGCGGGATTAATTTTTTCGCTTCGCAATCCAATGGTTCTGGCTGTTTCTGCAATACTCTCGGGGCTAACCCTGTTTGTGGCTCAGATGAGCTGGTTAAATCCTGAAATTACAAATTTAGTTCCTGTTCTTAAGTCATACTGGCTGGCTATTCATGTGGCCGTGATTACTGCAAGCTACGGTTTTCTGGGAGTAAGTGCGATAATTGGTTTCGTCAATTTACTGATGGGTGCATTACAAAACCATTCAAATGTTAAACGGATACAATTATCCATTACCCAGCTTACTTACATTAGCGAAGCGTCAATGATTCTGGGCCTTTATCTCCTGACAATCGGCACCTTTCTTGGTGGTGTCTGGGCAAACGAATCATGGGGAAGGTACTGGGGATGGGACGCCAAAGAGACCTGGGCATTGATAAGCGTTCTTGTTTATGGTTTTATTTCTCACATGAGACTTATTCCTGGACTTCGTGGTTGGTTTGCCTATAATCTGGCATCAGTACTTGGAATGCTTTCTGTTTTGATGACCTACCTTGGAGTTAACTATTATCTTTCCGGGTTACACTCGTATGGTAGTGGTGCCGGGTTGCAATTTCCGATATCATTGGTTATTGTCTACGGACTGGTGGCTATAATTGCCTTCATGGCTAATAGAAACAATAAGATTTTAAGCAAGGCCTGATTTATTATATAATACCTGATTATTCAATTTTATACCCCTGACAAGTATTTATTACTCGTTAGGGGTATCTGTTTTAAACAAAATTTCACCTTTTAGTTGGATTTTTTCTTACTATTTTTAATTTTACTAAAAAATGTAAGACTATGCCTGTTAAACGAACCTTCGACATCCTTGAACATTGCCTTATTAATTCCTTTCGTACTGACGCTGTATGTGGAAAATACGGTAATCAGTGGATTAAATTCAGTACTGAACAGTTTGCCAGAAATTCTAAGCTTATCGCGTTGGGTCTCCTGACAATGGGTCTTAAAAAGGGAGATCGTGTAGCCACTGTTTCTGGAAACCGTCCTGAATGGAGTTTTGTGGATATGGCGCTGGCTATGGCCGGAGCTGTGCATGTCCCCGTTTATCCCACAATTAGTGAAGAAGAATACAGGTATATTTTTAGTCACGCCGAAACCCGGTTTGTTTTTGTTTCGGACGACAAATTATTTAAGAAACTGGCACCTATGATTGGGCAGATTCAAAGTCTTGAGCAGGTATTCTCCTTTAATCAGGTCACAGGTGCAACAAATATAGAATCGATATACGCCCTTGGAATTGAACATGAAGAAGAGCTTTCACCAAAACTTGATGAAATAAAACGTTCGATTGGAGAGGATGAAATGGTTACTATGATTTACACGTCAGGAACTACCGGAATCCCAAAAGGTGTCATGCTTTCACACAGAAATCTGGTTTCCAATTTCACAACCCATGCAAATAATTTCGAGCTGGGAATTGGTCATAAGGCAATTTCTTTTTTGCCCCTTTGTCATATTTTTGAAAGAATTGTGAATTATAATTTTCTCTATAAGGGAATCGGCGTTTATTATGTGGAGACCCTGGCTCAGATTATGCCTGCAATAAAAGAGGTACAGCCTCATATTTTCTGCGGGGTTCCCCGTGTCCTCGAACGGGTTTATAACAGTATTTTGACTAAGGGGAAGCAGCTAACGGGGATCAAGAAGTGGCTTTTTTTCTGGGCCGTTGATCTGGGACGTGAATATGAACACAATATGAAAATGTCACCTCTTTACAGGTTGAAGCTAGCTATCGCTGATAAATTGATTTATTCGAAATGGCGGGCAGGTCTGGGTGGAAATCTGAAGATTGTTGTCTCTGGCGGAGCTGCCTTGCAACCCCGGATTGCAAGGGTCTTTAGTGCCGCAAAGATCTATGTACTTGAAGGGTATGGACTGACCGAAACCTCTCCCGTTGTCGCAGTGGGAAATCTCACAACCCACGAATTAAAAGTTGGAACCAATGGACCTGTTCTGCCCGGTGTACAGGTAAAGATTGCAGAAGATGGTGAGATCCTTACAAAAGGACCTAATCTGATGATCGGATATTACCGGCAGCCTGAACTCACCGCTGAGGTTATTGATAAAGACGGGTGGTTTCATACAGGTGATATTGGGATCCTGGATGAAGGGAAATATCTTAAGATAACAGACCGCAAGAAGGAGATATTTAAACTTACCGGAGGGAAATATATTGCTCCTCAGATGATTGAGAATAAACTTAAGGAGTCGATGTTTATCGATCAGGTTATAGTTATTGGTGATCATGAAAAATTTGCCAGTGCCTTAATCTCTCCTAACTTTGAATATCTTCATGACTGGTGTTCCTCAAATCAGATACTTTTCAAGGATAATGCTGAAGCGATAGGTAACCCAAAGGTACAGAATCAATTTCTTCAGGAGGTTAAAGAGATCAACAAAACGTTGGGCCAGCATGAGGAGATAAAGCGTTTCAGGCTTATTGCAGATTCATGGAGCCCTCAGACCGGAGAACTGTCACAAACGTTAAAACTTAAGCGAAAGGTTATCGAGGCGAAGTACAAGGTGCTTATCGAAGAGATTTTCGCTCCATCGCGTGAGGAAGATTAATTTTGGTAAGCAAGGTTAGTGATGGATTGAATATCTGAAATTGCCAAATTTCAGGGATACTATGGCGGCAAATCCGTTGATGTCGTCTGTTGTAAGCGTATTGTAGTTCACATTGGCTGTGTATCTGTAGGTTGTCCCGATGCCTGCTTTTGCATATCTCCAGACATTGGCTTCAATAACCATTCCCGGTTCAGCAAATACAAAACCAGGGCTACTTGTTGATGTTTCTGCTGTGTTTCCAGTGATTTTCATTTGTCCAATTCCTGCTGAGAATGGAAAAGTGAGATGGATTTTCTGAACCGGCCAAAGTGTATATTCGAGATGAACGCCTTCCCATTTCATCTGAAATTGACCAGGTCCTTTTGTTTCAGGCAAAGCAAGATTACCGAGAGTGGTATTATAGACAATCCCCAGAGATAGCTTTTTGTTTATAATTATACCGGCACCTAAGCCTGCAATTTTGGTGCGCTGGAGCACAACCTGACTGTATTCGAATGTTGGATTCAGATAAAGTGCAAGATCACGTGGTTTATCCTTGAACAATCTATCCATTGGATTTATTTGTCCTGAAAGGTCGAGGCCCGCTAAAAGTGCAAAGGTGAATATCAGTAAAGTCTTCATTTGAAAATGCTTTTAAATGTATTATTTTTTTGTTTAAAGATAGGAATTTCTGCTTTCGTGCCGAATCAAATATCATATCTTTGATATAACCACCTTCTGTCTTACTCATGGATAATTTAATCTTTTTAGCTTTGTGGCATCAATAGATCCGTAAGATGCGTATAATTGACTTTGGGTTGCTGGTTCCTCACAAATTCTTTGGAAAATGAAAATTAACACGAACAATTGGAATAAATTCAGATATACTCTTTACACACCAGGGTATGATTTGTTAGCCAGGTATTTCAGACAGAACAGGGAAGAGTCGGTTATCTCTTTGGGGGTTAAAAATGGTGATAAAGTTTTGATTGTTGGTGCCGGGACCGGATTGGACCTGGAATTTTTGCCTGCCGGTTGCGAAATTGTTGCTACCGATATTACCCCAGCAATGATTGAAAGGGTGAAGAGGAGGAGTGAAATATTGAAGCTTAATGTTAAAGCGGTTGTAATGGATGGGCAGGTGCTTGAATTTGCGGATAATACGTTCGACAAGATCATACTTCACTTGATACTTGCTGTGATTCCTGATCCATTGAAGTGTATTAAAGAGTCGGAGAGGGTATTAAAGCCCGGAGGTGAAATTGTAGTCTTTGATAAATTTGTTCCTAAGGGCAGGAAAGTTTCGACAACCCGTAAAATAGTAAATATTTTGGCGAATCTATTTTTCACAGATATCACACGTAATTTTGAGTCCATAGTTGGTCAAACCTCATTAACTGTTCAACTAGACAAGGATGCAGGTTTTCACGGCAATTTCAGAAGGATCAAACTGGAAAAAATGGGGTCTGATTAACTTCCTTAACGCTATATTTGATCAGTCAGATTCCCTGATTGCTGAATTCAAAAAACCGCTTTTTTAAAAGTATTTGAAATCTTACATAAAATTGAAGGTTAAGTTTTACAGAAAAGGTTTAATTTTGTTCCGCTTAACTTTAATTTGTTTATGGAGAAGATTTTAATCACGGGTGCAACCGGAAATGTAGGCTTAAGCACTTTAAAATTATTGCAAAGCCGGAATTACCCGGATGTTGAGTTTATTGCAGCGGTTCGTGATATTGAACGGGCAAGAAAGATTGAAGGTATCTCCGATTGTAATTTTTGCCATTTTGAATTTGACGAACCGTCGACTTACGAAAAGGTACTTGAGGGAGTTACTCAGATTGTTCTTATCCGGCCAAACCAGGTTTCCGACGTTTCAAAATATATCTTTCCATTTCTTGCAAAGGCTGAAAAGGTTGGTGTTAAGCATATTGTATTTGTTTCGATAGTTGGGGCAGAAAGGAACAGGATTTTTGCAAATCACCGCACGGAGAATCATTTTAAGAAAATGAGTATCCCATCAACCATTTTACGGCCTTCGGTATATATGCAGAATCTATCCTCTTTGCATCGTCTTGATATTAAGGATCATGACAGAATCAATATACCTGCCGGAGCAGGCTTCGTCAACTATATTGATGTCAGGGATGTAGCTGAGGCTATCGTGGCTATTCTGATTAACCCGGGGCATAAAAATCAGGCCTACGAGATTACCGGTCCTGAGTCCTTTGATTTCTATCAGATTGCCAAAATGTTTTCGGATGATCTGGGCCGGGAAATAAAGTATGCCAAACCTTCAACCATTCGGTTTGTCAGACAAAAATTACATGATAAAAAGCAATTACTTTATGTAGTTACACTATCGTTACTCTATTCGGCAGCCAGAAATGGAAAGATGAATAGCCGTAATGATGTTTTCGAATCACTTACCGGGCACACTCCGAGGAATCTGGTTGATTTTATACATGAATACAGGGATTGCTGGATTAAATCAGATCCTTTGGGGACTCCAAAAAAGTCCCTGAAGAGACTTCGGCGCCCCCGTCTTTAACAGTATTGCCAATTTTCCAAAAATTTCAATAATACCCTAAAAGTCATTGAAAATTAGATTGAATTTCGTTAAATTTAAGGAAATCTAATTTTTACTGATATGAAAACGACACAAATTTTTTTAATGTTCTTTTTTTGTCTGTTATTCAGTAATCTGACTGCTCAGATTGATGTTGAGAAGAAGGTTGAAAATCAGGCAAATAAAAAGGCTAACAGCAATGTTGATCAGCAGATTAACAAAGGTCTTAATGCCATAGAAGGCGGGGTAAAAGGGCTGTTTAAGAGCAAAAAACCAACCCCTCCGCCACCACCAAAGCAAATCAAGGATACAACATCAAAAGCTCAAAATAAGAAACCAACCATTGTTACAACTGCCCCAGCTACCCCTACGCTTCAAGCCTACTCTAAATATGACTTTGTTCCGGGCGATAAAGTACTTTTGTTCGAAGATTTCAGTCAGGATGCAGTAGGGGACTTCCCTGCACTTTGGACAACAGACGTTGCAGGTGAAGTAAACACTTTAAATGTAGCTCCCGGTAACTGGTTTAATTTGAACAGTACAGAAGGAACCTACTGGTATTTAAAGGATATTGACTTTCCAAAGAATTTCATCATTGAATTTGATATTGTCCCCAAAAAAGGAGGTCCACGCTATGCTGCAGACTTAGTGCTTTTCGGTGAAGGAAGTCATAGCGAAATGGATAAAAATGGGGATCCGGGTAATTGCGGAATACATATCACTATTGCAAAAACATTATGGGATACCAAAGGCTATAAAAAAGGAGCAAATGAGAAACTGACAGGTTCCTCTGCGATCAACCTTGTACAGGAAGAAAAAGTAAACCATGTAATTGTATGGGTTCAAAACCGCAGAGTCCGGATTTACCATCAGGGGGGAAAAGTTCTGGATATGCCAACCAATATTTATGATGGCAGTAAATTTAGCCGGATGTGCTTCAAACTTTACAGGGGAGCATCATCAGGTTCTTACCTGTCAAATATCAAAATAACAACCGCTGCTCCAGACACTCGCAATAAGTTACTGACTGAAGGAAAACTTATAACTTATGGCATATACTTCGATGTAAATAAGGATATTGTAAAACCTGAATCGTATGGAACCCTGAAGGATATCGCGACTATTCTTAACGAAGTTCCTGACGTAAAGGTGAAGATTGTCGGGCATACCGACAGTGACGGACAGGATGCTGCTAATCTGGATCTTTCGAAACGTCGAGCAGCATCTGTAAAAGCTGAACTTAGCAATTCGTTTGGCGTCAATGGTGATCGTTTGGTTACAGACGGAATGGGGAAATCACAACCGGTTGCTCCGAATGATTCACCGGTTAACAAGGCGCTAAACCGCAGGGTGGAGTTTATTAAACAGTAGCCGT
Organism: uncultured Bacteroidia bacterium; assembly: GCA_903850335.1. Classification (GTDB taxonomy): domain Bacteria; phylum Bacteroidota; class Bacteroidia; order Bacteroidales; family Prolixibacteraceae; genus JAAFHB01. Next base: position 263 of record CAINLJ010000274.1, on the reverse strand, counting down.
TTGTTGGAAAGAGCGATGATCGAATACTGGAAATCAGTAGACAAATTATAAAAGGGGTATCAAAAGTTTTTTACCGCAGAGTACTCGTGAGTTGTTAAACTCCAACATCAAAACAGATAACTTTGGAACATGATTAAATAATAATAAGGTACAGAGTACCGCAAGATTTGTAGGAATGATGAATATGCGTTGTTAGGAGGTACAGAGTACCGCAATATCAGTGCTTCCTAAACACTTCATCAAAGAAGATATTGCGGTACGCT
>CAINLJ010000273.1 GCA_903850335.1 uncultured Bacteroidia bacterium | reverse complement strand
CGTGTATTCTACAAATATAATCAGTGCTCTGCACCTCTGTCTCTTTGGTAACAAAACTTCTGCAAATCGCTGTTTATGAAATAAAAATTCAATTTTATACCTTTCCCCACAACTTTTTCATCTGATCCCATTTTATGAGCCTGAGAATTCCGGATTAATAGTTATTAAAATAAAGTTTAGCACAAAGATTTAGCCTATTATTTAAACCACTATCTTTAGCGTTCAGAATTAGGTTTAATTTTCAATAGCCGGGATCACATGATTCAATTCAAGGAGTCAAATGAACAACTTAAAGAAGAGTTGGAGAAATTAAAACATGATTATCATGTCTTAAAAACTCATTATGATCATCAAATCCTTGAGCTAAATCAATCATTAGTATCCCTAAGGAAATCCAATGAGCATTTTAATGCTACCCTTGATGCCTTAAAAATAATATTGTTTGAACTGGACGATGAGCGAAGAATCTTCGAATTTCGCACGCCTAAAAGTGAATTGCTCTTCGTATCACCTGATGTTTTTCTCGGGAAAACATTATACGAAATTCTTCCGCCTGAAACCTGCATTATAATTGATAATGCACTTGCCGAAGCTTCTGAAACCGGATTTCACAAAGGCGCAATTTACTCTTTGCCAATGCCGGATGGCGTAAAATGGTATGAACTTGCTATCTCACGGAAAACAGACTCTTTAACCTTACAGAAAAAATATATCGTTTTAGTCAACGATATATCTGAGCGCGTACTTGCAGAAGCTGCCTTAAAGACGAGCGAAACGAGATTTAAAACAATCTTTGAGGATGCTCCCCTTGGCATTGCCCTCGTCGATTCACTGACTGGGAAAATTTATGAGGTTAACCAAATGTACTCTAAAATAACCGGGAGGTCAATTCAGGAATTAACCTGTACAGATTGGATTAGCTTTACGTATCCTGAGGATATTCAGATGGATCTTGACAATATGGAACGGCTGATTAAAAGGGAAATTAGCGGTTTTACTATGGAAAAGCGCTTTATTCGTCCTGATGGTTCCGTAATTTGGGTTAGCATGACAATCTCTAAATTAATCGAAGAGGAAGGGATGCCTCTGCGTCATATTTGCATGATTGAAGATATTACTGAGCAAAAAAGTGTGGACTTAGAACTTAGACTCATGCATAAGAGTATTGAATCTACTTCTGATTCACTATTCTGGATGACACCTGAAGGCCGTATTGTAAATGTCAATGAGGCAGCATGTCAGGTGTTAGGCTATGCGAGAGAGGAGTTACTTCAGCTTTTTGTATTTGATATAGATGCGCATTATAATGCCGAGGTCTGGAAAAATCATTTCCCGGAATTAAGAAAGAATCAGGTTTTAAAGTTTGAATCTGAACACCGTACAAAAGATGGAAGATTGATACCAATTGAAATTGTGGCAAATTATTTGAAGTTTGGTAATGAGGAATTTGACTGCGCAGTTACGCGGGATATTACTGAACGAAAAAAAATTGAAGCCTCATTGATGCTTGCAAAGGAAAAAGCCGAGGAGCGCGAGGCTAACCTTAGGGAACTTAATTCCATGAAAGATAAGTTTTTTTCAATCATATCACACGACTTACGCGGGCCATTCAATGGGTTCTTAGGATTGACTGAAATAATTGCAAATGATTTGCATAAGATGACACTGGATGAGATCCAGGAAATTGCCATTTTGCTTAATAATTCAGCGTCAAACCTTCATGCGCTTTTAGGAAATCTGTTGGAATGGTCTACTATTCAGAGGGGATTGATCCATGTTGTGGCCAAACCTTTTTTGCTCTTAGAGAAAGTCAATCAGTGTTTAAAACTGACTGTTGAATCTGCAAAGGAGAAAAATATAGACCTTAATATAAATATTCCCGGTGAAATGTTAGTCTATACAGATTCTAATATTTTGGAAGGCATATTAAGAAATCTAGCAAGTAATGCCATTAAATTTACCCCCAGAGGAGGGGAAATTTATATTTCTGCGAAATCAACTGACGATAAGATTGAAATTTCCATCAAGGATACCGGAGTAGGTATGAGTAAGAATATCATTGAAGGTCTATTCCGGCTCGATGTCAATACTGGCAGAAAGGGTACCGAGGGAGAATCCAGCTCTGGTTTAGGATTGATGATATGCAAGGACCTAATTGAAAAGCTTGATGGGGAACTGCATATAAAAAGCGAAGAGGGGAAAGGTAGTGAGTTTATGTTTACCTTACCTGCATTAAAAATTGAAGGTTAGAGATCTTTAGGCTTCATTAATAATTGCAATGCAGAAACCTTAAATCCCTTAGGGTTAATCCAACCACGTATTTTCATATCCGGAGTATTATTGAACAGTACCTGCCTCGTCAATTTTTACAAGAAGCGTTGATGCTGTGTTGGTTTCGCATTCCTTGTACACGATTCCCATAAAAAGAAAATTGCCTCCAAGTAGCAGTTTTAGAGCCCATCCATTACCCCGGGTAGGCTGGCAGATGCGATTGTGATTCCCGTAGCTCATCATCCCAATTTTATCAGCGGAATTATTAAAAAAATTAATACCCAAATCATTTCGGCTACCAATGATGAAATTGTTCTTTGGTGTTGAGGTTATCAAAGTATTTTGCGCAAGATCTGAAAAGTTTCGTTTGATAAAATTTCCTTTCTGATCAAATACCATGACAAAATTGTTACCATCATTTACCACAACTATATAATTGTTATTTAAAGCAATAGTGGAAGAAAAAACAGTATAGATAATGTAGTAATAATATTGCCACTCTTTTGCTTTTTTCCACACCACCTCTCCATCAAGATTTATTTTTGTGATAACAAGTGAATCAAGACTATTTGTAGCTGAGTATTGTCCTCTCGTTGACGAAGCGAATAAATAGCCATCATCAAGTGGTATGATGTTGTTTGCAAACATAAGCCACTCCTTTTTAAAGTTTTTCTTCCACTGGAAATTACCGTTCCGGTCCGCCTTTAAGACAGTAACCATTGGAACAATTTCAGTATCTTCCATCCCAATACCAATAATCCCACCATCTTTCGTCTCTGATGCAAAGACACATTGGCCATTCGTCTGATCGTATTTATTATCCCACATTACATTTCCCTGTTGATCTAACTTAGACAGCGAAAAGTGATTTGAATTTGCGGAATTATCAAGGCTACCTGCAATAATGAAATTTCCATCTGACATTCTTTCAATGCTTCCCACGTATGGCGACAGGTTTTTATCAGGATATTTAACCCATAGAGGACGTAGGTTCTTGTCGAATTTTGAGAGAAACATTTGTGATCCGTCTGGAGTGTCCCAGGTCTGACCGATTACGACAATTGAACTATCTTTCCCTTCGGCAAAATTAAAGCCCTCTGTAATTTTCTTCAGGCTATATAATTTCTCGCCAACAATAACTGTTAAGGTTTGAGAAGAACTATTTGAAAAGAGCTTGTTGACAAACGTTTTTAGAGTGATGATGTATTTCCCGTGATCGGTATAGGTATGGGAAGGATTTAATGAATCACTTGTTGTTCCATCACCGAAATCCCAGACAAAGGTAACATGTTTAGTGTCTGAGTTGTTTGTAAACCGTACTAAAGAATCAACATAAGCCTTCTCATTCCGGATTGTAAATGATGTTTTGGCAACATAAAACGCAGGCTCTTTTTTGCACGTTAAATTGCCAAGGATAATAATAGATACTGTTATTACTAATATGGATCGCTTTACAAAATTCATAATCAGATTATTCAGAAACTGGTGTTCCATCTTCTTTAAAGGCTACATCCTTTTTCGATAAGCCTTTTTTAAGGTTAGCTTCATAAATAAGTCCATGTTTTAAAGTCTCTGTCTTATCCGCTTCGATAATTTTCCAGTCCGGAAAGTTTGCTTTTATTGCCTTTAAAACAGCCGGAGGTAATTCTTCAGTTTTGATGATTCTTTCCGTTTCCAGCCATGTACCATCCTCAGCAAAATTTGCAGATATCCTGCTACCTTCGAAGTTAAATTCTGCTTCCCACACTTTTGGACCTTCTTTCCCCCAATTAACAGTTGTTGCATTTTTAAACTTTACATCAAAAGCTTTGAGCACAGCTGTTGGGGGGACTGCTGCAAAGGTATACCAACTAATAATAAGAAGAATGCCAGTTGCAAACCACCTTTTCCCCATTTTTTCAAAGATTAAATTATGGCAATAATATCATCCAATAAAGGTAGATAAGAATTCCAGAGTAGTTCCACAAAATTACATTCTTTATATGCAATTTTTGACGATTTTAAGGTTTGAATCTATGGATCCATAGGTTCATCGAAATCAATTTGGAGGGAAGATACAAGCGGATAAAATTCAGCCTCGGTTTCCGAAAGTCTTTTCCCATTTTTATAAGGTGAATATCCGAGTTCTTCAATGCATCTGTCCTGCATCTCTTTATCTGTAATGTAAAAGCTCTGCTCCTTTGTTGTCGATGTAATGCAGGGCTTCTCAAATGGAAAGCCATACCGGAAGAGCAGACGGGCACAATTGCGCATGTTTGTTGTGGTATGTCTTGCATGTGGTTCCATAATAATTGCATAGGGCGGTATGTGCATGGTTTCAACCAAATACTTTTTCATCTCTTCAGCCTCGCAATATTTCGTTTTGTAGGGATGGGCCTTACCTCCCGAAACTACCATAAAAGGGGCAAGACCCTCTTTCCACCGGTATGCAGCGATACGGCACCTAAGCTTGCCGAGTGGGCTTATGGCTTCATCATGAATTTCCGGTCCTTCACCAGGGACAAGAATAACAGAGTATTTATAATCCGCCCATCGAATTGTTTTGATCCTGTTGTATGCACTTTTGTTGCAGTTTAATGCCATTGGTTCATAATCTCCGGCCCGGTTGCGGTCATTTATCTCTATTGCCCTCAGAGCATAGGTCATGGGTGTAATAAAGAACAGCTTATCATTTTTTACATCTTCAAGAACTGCGTTTGAACAGTCGTAGATAAGAATAGGATACTCTTTCCATTTCATATCAAAACTTGCTGCATCGATGCTTGGGTAGTTAGGTTTTCCTCCACCAACATAGACTTTAATGGCATGATTAACAGCTTTTGCATCTTGTTCCCATGCTTTTCGAAGCATCTCCTGAGGGGTGAAACTTTCAAAAATATTATAGCAACCAGATGGAATGAGGTGGTTTGTCACAAGTGATTTTATTTCATTCCGGCTTGAATAAAGAGTTACAAGTCGGTCTCCAATGGATTGAATTTCTGCAGCACTAAACTTTATATTTTCAAAATAACATCTTACGCTGTCACCACAATCTTTCAATGATGAGAGCAGGTAGTTTTTCTTTAAAATGGCAATTTTCGATAATTCTTCATCTGTTGAAATGATTTTACTGACAGAAGGCAATTGCTGAAGTAGTGTTAAAAAGTAGTAATTTTTAGATTGAACATAACTTTCAGCCTTTACAAGCCGATATTTCTGGTCAGGATGGGCAACAGCAAAGATATTGTTGCAAAAAAGCAAAAGAGAAAAGAGTAGTGGATATACTTTCATGTTTTATAGTATTTTTTTGATCACCATTTTCTTACCATCAATAATTCTCCTCCATTTCCTCAAAATATCCTATTGGGTGATTGCAAGCCGGACATATCTGAGGTGGATTTTCACCTTCGTGTACATACCCGCATTTACGGCATTCCCATTTTACGGATTTTTCCCGACGGAATGTCGTTCCGTTCTCCAGTCTTTCAAGCAATTTACTGAATCTTTTTGCATGTTCAGTCTCTACTTTAGAATTCAGTTCAAATATAGCACCAATAGCAGGGAACCCCTCCTGTCTGGCGATTTCGGAATATTGGGGGTATAATTCAGTTGCTTCTCTGGTCTCATCAATAATTGCAAGCTTTAAATTTGCAGTGGTTTGATCAGAAATTCCAGTTGAATATTCAGTTACAATATCAACTGCTCCACCTTCCATGAACTTTATAAACTGTTTGGCATGTGACTGTTCCTGAGCAGCAGTTTTTGCAAATATTGCTGCTATCTGTTCGTAGCCTTGGAGCTTAGCCTTTTCAGCGAAAAATTCATACCTGTTTTTTGCCTGGCATTCGCCGGCAAATGCTTTTAAAAGATTCTGTTCTGTAACTGTTCCTTTAATACTCTTCTTCATTTTCTGGATTCAGGTTAAAATCGGGGTTATTCATTACTTATCTTATTCTTCAGATTATCTCTGAGATTTAACAGATTTTTGGATACGCCTACCTTGTAAATATGAGGCATTATAAATCGTTTATGTTCTGAGGGCAGCAATGCGACCCGTGACATTAAATATTCATTACATTCTATAGCAGAAGGCATAAATGAATTGGTCAGGACTTGATCAAATACTTTGGTGGACAGGCATTCTTTTTTTAATCCTGCTACCCGTGTCCATTTGTCAGGATATGCGGAGTTGTAGATGTATTCACAGTTCTCCGGGTCTTCGTTTGTTAGCAGAATTCCATCACGGAAGAAATTTCCTTCAGCATCATAAAATCTATAGAGGGTTTTAGGTCCGGGGAACGTCATTTTTTCGATGTTTTCAGAAATTTTCATCCTTGGCAGATCATTGCAAAGGGCGAGCTTGTATACTCCATCGAGCGCCCCGTCAGGCTTCCCGGTAATTAATTCGGTTCCAATCCCAAAACCGTCGATCGGTGCATATTGTTCCTGAAGGCTACTGATAACATATTCGTTCAATTGATTTGAAGCAAAAATCCTGACATAGTTCAGACCTTCGTCATCCAGCATCTTGCGTGCTTTTTTACTGAGATAGGCAAGATCGCCGCTATCCAGTCTGATCCCCGACATTTTGATACCGCTTGCCGCGAGTTCTTTAGCAACAACTATTGCGTTTGATACACCGCTTTTTAATGTGTCGTAAGTATCAACAAGCAATATTGTGTTTGCATGGTTAATCCTGGCATATTCTCTAAAAGCAGTTAATTCTGTCTCGAAACTCTGGACCCAGCTATGTGCCATAGTCCCCGAAACAGGCAAATCATACAAGTAGCCTGCCAGTACATTGGATGTCGATGATGCTCCCCCGGTTATTGCTGCTTTACTTGCCTGAATACCTCCCGCACCATGTGCACGCCGCAACCCAAAATCAGCAAATGTTTTTTCTCTGCAAGCCATTTTTAGCCGTAATGCTTTTGTGGCAATGAGTGACTGGAAATTAAGAATGTTTAAGAGTAAAGTCTCGATTAGTTGTGCCTCAATAATACTGCCTTCTACGCGAAGAATTGGTTCATTGGGAAAAACAAGTTCCCCTTCTCTTACTGAGAAAATTGATCCTTTAAAGTTAAATTCACTAAGATAACTCAGGAAATCATCCTGAAAGCCAAGTTTGCTAAGGTAATGCAGACTTTCGGGCGGGTATTTGAATTCGGTTATGGCATTTAGCAGATCAGACAGTCCTGCAAATACTGTAAATCCGCCACCAAAAGGATTGGTTCTGAAAAAATAGTCAAAGACAGTCTGATCATCTTTTTTATCTGCCAGAAAATATCCCTGAGCCATGGATAACTCATAGTAATCCGTGTAAAGACCCAGGTTATCGGAGGAAGAAGTTGTCATCATTGCTTTGAAAGTACTGATTTTGATCTTAGATTCTGAAATTGTGGTAATTGATATTTAATTCTATAAAAGTATAAAATCCCGGAATATTCCGGGATTTTATACTTTTATTTAGAACTGAATTTTAGCAGTATCAACATAGCATCATTCAAAATCAATTCTCTTACTGGGTCAAAAAATGATTTTAACCAATATTTATTTCGAATCCCCTTGTCTTACAATTGTCTGGGACCTGTCCGGACCAACAGAAACAATTGAAACAGGTACCTCAAGATGTGATTCAAGGTAGGCAATATAGTCACTTAATTCTTTTGGAAAGTTTTCTTCAGAAATTACGCCAGTCAGGGGTTTTTTCCATCCCGGCAAGGATACATAAACCGGCTCAACGCTTTCGTCGAGCTCGTAAGGAAAGTCTTCGGTAAGCTGTCCGCAGATTTTATATTGTGTACATACGCAAATAGTATCAAAATCGTCAAGAACATCGGCCTTCATCATGATAAGTTCTGTGACTCCGTTGATCATAATCGCATATTTCAAAGCTACAAGGTCAAGCCAGCCACACCGACGTGGACGGCCCGTTGTAGAACCATATTCATGACCCACATCGCGCAATTTCTGACCAATGGCTTCGTTTAGCTCTGTTGGAAATGGGCCGCTTCCTACTCGGGTGCAATATGCCTTGAAAATCCCGTACACTTTGCCTATTTTGTTGGGAGCGATCCCTAAACCGGTACAAGCCCCGGCAGTAATTGTATTTGAGGAGGTCACAAAAGGGTAGGAGCCAAAATCAATATCGAGCATGGTTCCCTGAGCACCTTCGGCGATGACAGATTTTCCTGCTTTAATCTGATTATTAATAAATGTTTCACTATCTATCAACTGAAACTGGCGTATTGTTTCTATGCCCTCAAACCAGGCTTTTTCGTAGTCGTTTAGTGCGGTTTCATAATCAAAATGGTAATACTTAGTCAGCAGATCAGTATGTTGTTTAACCCGCGCTGTGTACTTTTCTTCGAAATTATGAAGTATATCGCCTACTCTTAATCCGTCCCGACCTATCTTATCGCGGTATGCAGGACCTATCCCTTTGAGTGTTGATCCGATTTTCGAGTCTCCCTTTGCCGCCTCAGAGGCAGCGTCCAAAAGACGGTGTGTAGGTAAGATGAGGTGTGCTTTTTTTGAAATATAAAGAGTCTTACTAAGGTCGAAACCCAGCTTCAGCAGAGAGTCAATCTCCTTTTTAAAGATGGATGGGTCAATTACAACGCCATTACCAATTACATTAATTTTATCTTCCCTGAAAATCCCGGATGGAATTGTATGAAGTACATGTTTGATATTGTTGAATTCCAGTGTATGTCCTGCGTTGGGGCCTCCCTGAAACCTTGTAATAACATCATAATGCGGGGTTAAAACATCCACAACTTTTCCTTTTCCTTCGTCTCCCCACTGAAGACCAAGCAATACATCTACCTTCATCTGCTTATTAATTTATTTTAATATTTGGGTTAATCCCGCTGAATACCTTTGAATCGGTTGTATCGGAAGGCGGGCAAAAAACCAAGCAAAGGTACTGAATATTTTCAGAAAAAGTAATAAAAAAACCTCCCGGACCGGAAGGTTTTTATTATGAAAGAATGTAAATATAATGTTATTTAGACAACGTCATCCATCTCGCCGTACAGATAAAGAGAATGGTGAGAAAGCCTGAAATTATGCTGGGCACAAGCATCCTTGATGATTTCAAGAATCCTGGGATCATGAAATTCTCTTACCTTACCATTGCGTATGTCTATCAAATGGTCATGTTGCCTCGACGCAAGGGTTTTCTCAAACTGTGCTATGTTTTTCCCAAACTGATGTTTAATCACCAGCTTGCAATCCAGCAAGAGTTCAATTGTATTATACAGGGTTGCTCTACTAACCCTGTAATTCTTATTCTTCATTGAAATATACAAGGTTTCAATGTCAAAATGGCCATCTCTCGTATAAATTTCATCGAGGATTGCAAACCTTTCCGGCGTCTTACGATGCCCCTTTCTTTCGAGGTATTCCGTAAATAGTGATTTCACTGTTTCTCTACTGTTAAGCATACTATTCATACTTAATCTAAGTTAAAATAGGATGTAAAAGTAAAAAATATTTTAAGAATAAAGCATTTTGGAATAAAAATATGAGAATGTGCCTTAAATTTCTTTACGTTGCACGGTATCAACCCCTTTAATGTTGGAAAGCTTAGTGATTAAGGTTTCAAGCAGGTCAGTATTTTGAATGTAAAGATATAAATTACCTTCAAAAATACCATCATGAGCGTCAAGATTTATCGAACGCATGTTGATTCCGTATTCATTTGAGATAACGTTTGTGATTTTATTAGCGATGCCCTGATGATCGAAACCTCTGATATATAAATGAGTAAGATAATAAAGCATTTTTGACTTTGTCCAGGTAGCCTCAACAATCTGGTCACCATGACTTGACATAAGTTTTACTGCTTCGGGACATGATTTATTATGGATCATGATCTGACCTTCCTCAGAAACAAAGCCCACAACATCGTCGCCGGGGATCGGATTACAGCAGGTCGCAAGCTGAAAGTTCGCCTTTTTCTGGTCTTCATTGAGCAGGAACGGTTTCTTCTTATCGATAGGTAAATTGTCATTTTTTTTATCTCCAATAAATGGAAAAGAAAGTTTCCAGAACTTCACAAATTTGTTAACTGACTTCTCGAGAAGAGTGGTTTCCAGGTTGTCGAGACTTACCAGACCCATGCCTATCTCGGCATAGAGTTGTTCTTTTGAATGAAGTCCGTAATGGTTGATGAGTTTTTTAAGCGTATTGGATGCCGGTTTGACATTGAGTTTTTCCAATTGTTCATTTAACTGGTTACGGCCATCTTCGATATGCTTTTTCTGCTCCTGCTTAAAGGAATCCCGGATTTTGGATTTTGCCCGTGCTGTGATTGCACTCTCGATCCAGGATGGTTTTGGTGATTGTTTATCGGAGGTTAGGATCTCTACCTGATCGCCACTTTTGAGCACATGGCTCATCGGTACCAGGATATGATTAACCTTAGCTCCAATACAATGATTCCCAAGTTCCGAGTGAATGTCGTAGGCACAATCGAGGACCGTTGCACCCTTGGGAAGCATTTTCATTTCACCTTTTGGGGTAAATATTACAATTTCCTGCGAATAGAGATTCAATTTGAATTCATCCAGAAAATCCAGAGCGTCTGATTCCGGATTTCTAAGTAACTCGCGTATTTTTATAAGCCACTTATCGAGTTCACTTTCTGATGCTCCTTCCTCCTTATACCTGTAATGAGCGGCGAATCCTCTCTCTGCAATTTCGTCCATTCTCTCGGTGCGTATCTGAACTTCAACCCATTGACCCTGAGGTCCCATTACAGTCACATGAAGTGCTTCGTAACCGTTAGCCTTTGGTATCGTGATCCAGTCGCGGATTCTATCAGGTTTGGGAGTATAAATATCTGTGATCAGAGAAAGAATATCAAAACTTTGCCTTTTTTCGGATATTCCATCTTTGGGTTTAAAGACAATTCGGATGGCAAGCAGATCATAGATTTCATCGAAGGTTACATTTTTTGTCTGCATCTTGTTCCAGATCGAATAGATCGATTTTGGTCGTCCGCTGATCGTGAAATCAAAGTTTTCGGCATAAAGTTTTTCCTGTATCGGTCTTGAGAAATCGAAAACCAGGTAGTTGATACGTTCTTCCTCACTTTGAAGTTTTATCTTTATCTGCTGGTAGATTTCAGGATTTTTGTATTTTAAACTCAGGTCCTCGAGTTCCGATTTTATCGCATATAATCCAAGGCGATGGGCCAGGGGAGCCAATATATAAAGAGTTTCAGAGGTTATCTTCAACTGTTTTTGATAGGGCATTGATTCCAGTGTTCGCATATTATGCAACCTGTCGGCAATTTTAATCAGAATCACCCTGACGTCATCAGAAAGAGTAAGAAGCATCTTCCTGAAATTTGTCGCCTGATTTGAATCAAATGTTCCGGAGAGCTTAGTCAGACCATCGACAAGCGAAGCTACCTTAATACCAAACATGTTTTCAATATCATGAAGGGTATATTCCGTGTCTTCAACGACATCATGAAGTATCGCCGCCAGCACAGATTTTGTTCCAAGGCCGATTTCACTCACAACGATTTTGGCAACTGCAATAGGATGGATAATATATGGTTCGCCCGATTTGCGTCTGATACCCATGTGGGCCGTATTAGCAAATTGGAAAGCCTTTCGGATAAGTTGTTCATTTTCGGTGGTTATTGGTCTGGTGAACGACTTTAAAAGGTCCTCAAACAAGTCTTCAATCTCTCTTTTTTCTATTTCGGTTTGCAAATCTATCCCGTATTAATATTCAAAATATAAGTTTATAAACTCAATAGCAACGTTTATTCTGTTATCTTAGTTTTGGTTGTTATCGATTTTATTGTAAACGATTTCTATCGTCTCTACCATAGTACCCCATGAAAATTTTTCTTTTTCGGCTATCACATTAGCCGTAAAGTAATCACTTTTATCATTGTTATAAAAATCGAAGATAGCCTCACTAATAGCCTCCGGACCCGGTTTTACAACATACCCTACCTTACCGTGTGGTATAATCTCGCCCAGACCACCTACATCAGTAACAAGCATTGGCTTATTATAATGAAATGCAATCTGGGTCACTCCACTTTGTGTTGCCGATTTGTAGGGTTGAACAACCATATCGGCCGCTCCGAAATAATTTGCAACATCTTGTTCTTCGATAAAATCAGTACGCAAAATGACGTGGCTGGTCAGTTTTTTTTCTTTAATCAGCTGAAGATACTTTTCAGATGAGGTATAAAATTCTCCTGCAACAATCAGCTTTACCGGGAAACTGCGTAGTTTTTCGTCAGCGAAAGCTTCAAGTAACCAATCAAGTCCCTTGTAATCACGAATGAACCCAAAGAAAAGGAGATACCTGAAATCCGGACTTAGGTTCAATCTTGTTAATGCCTTATCCCTGTTCACTATTTTACCAAAAATATCATATAATGGATGAAGAGTATAGATCATTGGTGCTTCAGGCCTGAATCGTTTCAGATCATTAAGTACTGACCTTGAAAGCGTAACAAATCCATTACAGCTTTTGGTGAAAAAGCGGGTCAGCGCTGTATCAAACACGTGCTTTTCGTGTGGAACAATATTATCGGCAATTGCAATTATGCGGGTATGTTTATTTTTTCTGCAAATACGGGCTATTGTTCCCAGACAAGGTGCCATAAACGGCGTCCAGTATCTTACAAGAAGCAGATCAGGCTTTAATTGTTTAATCTCCCTGCCTACTGCGATCCAGTTAAATGGATTTACTGAATTAACCTTGATACGTATTTCCAAACCCTCGGGAGCTGGCTGGTCTGATAGCTGGGTCTTTCCTGGAAACAAAAAAGATGGATATTGAAGTGAAAACGTGTAGATTATCACTTCATCGCCCGCATTTATAAGAGCTTTAGTTAATCGCTCGTTAAAAGTCGATATGCCACCTCCCCGGAATGGCCAGGTTGTACCAAGTAATATGATTTTTTTCAAAGTAAACCGATTTTAAGACAAAGGTAAAAATTTTCACTAAGAAGATAATCACGAAACCATTATCTTTGACACTTAGTAAACCTGTAAATCATATAATGGAAGAACGACCTTTAATCTTAATCACAAACGATGACGGGGTATATGCGAAAGGGATAAACGAGCTTATCGAAGTGATCCGTCTTTTTGGAAATATCGTTGTTGTTGCGCCCGATAGTCCACGCTCCGGAATGGGCCATGCGATAACTGTCGACCATCCATTACGGGTTACCCGTCTTCAAGAGGAAGATGGTCTTTTAATCTATTCGTGCACCGGAACACCTGCTGATTGTATTAAGCTGGCATGTAATCAGTTATTAGATAAATTGCCTGATTTTATTATTTCAGGAATCAATCATGGCGCTAACACCTCCGTTTCGATTTTATATTCCGGAACGATGGGTGCGGCACTCGAAGGTTGTATACATGGTGTGCCATCAATTGGTTTTTCACTGAATGACTATAGTCCGGATGCTGATTTTTCGCGATCCAAAATAGTTGTGGCCAGGATATTTCAAACGGTAGCACAACAAGGTCTTCCTGATGGCGTATGTTTAAACGTAAATATTCCAAAGGGGGAGGTTAAAGGAATTAATTTCAGCCGGCAGACAAGAGGAAAATGGGTTGAAGAATTTGAACGCAGAACTGATCCTCATGGTCGCGAATACTACTGGCTTAAAGGATATTTTAATAATGCGGAAGCAGAAGCGCTGGATACTGATGATTTTGCAGTACTTAACGGCTTTGTCTCCGTAGTTCCTGTAAATACGGATCTGACTGCTTATTCGGCCTTTCCACAAATGCAAAAATGGAAATTTTAAGATGAACAATCCAAAAAATTACGATGATAAGACTTTGTTTCTTAATAAGATAGGTTATGGATTATTGATTGGTATACTTACTCCTTTACTTTTCTTTCTTTTAAATTATATCTTCCGGTTCAAACAGTATAATTTTTCTGAATTCCTGCGGATTCTCCTGGAATCTAAAAAACTTGTCGGCGTAATAAGTCTTGCTATTTTCCCGAACCTTATTCCTTTTATGCTGTTTATTAACACTAACCGCTACAGTTCCGGACGAGGAGTCTTGACTTCTACAATAATTCTGGGGATTTTGGTTTTCATTTTTTATTTTATCCAATGAGATATTTTATTTTGGCTGGAGAAGCCTCAGGTGATTTACATGCATCACATCTGATGCGTGAATTAAAAAAGGTGGATTCAGATGCGAATTTTTCTTATTTTGGGGGTGAATTGATGGCTCATGAAGGTGGAACACTTCTGAAACATTATCGTGAGATGGCGTTTATGGGTGTATTCCCCGTTCTTTTCAATCTTCATAAAATAAAACGCAACTTTACCCTTGCTGAAAATAAATTGCTTGAGTTTAAGCCTGATGTACTCATATTAGTTGATTACCCCGGCTTTAATCTCCGGATGGCTGAATTTGCTAAATCCAAAGGGATAAAAGTATTCTATTATATCTCACCTAAGATCTGGGCCTGGAAAACCAAACGTGTTCATAAGGTAAAGAAATATGTCGACGAGATGTTTACAATATTCCCCTTTGAGACGGAATTTTACTCCAGATATAACTACAATGTGAGGTTCGTGGGAAATCCAACTATCGACGAACTAACCACCAGACCAAATCAAAACGAAACTTTTACAGAATTCATTCAAAGAAACAGTCTGACAGACAAACCAATAATTGCCTTGTTGGCCGGAAGCCGCCGACAGGAGATCAGGCGTATTTTGCCTGTCCTGGCAGAAACTTCTCTTAAATTTCCGGAATATCAGTTTGTGATCGGGGGTGCCCCATCTCAGTCACATTCGATATACGATGAAGTGTTAGGCGATCTGAAGATCCCGGTGGTTTTTGGTCAGACCTATGATTTGCTTCAACAATCTACAGCTGCGTTGGTGGCGTCGGGAACAGCTACACTCGAAACTGCATTTATAGGCGTCCCTCAGGTTGTTTGCTATAGGATTGAAGCCGGTAAGTTTGGAAACTGGGTTAAAGAAAGAATCGTAAAAATCCCATGGTTTTCGCTTGTTAATCTAATTGCTCACCGGGAGATTGTGAAGGAACTTTTTCAGCAATATTGTACAGCACAGACTGTTGGTGACGAATTGAACCGAATTTTGTCAGATCGAACTTATCGTGAATCCATGTTAGCGGGTTACACTGAAGTTCTTACTGCACTCGGTGGCCCGGGATGTGCTGAACGTGCAGCAAGTATGATCGTCGATTTATTGATTAAAAAGTAGTTTGTTGTATGTTTAGCCTGTTTAAGAAAGAGTTTACCCAGTTTTTTGGTTCTATAACAGGAACGCTGGTATCTGTCGTTTTTCTTGCTATGACAGGCCTCTTTTTATGGCTCTTTTCTGGCAACTATAACATTCCAGAGGGTGGATATGCTACCTTAACAGGATTATTTGAAATCGCTCCCTGGATATATCTCTTCTTAATCCCTGCAATAACAATGCGCCTGTGGGCAGAGGAGAGACGAAGCGGAACACTTGAACTACTGCTGTCTCGTCCGGTATCTGTACTTCAGCTTATTCTCTCAAAGTTCTTTGCTGCATTTGCAGTTGTTTTATTGACTTTAATTCCTACACTGATCTATTTTTACAGCGTTTATTCACTTGGTAATCCTGTAGGATGTATCGACACCGGTGCGACCTGGGGCAGTTACACTGGACTTTTATGGCTTGCCATTATTTACCTTACAATCGGGTTATTTACCTCATCCCTAACAGACAATCAGGTCGTAGCCTTTATTTTGGCTGTGTTCCTCTGCTTTTTCTGGTATTCCGGATTTGGGTTTATTGCCCGTATGCCGATGCCTGCATCTAGTTCTGCAATGATTATTTCAATGGGGATAGATGCTCATTATGAATCCATAAGCAGGGGAGTAATCGACAGTCGCGATATGTTGTATTTCATTTTTATGGCGGGCTTCTTTATACTAATGACACGGATTGCACTCGAATGGAAGCGCAGGCCAGTAAACAGATCCGCCAGGCATTTACTTTTTTATGGTGCTTTTTTCCTTATTATTTCTTTTGTTTCGGTAACACATTTCTTTCGTCTCGATTTGACTGCAGAAAAAAGGTATACACTTTCTGTACAGACCCTTCAACTATTGAAAAGCATCCATTCTCCCGTAGAGGCAGAAATATTACTCGCAGGTGATCTTCCTCCCGGATTTGTGAAATTACAGGCTGCTGTCCTTGAAAAACTTCATGATATTAGTCTTTCCGGTGATCAACTGTTTAATATTCATAAAACAGATCCATACGAAGCCGAAAATAAAAAGCTTTATCTTGAACACCTGCAGTCGCTCGGAATCTCACCTGTAAATCTGCGGATAAATTCTGACCGGGGAGTGACAAATAAAACGGTCTTCCCGACATTAATCCTTAGGTCGGGTGGAAATGAATTGGCTGTTAACCTACTTAAAAATGATCCTTTTTTGAGGGATGAAGAAAATCTTTTACGTTCCATTGAATTACTCGAATATGAAATAGCAGGAGGTTTACAGGTGCTATTTCAGGAAAAAAGGGAAAAAGTAGCCTTTTTGACAGGAAATAGTGAATTAGGGGAAGTTCAGCTGGAGGATATTTCAAATACACTTTCTGTGAACTTCGATATTCACAGGGTCAGTACTGATGACCTTCTGGCAGTTCCTGACAGTTTTAAGTGCCTTGTGATAGCCGACCCAACAAAAGCGTTTACAGAGCGTGATAAATTTGCAGTGGATCAGTTCCTGATGAAAGGTGGAAGGGTCAT
>CAINLJ010000272.1 GCA_903850335.1 uncultured Bacteroidia bacterium | reverse complement strand
TGCTTTTACCTTTGGTTCGTATGAACTTAGGTTGGGCATCGCTCATTGCACTTTATACTGTGTTCCTGTTAATGTCGATTATGTTCCCGACAATCTTTGCCCTGGGGATTAAGGATCTTGGTCCTCAGACAAAGAAAGGTGCCTTAGTTATTGTTATGGCTATTGTTGGTGGGGCGGTATTCCCGCCGTTTATGGGACATATCTCAGATCTCTGGTCAATGTCGGTAGGGTTTCTGGCACCGATTCCACTGTTTATGTTTATACTTTACTATGCACTGCTACTAAATCTCAGTGCCTTCCCCCCTGTCACAGAAATATGCTTTGATTTCTCAGCACTGATAAGTAAGGCCGAAGCCCAGAACTGTGAATCTGATTTTTTTGTTCCTTAACTAATTGCATCCCTAAGATAGGGTAGACAAAATATTTTTATAATTGACCAGTTTATGGTCACCAATTGCTTGCTCTAATTCACCAGAATAACAAACTGTCGAGTTTCTTATTTTTTGAGATAAAATTCCCTTAATATGGTTTAGTCCCTTGAAAAAGCTTTTATCAAAGGTTCCTGACGACTTGATCTCAATTGCATCGACATGGGTTGAAAAATCCACAATTAAATCTACTTCATTGTTGTTGGATTCCCTGTAATGGTAAAGTTGGTAAGACTTGAAGTGGTTATACTTGTTTTTAAGCACTTCAATAACAACCATATTTTCGAATAATGGTCCTTTTTGTTTGTGAAAGTTCAAGCTGTTGACTTCCTGATAAAATGTAATATCCCGGCTTATTCATATTGTCGACAATTCCCTGTATATAAGAAACAAGTTCCGGAACCCGTTGTATTTCGTCAATAATCATTCCAGTATCCGATTGATCCAAAAAGGTTCGGGGATCGGCTAAGGCAATAAGCCTGACATCAGGATCTTCAAGAGAATAATATTTTTTTTCCGGAAAAATATTTTTCAGCATAGTGGTCTTTCCTGATTGCCTGGGTCCTGTTATTGTTATTACAGGGAATGAAGCGGATGATTCACTTAAATCCTTATATATTTCACGCGGTATGAACATATTTATGCAAATTTAAAATGAGATTTTAAAATTACATAGAATCAGATAATTTTCCAAATATTTAATGGAGAATTCCCCGGGGTAAAATTTTGGAATATATTTTGTAATCAGTTAGTGATCTGTTTTTTATTATTTCAACTCGGACTGCTCTTTCGATCTGGCCGGTTGTAAAGCACTCCGGAGGAGTCCAATGTGATTAACCCCCGGTGAAGTGTAACGAAACCGGGGGTACTGCTGCGTATTCAATAATAACCCCGGCAGTAGGTTGAACCTCTCTTTGGAAATTGGGGATATAACCTTATTCGCCTTATTGTCTTTAAGGAAAATATTGACGTTGTATCTGCGATTACATATCTCAGACCCCGGTTGATGCTTCTCACGCACAGGCCAACGTCGCAATACTTACACGTACACCTGGAATTCTTAGTAAAGGCATCGCGGCTGCCTCGAGAGTGGCTCCTGTAGTAATAACATCATCAACCAGAAGAAGATGCATACCTTCGAGTGACACACTATGCTTTACAGTGAAAATCCCGCTTACATTTTCCCATCTCTCAAATCTTCCTTTGCGTGTCTGTGAATCTGTATGAACATCCCTGATTAAATTACCCGTTATCAGAGGACGGTTCATCGCCTCAGACAGCCCTTTGCAAATTTCGGTGCTCTGATTAAATCCCCTTTTTTTCTCCTTCTTCGGATGTAATGGAATCGGCATAATCGCGTCAATTTTACAATATTGAGTACTTTGAATCAGATCATACCCAAACAATAGACCCATTTTATGTCCAACCTCACGATTTCCCTTGTACTTGAGCTGATGTAATAACCGTTGCAGCCGCCCCCCCTTATCAAATCGACAAAATGAGGTGGCAAGTTCCAGAGGCACTCTTCCAATAAATTGAAGTGAAACGGGATTCTCAGAGATCAAATGAAAGTTTGTTCTCGGAAGGTCAGCAATGCAATTTAAACAAAGGAACTCCTCACCTTTTATAAGCGAGACATTACATCCTGCACAAAGTCGGGGATAGAAAAGTGAGATAATATCGTCGAGAACGACCATTTATCCGAATCTGTTTAAAAGCATAACCATACAAATTTAATCAAACGAAATCAGAAAAGGTTTAAAATCGCAAATTAAAAAGGCTTGATAATTAAAAATATAAAGTACCTTTATTTGCAAAATTCCAGTGTCATGGCAAAAGATAAAAAAAAGAATAAGGCGCTTAGTTTCAATAAACATGGTTTAAAACGGGCGATTCTTGAGGTGTATTATGAAAATAGCAACCAGTCCTTTAACTACAAGCAAATTGGAGCTGCTGTAGGAGCTAAGGATATTGGTCAGCTGCAACTGGTTAATGTTGTTCTGCAGGAACTACGCGATGCAGAAACACTGGTTGAGACTGAGCGTGGCAAGTACCGTCTGAAATCACAGGGTGGCACGGTGACCGGAATGATAGAACTTAATTCAAAAGGTTATGGTCAGGTTACAAGCGAAGAACTGGAGGAACCAGTATTCGTTTCGGCTGCCAATATGAACCATGCCCTCGACGGGGATAAGGTCCGGGTACGGCTCTATGCCCGCAGAAAAAAAAGTAATCCGGAGGCTGAGGTCATCGAGATTATCGAACGTGCAAAAACAACTTTCGTCGGTACGGTGGAGATATCACAGTTTAGCGCCTTTCTGATCCCGAATAAAAAAACACCATTTGACCTTTTTATTCCGCAGGAGAAATTAATGGGCGCTAAACATGGCCAAAAAGCGGTGGCCCGGATCATGGACTGGCCCGAACGTGCACGTAATCCATTCGCCGAAATTATCGACGTTTTAGGCGATGCCGGGAATAACAATACCGAAATGCATGCGATACTTGCGGAGTTTGGCCTTCCCTATACCTACCCGGAGGCTGTAAACGAGGCAGCCGAGAAAATCCCCTTCGAGATTCCTCCAGATGAGATAAAAAAACGGCGTGACTTCCGCAAAATTCCCACATTCACAATAGATCCGGCGGATGCAAAGGATTTTGATGATGCCCTTTCTATTCAAAAACTTGACAATGGATTGTGGGAAGTTGGAGTTCATATTGCCGATGTAACCTGGTACGTTAAGCCGGAATCTTTGCTTGAGGAGGAGGCTTATAACCGTGCGACATCCGTTTACCTCGTCGACAGGGTGGTTCCTATGTTACCTGAAAAGTTGTCAAACGGAGTCTGTTCACTAAGACCAAACGAAGAAAAACTCTGCTTCTCAGCGGTATTCCAGCTTGATGATGGTGCTGTGATTCACAATGAATGGTTTGGAAGAACCGTAATCTATTCCGACCGAAGATTTGCTTACGAGGAGGCTCAGCAGGTAATCGAAACCAAAGAGGGTGATCTGAAGGAAGAAATTCTTACTCTCGACAGACTTGCTAAAATTCTCAGGGCCGAAAGGTTTAAATCAGGATCAATCGGGTTCGAACGCGTCGAAGTGAAGTTTGAGATTGACAAGGATGGCAAGCCCCTGAGCGTATTTTTTAAAGAATCAAAAGACTCGAATAAACTCATTGAAGAGTTTATGTTACTAGCCAATAAAAGAGTAGCTGAGTTCGTTGGTAAACCCGGAGAGAAAAAGAAGGAACGTACCTTCGTTTACAGGATCCACGACAAACCTGATCCTGATAAGCTCGACTCATTCAATCATTTCATAAAACGGTTCGGATATGGAATCATGACTAATACTCCGAGGACAGTTATGGAATCAATGAACAAACTCATGGATAATGTAGCCGGAAAGAAAGAGCAGAATGTTATAGAAACGCTTGCGATTCGTACAATGGCCAAGGCTGAATACTCAACGAGGAATATTGGTCATTATGGTCTTGGTTTTGAGTTCTATACCCATTTTACTTCACCAATACGCCGCTATCCGGATATGATGGTTCACAGGTTACTCGCAAGGTATCTTGAGGAGGGCAGATCTGTTCAGGCCCATCAATATGAGGAGATGTGCAAGCATTCGTCAGAGATGGAAAACAGGGCAGCTAACGCCGAAAGAGCTTCCATAAAATATAAGCAGGTCGAATTTATGGCTGATAAAATTGGTCAGGAATTTAAAGGAGTTATTTCCGGTGTCAAGGAGTGGGGGATTTATGTCGAACTTGATGAGAATAAATGTGAAGGAATGGTGCCTATGTTCGAGCTTACTGACGATTTTTATGAATTTGACGAGAAAAACTACTGCATTATTGGACGACGGACCCATAAAAAATATCAGCTTGGTGATCCTGTTGATGTTCAAATCTCAAGGGCAAACCTTGATAAGAAGCAACTTGACTTCCGCATTGTTGGCGATGAGATACCTGCTTCAAAGATTAGTTCGCGAAAGATGAAAAGTCCGGTCAGGGGTAAACGGTGGAATTAAAAAAAAGTTTGTTTGTCTCTGTTAATTTCTATTCTTTTGCGGTAGCTTACCAGATTGCATATCGAATGCCTGCCAACGACAGGTTAAGCCGTAATTTCTATTATATTGATGATGGTGTTTTCAAACTATGAGTTAATGCTGATGAAAGGACTTCTTATTATCCTTATACTGGTGATAGGGTATTTTATTTTTTATCGTTCCCGCACCTTCGCTAAAGGACCATCAGGGAGAAAAATGTCCTTTAATAAGAAGACTAAACCCTTTTCAGCAACCATCGACCTATATAAAAGTAGCCGTTTTAACCCCACAACCATCCAAATGGTGGTTACGAATACAGGTACAAGAGAGATCGATCTGCATGCACCAGTGATAATTTTTAAGCGGTGGTTTACAAAACGGAAATTCAGAGTACTTAAAGTTGAACATTCAGATATTTATCCCATTCTTCTTGATAAAAATAAAACATACCTGCTGGATATTTCGCTTGAGCAGTTTTATGAGACTGTACCGGAACTACAGCTGGCATGTCGTATGTGTGTTGAAATGAAAGATTTGGGTAACAGGAGTTTCAAGAGTCCGACTATCAGACTTAAATGGTTTTAAGTGAATGAGAAACTGGAAATTTAAGGATAGTGATTTTGACGATTTTCCTGTCTATGATGGCCATGATCTGGGTATTAGCTGGACTACTGAACGAACGAAAATAAAAATTTGGGCTCCCTCTGCCCAGCGAATCTTTTTCAGGCTCTATACGTCTCATCTAGGAGGTAAACCGATCAGGGAATTTCTGCTTTTGCCGGATGAAAACGGGACATGGATATACGAGATTAAGGAGAATTTAGAGGGTTTTTATTATACAATTCAGGTTAGGGACTCAATTGGATGGCTTAAGGAGGGTCCGGATATTTATGCCAGGGCTACTGGTGTAAACGGAACTCGTGGTCTCATTGCAGATCCCCTAAAATGTAATCCTCAGGAATGGGAAAATGATCGCCGTCACGTGTTGGCGAATCCAACCGAGATGGTGATTTATGAAGTTCATGTCCGCGATTTCTCGATGTCTCCTTCGTCCGGCATTATAAATAAGGGTAAGTATCTCGGATTTACTGAATCCGGCACGAAGTTACCAACAGGCGAATCTACAGGGATCGATCACCTTAAGGAACTCGGGATATCCCATGTTCATCTGCTTCCAATTGCTGATTTTTATACTGTTGATGAACTAAATCCTGCCGCCCACTATAACTGGGGTTATGATCCTCTAAATTATAATACTCCGGAAGGATGGTATTCATCAGATCCCAAAGATGGAACGACACGAATCAGGGAGTTCAAACAGCTTGTCCAATCCATGCATAAAAATGGGTTAGGCGTTATCCTTGATGTTGTCTATAACCACACAGGACTCATTTTTGAGTCCTATTTTAACCAAACTGTTCCTGGTTATTTCTATAGGTTTAATCAGGACGGGACATTTTCGGATGGAAGCGGATGTGGTTCCGAACTGGCTACCGAAAGAGAAATGGTCAGACGATATATTGTAGATTCAGTAGTTTACTGGGCGGAAGAATATCATATTGATGGTTTTCGTTTTGATCTCATGGGACTGATCGATATTGAAACAATGAATACGATCAGACACCGTCTTGATGAAATTGATCCCAAAATATTCATCTATGGTGAAGGTTGGAGTGCAGGTGCCAGTCCACTTTCTGATAATTTCAGGGCCATAAAATCAAATACAAAAAAACTTGACAGGATTGCTTCCTTTTGTGATGACATGCGCAACGGACTTAAAGGTTCGCCATTCGACAGAAATAATGCAGGATTTATCAGCGGAATTACACTTCGTGAAGAACAACTTAAATTTGCCATAACAGCAGCCGTTGAGCATGATCAGATCATCTATGATTTTGTAAATACTTCGTCGCATGCATGGGCCAATACGCCGTCCCAATGCATAAATTATGTCTCGTGTCACGACAATCTCACACTCTTTGATAAACTGCAATACTCGTGTCCGGAGGCATCACTTGAAACTGTTGAACGGATGGCCCGGCTTGCATTTGGGGTAATACTTACCTCTCAGGGTGTTCCTTTTATTCATGCCGGCGATGAAATGCTTCGCTCCAAGGGAGGACATCCGGACTCATACAGGTCACCCGATTATATCAACCAAATTGACTGGACACGTAAGACCGAATACCCAGGTTTGGTCAACTTCATGAAAAGCTGTATTGCATTGCGGCATCAGCATCCTGCTTTCAGAATCTCAGATGCCGAAACTATCCGAAAAAAGCTTAGGTTCTTTGGTCATTACATCCCCGGAGTTATTGCCTATGAACTTTGTGATCATGCCAATGCAGACCGCTGGCGAAGAATTCTAGTTCTTCTAAACGGGAATAATTATTCGGTTGAATTTGAAGTGCCAATGGAAAATTGGTTGATTGTCGCTCAAAATGGCGAGCTAAATACTAGTGGATTAGGTCATACCAAAACTAATCTTGTACGGTTGCACCATATTTCGATCATGATTCTGGCCGCCGAGCAGTGAGATAATAAATGAACGAGATAACTTATACCATTATAAAAAATGGAATATTCCACTAAAAAAATTGTCAAATCAACTCTTGTATCCCAACCTGTAAATACAGTTTGGAAACGTTGGACAACACACGAAGGATTGATGTCGTTTTTGGGCAGGGATAACAAAATCGAATTAAAACCCAACGGTGCCTTTGAGATATATTTTATGTTGGACAACCCTTATGGGGAAAGGGGTTCAGAGGGTTGTAAGGTTTTATCCCTTCTGCCTGAAAGGTTCCTCTCATTTTCATGGAATGCGCCACCTCATTTTGAGGAAGTCAGAAATTCAGATTATAAAACATGGGTAGTAGTTGAATTTCAAAGCTTATCAAATGAACAGACGAAAGTAGTTCTTACTCATCTGGGCTGGCCTGACGATGAAAGGTGGTTTCCTGTTTTTGATTACTTCGAAGAAGCCTGGGATATTGTTATGAAGAAATTAAAATATTGATATGAAAATCCTGACTTTTATTCTTTTATTCTGTTCCTCAATTACCTGTTTTACTCAGACGAAGTACGATACTCTGACGATTGAGAAGGCAATTTCCCGCTACCGGATCTCTGGTATTAGTTTTTCTCCTGATGAAAAAAAAATTTCCTTCGTGGTAACAGAACCTGTGAAAGGAAATACATCACCTAATTCGGATATCTGGATCTATGATATTGAATCAAAAAGACTATTTCAATTCACCTGGTCTCCAAAATCTGATACGAATCCCAAATGGTCACCGGACGGTAAATATCTGGCTTTTCTATCTTCACGATCCGGCGAATCTCAGGTGTATCTTATTAGAGTCGATGGGGGTGAGGCGTTTCCACTCTCAGCTTCAAAGACTTCTGTCGAAGAGTTTGAATGGTCGCCCGATGGAAAAGCAATTGCTTTCCTGGCAACTGAGCCGATGAGTGATGATGAAGATAAGAAGACAAAAGAGAATGACGATGGAGCTGTAGCTGATAAGGAAAAACCTTCCCGATTGTGGTTGATTAATGTTGAGTCGCATATAGCTGTAAAAAAGATGTTGCCCGAATGGGAAATCAGTGAAATTAAATGGCTTCATGACAATAAATCTTTGGCCCTTGTTATACATACGTTGCCAAAAACAGAAACAGATATCCCGGAATTGAAGCTATATCACCTGATTGACAGCAGTATGACGACTCTTCAAAGTCCTGTTCATCCTTTTTGGGGAGAGGTAAGATTCGCAGCTGATTCCAAATCGTATAACTATATTTCTGCGCGTAAGGATGGACCCACAATGCACGATCTGCTTGTTCAATCTTTGGATAGCCATGACCCTATAAATCTTACTGCTAAAAATCCGGATCTGCCTGTAAACGAATATCGGTTAATGACCGACGGTTCCGTAATGTTTTCGGCTCAAAAGGGGTTTTATTCACGCCTTTTTAAAATATCACCTTCAGGAACTATTTCATCTGTTACGATCAGTCAGAATATAGGAATTTTTGATGTTTCCTCTTCCGGAGCCATCGCATTTACATCCATAAGCAGCGTCCATCCTGAAGAATTGTGGCTTAGGTTACCTGATCAGGATCCCATAAAAATTACGTCGGTTAACAAAGCGTTTGATTCTTTTCATTTAATCAAGCCAGAGATTATCCGTTATAAAAGCTTTGATGGCCTGACAATTGAAGGATCTTATTTTAAACCGGACAATAGTAAAGGTCCGCATCCTTTGGTTGTATTAGTTCATGGTGGACCAACCGGTGCCTGGTTCGATAATTACTCTTTTTGGAATCAGTTATTTTTAGACAAGGGATACGCTGTATTTTGTCCAAATGTTCGTGGTTCATCAGGATATGGTTGGGATTTTGCTACTAAAAATAAAAATGACTGGGGAGGAGGCGACTTCAAGGACATATTGGCAGGCGTAGACTTCCTGGTTGGCAGGGGAGATATTGATGCTAATCGTGTTGGAATTGCCGGGTGGTCGTATGGGGGTTATATGGCAATGTGGGCTGTTACTCAGACAAATCGGTTTAAAGCAGCAATGGCTGGTGCCGGAATGTCTGACCTTGCCAGCGAATTTGGCACAGAGCAAGGATCAGAATATGATACATGGTTTTTAGGAACACCCTACAGGAATCCAAAGAATTTTGCAGATAAATCCCCAATTACATTTGTCGCAAATGCCAAAACTCCGACTCTTATCATTCAGGGAGCACTCGACCCCATAGATCCGGTTGGTCAGTCACAGCAGTTTTACCATGGACTCAGGCATTATGGTGTTACGACTGAATTAGTTATTTACCCACGCGAACATCATGGTTTTACTGAACAAAGGCATATCATTGATTATATGAAACGTACACTCGCCTGGTTTGACAGGTTTATGAAATAAGAACATTATTTTTGTACTGGATTTCTCCGGACACCTCAACCATTCTTTAGTCAATAACCTTTAAATATTTGATTATGAAACTAATTAAGAAAACTATTCTGCCTGTTTTTTTGGCAACAATGTGGATCAGTCTGTCTGAATTTGTAAGGAACGAATTTCTCGTAAAATCTTTCTGGGTTGATCATTACAAGTTGTTGGGACTTAATTTTCCATCTGCCCCTGAAAATGGTGCGGTCTGGGGTATCTGGTCGTTGCTTTTTGCTGTTGCAGTGTTTATTATTTCCAAGAAATTTACGACTGTTCAAACAACATTTCTTGCCTGGTTCATGGCATTTGTAATGATGTGGGTCGTAATTGGGAATCTGGACGTTTTACCTTTAGGATTGCTGGTGTATGCCATCCCATTAAGTATCCTTGAATCCTATATTGCCACATGGATTATTAAGAGATTTCAATGACCTAAAATTCCCTTAATAAATAGTTTGTTTAGAATGCCGCCATGAGCAGGTTAATGTCGGTAACCGGAATATTCAGGACTTCACCAATGTCCTGATTTGTTAAAACACCATTGAAGACGTATATGCCTTCGCAAAATCCCCTGTTCGATTTTACATACTGGTTAATACCTCCGATTTGGCCAATCTCGAGAAGCATTGGCGCGAGAATATTACTTACTGCTATTGAAGTCGTACGTGCCACCCGTGAAGTAATATTGGGAACACAATAATGGATGACACCATGTTCAACAAAGGTAGGTTTCTTATGATTTGTTATTCTTGAAGTCGCGATGCATCCGCCCTGTATGATGTTGAGGTCAATAATTATCGAATTCTCTTTCATCCCTTCGACCATTTCTTCGGGAACAATCATCTTGGGAACCTCGTTCATGTTAAGGGCCCCTATGACTACCTCTGCCGTCTTCATTGCTTTTCGGAGCGCTTTCGGATGGAAGACTGAGGTAAAAACCCGTGATCCGAGCCGGACCTGGAAGTCGACAAGTTTTGATATTGAATCATCAAAGATCTTAACGGTTGCACCTAAGGCAAGTGCTGTGCGGGCGGCAAATTCTGCAGCCGTTCCTGACCCAAGAATTACTACTTCTGTTGGAGAGATGCCGGTAACAGAACCGAGTATTACCCCTTTGCCATTTCGTGCAGTACTCAGGTATTCGCTGGCAACAATCATTGATGTGTTGCCCATAATCTCGCTGAAAATCCGTTCGACAGGAAAGATACCGTTTTCATCTTTCATGTATTCGAAACCTACTGCAGTAACCTTCTTTCGCATCAGACGCCGAACCGATTCCTGTGTCTGGAAAGTCAGGTAAAGCGGAGAAAGCAGCAACTGGTTGCCCTTCATCATCTCACTCTCTTCCTGTGTAAACGGAGCCATTTTTAGGATGATGTCACATTGGAATATTTCTGCAGATGAGTGACATATCACAGCACCACAATCCGAATAAGCCTGATCCGAATAGTTTGCCTCTTTTCCGGCACCACTCTCAACAAATACATCGTGGCCATTATTTACAAGCAATTCAACCGATTGCGGCGTTAACGGAACACTGTATTCTATTGAAGAAGAGTTATCCGGAATACCGATGTTCAACTTTATGTTGCGTGGAGTCCGCTTATAAAGCTCCTCGCGCGGCAGAAGCTGGTCATTTGCCAGTGTTGACAATTTACCGCCTTTCCTTTGATTCATACCTTAATTGTTTAACATGTAGCTCATAATGATTCAATGATCCTCGATCCGTTTTCAGCCTCGCTGATCCTGACTTTAACCGTTATTGCAGGGAGAAGTGATTCAATCAGCTCCGGCCATTCAATAAAGCAATAACTATTACTGTAAAAGTAATCTTCATAACCAAAATCATAGGCCTCGCTGAGGTTTTTTATACGATAAAAATCGAAATGATAAATGGTTCCTTTATTCTCTGTCTGATATTCATTAATCAATGAAAATGTTGGCGACGTGACATAATCCAAAACCTGAATCTCTTCACACAACGCTTTTATAAAGGTCGTTTTACCTGCACCCATTGACCCGTAAAATGCAAATATCCTATCTGCCGGGTGTGCCTTAATAAACAAGGAAGCTATGTGATTGATTTCAGAAATTGAATTTACCTCTGCCTTAAACATGATTACGGTTAATTTTTACCCCAAGTATAACGAAAATCCTGCTTTTATAAAAATCTCTGAAAACAAATAACTTCAATTGATTAATTTCACCCGACATTTAAGGACAGATTCTTATTTATCGTATTTTTGACACATTAAATTGGAAACATTAAAAAGTATTGTCATGAATAATCCATCAAATTTGAAATACACGAATGCTCATGAATGGATTCGTGTTGAAGGTGACTTTGGATATGTCGGAATTACTGATTTTGCCCAGGGGGAATTAGGTGATATCGTATATATCGAAATTGATACAGTTGGAGAAGTTGTTTCGAAGGAGGCTGTTTTTGGAACCATAGAAGCGGTAAAGACTGTTTCTGATCTATTTATGCCTGTCGCCGGTGAGGTTCTTGAAATGAACGAAGACATGAATAATACTCCCGAGCTTGTAAATACGGATCCCTATGGTAAAGGATGGATAGTGAAAATCAAGATTAACGACCTGTCTGAGCTTGACGAACTTTTGTCAGCTACCCAATATAGTGATTATATAGCAGCCGATTAACTATTTCAATTTTTCTGGAAAGGGATCACTTTATCGTTTTAAAGTGATCTTTTTTTTATTTTAGGAGGTATTGAACACAGGTTCAGATGAAAAAATTGCCTGGAAGGGTGTAAAATGGATCAGATGAAAAAGTTGTGGGGAAAGGTATAAAATTGAATTTTTATTTCATAAACAGGGATTTGCAGAAGTTTTGTTACCAAAGAGACAGAGGTGCAGAGCACCGATTATAT
>CAINLJ010000271.1 GCA_903850335.1 uncultured Bacteroidia bacterium | reverse complement strand
GAAAAAAGCCTCATAATCAAGTGATTATGAGGCTAAAAGTGACCCCACCGCGATTCGAACGCGGATCAAAGGAACCGGAATCCTCCATTCTATCCATTTAACTATGGGGCCTTTTACGAAAGCGGTAACAAAAGTAGTAATAATCTAATAACACAAAACACAATTCGTCGTTATTAGTCCGATTAAATCTTTAATGTTAAGTTTTGTAATTAGTTATTGATTACAGGAATACTTGTCGGATCAATATGATCTAAATTACTATTTTTGTATTTAAACCTAAGTCTAAATATTATGACACCGCGGGAATTACTTGATCCATTAAGAATTGGATTTAATGATTTAATAACCAATATAAAATTAGATCCAGATCATTCAGATATCATATTAACCAGAACAATTGATCACATCAATAATGTAGTAGAAAATAGCCGGATTTTGGCAAGTTCCCTCGAACTAAACTCCAACGAGATAGCTATGGCTGAAATTGCTGCATTATTCCATGATATTGGTAGATTAACTGATTTATTACCTGATAGTTATGCGAAATATTCAAATCATGCCGATGCAAGTATTGAATATTTAAAGTTAAATGCTGATTTCTTACAATTGGATATAAAAACGCAGGAAATTATTATTCAAATTATCAGGAATCACAATAAGCCAGAATTACCCAAAAAGGAAAATGAAAATGTACTTTTTTACATTAAATTACTCCGTGATGCAGATAAGCTGGAAGTTTGGAGGGAAACTTCAAATTTTTTAATCCGAAAATCCGGAAAACCGAATATGTCGATTGATCTGGCCCTTTCTGATAAGGCGGTCGTTACCCCTGCTTTCTGCAAAATTATTATCGATGGGGGTATTCCGGATAAAAAGGATCTTGTAACAATAAATGATTTAGTCATTTTCCAGATGGCGTGGGTTTTCGATCTGAATTTTAAAAAAAGTTTCCAGATTGTGAACCAAAAACAATATATTCGTCACCTCTATGAATCTCTGCCCAAAAATGACAATGTGATTGAAATATACAGAATGATAAGAATTTATATTGAGAATAGAATCTAAAATGATAGTGTTTAAGAATCCATGTATGCCATCATTGATGTAGAAACAACAGGAACAGCTGCTACGTACGGTAAACTTACTGAAATAGCCATAATTCTTCATGACGGAATCAATACAACAGATACCTTTAATACACTTATCAATCCTGAATGTAATATCCCCTACAACATTACAAGATTAACGGGAATTACAAATGAAATGGTAGCCAATGCTCCAAAATTCTATGAGATAGCCAAGAAAATCATTGAACTAACTGCTGGAAGGATTTTTGTTGCTCATAATGCAATGTTTGATTATTCATTTGTTAAAGAGGAATTTAAACGGTTAGGATACGACTTTAAAAGAAAAACTATCTGTACAGTAAAACTAGGTCGTAAATTACTTCCAGGATATCGTTCTTACTCGCTTGGAAATATTTGTGCCGACCTTGGAATACAGATTACAGACAGACACAGGGCTATAGGAGACGCTCTGGCCACTACGAAGTTATTCGAAATTCTGATCCATCAAAATAACCTCCTCAATTCGTCCCTTTTTGTAAACCAGACCTATCCGTTGCCTAAGGAAAAAATGGATTCTATTCCTTCTAAAACAGGGGTTTATTATTTTTATGACTCCAGTGGTACGATAATTTATATAGGTAAAAGTAAAGACATTCACCAGCGCGTTTTGACTCATATGAGTAATACCCAGACGAAAAAAGCGTTGGAAATGAGGGATAAAATAGCAGATATTTCATGGGAAGAGACTGGAAGTGAACTCGTAGCACTTTTACTTGAATCGGCAGAAATCAAATTCAATAAGCCATTTTATAACAGAAGCCAACGAAGATCTGTCTATAATTACGGACTTTTTGCATCCGAAGATTCCGATGGCTATATTAATTTGAGGATTAATAAAATTGATGACAACGAAATTCCATTGACAACCTTTCATTTCCAGCAGGAAGGTGTTGATTATCTTCATAATCTGGTTCAAAAATATGCCCTTTGTCTGAAATTATGCCACCTTGATAATAATCCCGGAGGTTGTTTTAATGCCTTTGTACACAAATGTCATGGGGCATGCACCGGAATTGAGACTAGCGAAAGCTATAATTTGCGGGTAAATAACTCTATTCGTCCCCTACTCTACCGGACTCCGAATTTTTTTATAATAGATTCCGGGCGAATGAAAGATGAACATTCTGTTATAAAAATATCGAACGGCAGATATGTTGGATTTGGTTATATTTCAAAGGATTACGTTACAGATGATCTCGATTTATTAAACGACTGCATTCGAAAGTATAACGACAACCGCGACATACGTACAATAATCAAAGGGTATATAAACAGATCCAAAAATTTACGGATCATTGAAGTGAAAGATAATCCCTTTTAATCCTCTATGAATCCAATCCCTTCTGCATATCGTTTAAGCGCCCGTTCTCGGGCAAACTTATGTTCGATAATTGGTTTACAATAGTCAGAAGTATCAAACTCCGGAACCCATTTCCTAATATATTCATAATCCGGATCAAATTTCCTGGCTTGAAGTTCAGGATTAAATATCCGGAAATAAGGTGCTGCATCACATCCTGAACCTGCAGCCCATTGCCAGCCACCATTATTTGAAGCCAAATCATAATCATCAAGCTTACTTGCAAAATATGTTTCTCCCCAGCGCCAGTCAATCAATAAATGTTTACAAAGAAAGCTTGCTGTGACCATTCTTAGCCGGTTATGCATAAATCCGGTCTGGTTCAGTTCCCTCATTCCGGCATCAACCATTGGATATCCCGTTTTGCCTTTACACCAAGCCGTAAAATGATCAAGATTGTTTTCCCACCTTATGTTATCGTAAGCCGGTTTAAAGGCCCGGGTAACTACGTGGGGGAAATACCAGAGTATCTGACTGTAAAAATTGCGCCAGATTAATTCTGAAAGAAATGTATCTGAATGAAGAAGAGCAAGTGCTGTCACTTTTCGAATACTAATCGTCCCAAAACGCAGATGAACACTAAGTTTAGAAGTACCATTTCTGGCAGGAAAATCACGATTAGCAGCATAACCCTCAAGTAGCGTCTGAGTCAGAGCCTTAGATGGAAACACAATATTCACAGGTTCAAATCCAAGCATTTCAATTGTCATAATTGGTAAAGGCTTGATCCTTATAAAATTATGAAAATACTGGGTAGTATTTAAAGGCCTTACCATTTCTTTGTTGAACTTTTCAAGAAACTTATTCTTATAGGGAGTAAATACAGTATAAGGTTTGCCATCTTCCTTAACAAGTTCATCCTTCTCAAATACAACATGATCCTTGTATGAATGATATTCTATTTTATTAATTTTTAAAAACCTCTCAATCTGTACATCACGATATACCGAATAGGGTTCATAATCACGATTTACATATACACTGCAAATATGATATTCTTCAGCCATTTTTTTAAAAATATCCTGAGGTCTTCCATGTGCAATATATATTCCTGAACCGATTTTCTCCAGTGATTCTTTAATGCCAACAAGAGTTTTATAGATGAAATTTACTCTGAAATCTGGCCTGACCTCCAGATTTTCCAAAATATCCGGATTAAATATAAACAATGGCAAAACATTCTCACGTGTTTTCAGTGCATGATAAAGCGCAGTATTATCCTCCAATCTTAAATCACGTCGCATCCAGAAAATATTTACGACCGGTTTATCTTTTTTAGTCATTCAACTATGAATTTGTTAAATATACAATTCTAATATCAAGTCTGAAATATAATAAAAAGCCGAAAACAAAATATATTTTTACAAAAAAATAATTACTTACCAAGGTCATCTTAACAATCAACAAATATGCATCAAAGAGGTTTTGCAAGTGACAATAATTCAGGCATACATCCTGAAATATTTAAGGCAATTGAAGAGGCAAACTCAGGTCATCACAGAGGATATGGAGACGATCCATGGACAAATGAAGCTGTATCCCTCTTTAAAAAGGAATTTGGTGAGGAGACTGAAGTTTTTATGGTACTAACAGGAACCGGAGCAAATATTTTGGGAATTCAATCAGCTATCCATTCGTTTAATACAGTGATTTGTGCTGAAACTTCACATATTCATACTGATGAATGTGGTGCTCCGGAAAAATTCACAGGAAGTAAGCTAATTGGAGTTTCAACTACAAATGGAAAAATTACACCTGACCAGGTAAAAAGACACCTTCATGGCTTTGACTTTGAGCATCATTCACAACCAGCAATAATAAGTATCACACAGGTCACGGAATTAGGTACCGTCTATTCCGCTGAGGAGATTCATGATCTGGCAAATTTAGCTCACAGTCATGGTATGTACCTGCATATGGACGGTGCAAGGATCTCAAATGCAGCTGTATCCTTAAATCTTCCATTTAAAAGCTTTACAACGGATGCTGGAGTGGACATCCTTTCGTTCGGGGGAACAAAAAATGGCATGATGCTTGGCGAGGCTGTGCTTTTTTTAAATCCCACATTGGCAAAAAACAGCAAGTATTTTCGCAAACAAGCAGCCCAGCTATTTTCGAAAATGCGATTTGTCGGAGCTCAGTTCATCCCTTACTTAAGAGATGAAATATGGAAAATCAATGCAACCCATTCCAACAGAATGGCAAAGTTGCTTGAAGCAGGGGTTCGCGGGATTTCAGGAGTACAAATCACACAATTGGTTCAGGGGAACGGAGTATTCGCAATATTACCACCTAAGGTGATCCCGCAATTACAAAATGAATATTTCTTTTATATGTGGGACGAGGGAAAAAGCGAAGTCAGATGGATGACCTCCTTTGATACAAAAGAAGAAGATATTCTTGAATTTACGGCATTGCTTCGTAAACTTTTAATAGAATGATCTGGTCATTTCCAAAATAATTTTTTTTTTGCAAAAGTTATGTCGTTAATTTCACGGTATTCTCATGGAAGTTATTCTGAAGAACAGTTTCAGTTAGAGAAACGGATTATAAGACATGCTCTTTTTATATCTATATCATTTGTAATTCTTTTGTGGCTTGTAAAAATATTCGAGTTTGAATTTAATTTTGATTTCGCCAGTTGGGGTATTCTGCCTCTTCATACCACAGGTCTGCGGGGAATCCTAACTTCGCCTTTTATTCATGCTAATTTTGAACATTTAACAGCAAACTCGTTTCCGATTTTCATTCTGACTTTTTCTCTTTTCTTTTTTTACAGGAAATCAGCGTATTTGATTTTTATCCTTATCTATCTTTTATCCGGATCATTTGTTTGGCTTGGTGGCCGTGAATCACTCCATATTGGTGTCAGTGGGGTTATTTATGGCCTTGCAGCATTTTTATTTTTAAGTGGAGTTATTAGCTTTAATATCAGACTATTAACTATATCTCTGATCGTATCTCTTCTGTACGGCGGCCTATTCTGGGGTATTTTCCCAACCAAGCCCGAAATCTCATGGGAATCTCATTTATGGGGTGGTGTTTCAGGGCTGGGTCTGGCATTGTTATTCAGAAACAGTGCACCTTACATCCAGGCAGCTGAATCAGATAACGAGGATGAGGATTCTGAAGGAGAAGATACTTTTCAAAACAATCCGGATCAGATAAAAGATTCTAATTGAGCAAATCAGATAATTATTGTACTTTTGCGGCAGAATTTTATATAAAACCAGTTCTGTACATATCATGATAAGTCGAAGGATAATCCGCACAAAGGTTCTGCAAATACTCTACGCTCACGTATCATCCCCCGAAAAAACAATCGCACAATCCGAGTCTGAATTACATTTCAGTATCCGTAAGACATATGATCTTTACCATTTATTATTTGCAATATTAGGCGAATTAACTGATTTTGCCTCCGAACGTGTTGAGTCCAGGAAAATGAAGAATCTTCCTACTGAGGATGACCTTAACCCGAACCTTAGATTTATTAATAACAGACTAATAATCAGACTAAAATCTGATAAAAGCCTAAATAAATACCTGTTGGGTAATAAACTCAGCTGGTCGAATTATCCGGATCTGATCCGTGGGATTTATAATTCTTTGATTGATGCGGATTTATATAAAAATTACATAACGTCCCAAACAGATAATTTCCAGAACGATCGCCAATTTTGCGAAGATTTATTTAGTAATATATTGGTTAATAGTGATATAATGCTAACCGAACTCGAAGAGCAGAGTATTTACTGGAATGACGATCTTGATTTTACAATTTCCATGGTTATTAAAACGATCAAAAAATTCAAAAGTCAGGATGATAATAACGAATACCTGATGTCTCTCTATAAAGATACTGAAGATCAGGAGTTTACAACGAAATTATTTCGGAAGGCAATTTTAAACAACACTGAAAACAGGAAGATAATCGAAAATTATACAAAAAACTGGGACGTTGACCGGGTAGCCATTATGGACATACTTATAATGCAATTAGCTCTTACCGAATTGATTGAATTTCCCTCAATTCCAATAAAAGTTACATTGAATGAGTATATTGAACTTGCAAAATATTACAGTACGCACAAGAGTAGTACGTTTATTAATGGTGTGCTTGACCGGATCACCAAGGATTTTCGGGAACAGGGAAAAATTGTAAAAGCAGGTCGGGGGTTATTGGAATCATGAGACTTGGAATACACCTTATCACATTGATTTTTACTCTGTGTTTACCGTTCGTTCTTCTTGATTGCAACAGTAAAACAAAGAAAGGTAACACTCAGTCATTAAAACCAGGAGAAAAAAAGAGCCCGGGGAAGATTGCTTTTGATAAGGAAATTCATAATTTTGGTACGCTTTATGCGGGTGAAATCGTTTCTTATTCGTTTATCTTCAAAAATACCGGTGGCTCTCCTTTTAGGTTTGTAAAGGTTGAAAAATCATGCGGATGTATTGAGGTAAAATACAGTAAGGCAGATATTTTACCTGGAGGGACTTCCAGCATTGAGGTGGTGTTGGACAGCGGAGGCGAATGGGGAAATCTCCTGCTTGAAACAACGTTGGAAACTTCGTATGGAGATAAGAAAGAGTTACATATTGGAGCTTATATTGAAAATAAACAATTTAATAATAATTTAAACACACAAAAATGAGTTCAATTTTATTTATCACAGCCCAGGCAGCACCTCAGGCAGGAGGTTCCTCCATGAGTATGGTGCTTATGATGGGTTTAATGATCGTAGTTTTTTATTTTTTCATGATCAGACCACAAATGAAACGGCAAAAAGAATTGACAAAATTCCGTTCAGCCCTTCAAAAAGGTGACAAAATTGTTACAACTGGCGGGATCTATGGAAAGATTGATGAAATTAAGGATGATATCATTATTCTTGAAGTTGCTTTAAATGTAAAACTAAAAGTTGATAAGAGTGTTGTTCTAAAGGACATGTCTGATGCACCGGTTCAGAAATAGTAAATAGAACTTTTTGTTTATTTTTCTGAAAGGCTGGGCAACCGGCCTTTTTACTTGATCCTAAATATTTATCCAATATGATAAGACGGGTATTTACCTATTTTAAGAATGAAATAAAAGCTATCCGGAATGGAAAAGCATTTGTTTTTTTTGTTTGCCTCGCACTGGCTTCTTTCCTCTGGTTTCTTAATGCACTCGAAAAGCACTATACAGACCATATCACAGTTCCCGTCAAATATGTTAATGTTCCGAAAAATAAGGATCTTACAGGTATATTACCAGATAAATTAGATTTAAATGTTGATGCACTGGGCTATACTTTGCTAAGATACAAGCTTAGGCTGGCATTTTCGCCTTTAATCCTGGATGTAAATGAGTTATCAAACAATTATTTGGAAAATCGGTTTTTATCAAAGTATTCAGTATCTACAATTGCTCACAAAGAGGAGTTTGCAAAACAAATCAGCAATGAAATTTCAATAATAAGTGTAAGACCTGATTCTATAACCTTCAGAGTTAGCCGGATCATTGAGAAGCTTGTAAAGATTCATCCAATAGTTGATCTTAATCTGGCAAAGGAATACATTCTTCAAAAACAACCAGTTGCAAAACCCGAGTCAATATTAGTAAGAGGGCCTGTGGAAATCCTTGATACTTTGACCGATATTAATACTTTGGTTGTAAAACAGGAAAAATTATCCCAATCAGTTTTCATCAGTACTCCCCTTTTCATTCCATCCGAAATAAATTCCGATATAAAGTCAGTTTCAGTTCAAATTGTTGTTGAACAATGCACTGAAGCAAGATTTGATATTCCGGTTCTTGTAATTAATCAACCTGACAGTTTGCAAATAAAAACGTTCCCTTCAAAGGTAAGGATTTCCTGCAGGGTTGGGATTAGTGAATATAACCGACTGAATAGCAATAGTTTTAAAGCTATAATAGACTATTCGCGCCGTTCGCAAACCTTGTCCAAAATGGCGGTTAAATTAGAAAAAATACCGGATAATGTGCTTTATGTGGATTATTCACCCAAAGAGGTAGACTTTATTACTGAACGGAAATAAGTCATGATATGATAAAAATTGGAATAACTGGTGGTATAGGTAGCGGAAAATCTATAGTCTGCGAAATCTTCAGCCTATTAGGAATTCCTGTTTTTAATGCGGATTTTGAAGCTAGAAGCCTCCAAAATAGTGATCCTGAAATTAAATATCAGATAGGTAGAGCGTTTGGACCAAGTATTTATAATTCAGACGGAATACTTGACAGAAAACGCCTGGCAGAGATCATTTTTAATAACAAACAAGCGTTGGCAGCTATAAATGGGATCATACATCCTGCAGTAAGGAAGAAATTCTTAGAGTGGTGCCAGAAATTTCGTTCAGCACCCTATACACTCTATGAGGCTGCTATTCTTTTTGAGAGTGGTTACGCAAAAGATTTTGAACGAAATATCGTAGTTTTGTCTCAAGAAAATCTGCGGATTGCCCGTGTTATTGAAAGAGATCATGTGACAGAAGAAATTGTAAAAAAGCGAATTTTAAATCAAATGTCAGATCGGGATAAATCTATTTTAGCAGATTATCATATCGATAATAACGATAATTATTTATTAATACCTCAGGTTTTGAATATTGACAAATTAATAAGAGAATATGGCAAAGTTAGGTAAATGGATCGGTGGTGGATTAGGATTTACACTTGGAGGACCTCTCGGGGCATTGGCAGGATTCTTTTTAGGGTCCTTTTTTGACGAAGCCGAGATAATAAGTTCGAACACCAGTACAAGCACCGGCCCAAAAATGCAGATTACACAAGGTGACTATATGTTTAGCTTGTTGGTGCTTGTAACTGCTGTACTAAAAGCGGACGGCAAAATATTACGTTCCGAACTTGACTATGTTAAAGAATTTCTGGTTCGTAGTTTTGGAACCGACGGGGCAAAGCAGGCTCTTGTCATTCTTAAAGACCTCACCCAGCAGAATATCCCGGTTACTGATGTCTGCAATCAGATTAAAAAATTTATTGATTACTCCTCTCGTTTGCAACTTATTCATTTTCTATTTGGTATAGCAAATGCAGATGGGATTATCCATCCCGATGAATTATCTCTGATTCAGCATATTGCTTCAACACTTGGAATTTCTCAACCAGATTATAACTCGATTGAAGCCATGTTTGTCCCAAAAACAGATTGGGCGTATGATATTCTGGAAATTCAGAAACAGGCATCAAATGAAGAGGTAAAGAAAGCATATCGCAAAATGGCATTGAAATACCATCCCGACAAAGTAAGCTACCTTGGAGAGGATGTTCAAAAAGCAGCAAATGAGAAATTTCAGAAATTAAATGAGGCCTATCAATTAATTTGCAAAGAGCGTGGATTAAACTAATACCTTCCTATTGCTGCAACGATCAAAATTTCAGGTACTTACTACTTATCCCAGAAACTTTACAACCAGGACAGTTTTGTCGTCATGCACTTCTGCATTGCCCTGAAAAGATTTTAACGAATCAATAAGTTGATTTGTAATAGTACAGGCCGGCATTTCCCGTAATTGTTTTGAGGTATTAATAAGCCGGTCGATGCCATATATCGTGCCGTCTTCATCATATTGTTCCGTAATTCCATCAGTGTAAGTAATTATTGATTCCCCTGCAGCCAGTAAAATCCGGTTCTCCGGATAGGTGACATTTCGTTTTATACCAATTGGAATTCCATGAGATTCTAAAATTGTCACATCATCATTTTTATTTCTTAGGACAAAGGGATGGGGATGACCTGCATTACAATAAATAAACTCGCCTGTTTCAAGATCAAGCTTACCCAAAATTACAGTAGCAAACATATCTGAATCATGGAGCAAACTCAAAGCACCATTTAATGATTCCATCATCTTACCCGGACCTATGCCAGGGCTGGCAATTGTGCGGATTATAGTGCGAGTCATTACTGAATACATGGCAGCTGGAATACCTTTCCCTACCGTATCCGTTACGGACATAAATAATTGTTTCTTATCCAAAAGGAATAAATCAAATAAATCTCCTCCAACAATCCTGGCCGGAATTAATTTTCCATATGCATCAAAATCGGTTCGACCCGCTTCCAAAGGAAAATTTGTTGGAATCATTCCCATTTCTATATCCCGGGCCAAATTCAATTCATTATCAATTTCTTTTTTGTCTAAAGAGCTTTTTATTGAACTTTCGCGATAGGTTGCAAGTCTGTCTCTTATTTTCTCGATGTTACTGGCGAGCAATTTGATATCCTCAATCTGAAAACCTGAATGTCTTTTATGCCGAAGTGATTGAGTGTAATTTGGGTAGGTTAATTTATCTTGAACCGCTAAGTCCTCCTCGACAATTTTATGGGAATCTTTAGCCAATGATGAGATAGGTGCAATATATTTGTATGATTTGTATATAGTTATAGAAGCAGCGACACCTCCTCCAAAAAATAACAACGGTATTAACAGAAGAAGGATGCGTCCAAAATCTGATATAAAAAAATTTTCAGGAATAGCCATAATCATAAACCATTTATTGGACAGAACTGGCCAGTAAATTACAACCTTTCTTCTATTATTTCCAGAATCCGCATACCCAAACCTGTATCCTGAACGATGATCAAATAATATTCGGTTCAAATCTAATTTACTTGTACCAAATACACCTGTGAATAATTCAGGATTATTACCGGTTTGGGAACTGTCAGGATGATAAACAATTTGATACTTTTCATTAACAAGCATGGCAAATCCGGATTTTACATTAGGTTGCCGAATCAGTTCCTTTAAGTGTTCGTCAAGATTTACAAAACAAAATATGGTTGAGTGGATTTTTAGGTTATTGGCAAAATAATCAAACGGATAGGCCAAAATTGTTACTCTTGCTTTTATTTGATTGTCATAAAAGGGCGAACTCCATTCAGGTACTGACCTGATCATCATTAACTTTATCCAGTCATTGATATCTTTATTCTCAATGCTGATCCCATTTTTTGCTATTTTAACCGTTTCACCAACACTGCAAATACTGATAATGGTAGTATAACCAGGTCGCTCCCGGAGATTTGATTCTAATACAACCAGCGCATAAGCATGTGTCTGTCCTTCAAAAATCATTGACATAAATTTTGAAGGATTTTGCCTCAATTCGGCTTTATTAAAATCCAGGGCAACTTGTTTTACGAAGGATGTTGTGTTTGACATCGAGTTTTCAACCTCGTCAAGTACTTCACGCACTTCAAACTGGAGTCGGTAACGGGTGCTCTCAAATATTAAATTTCTGACATAATAAAAACCTGCCAGCATTATTAGACCCGATAGAATAATTGCTGTAATCAAAAAATAGATACTTAACAGATAAGAAAGGTTTTTGGCTTTCACTTGAAGGATTATCAGATAAAGTGTATCGAATTGAGGTATTTCTGCCTGCCAACCAATTATTGCAATATACGAAAATTCTGATAAAATTTGTGCAATTTACTAAAACAAAAAAGAGCTGATACCTCAGCTCTTTTTGCAAAATTTTAAATGGTTAATTTTAGGTGTTCATTGCACCACAAACATTGATAACCTGACCCGAAACGTATGATGCAAGGTCTGACGCAAGAAATAACGCTACTTTAGCAACCTCATCCGGCAGCCCACCACGTTTCATAGGAATGTTTGCCTCCCATTGTTTACGAGCGTCCTCAGGAATTTTTGCAGTCATTTCTGTAATGATAAATCCAGGTGCAATAGCATTTGAGCGGATACCTCTGGAGCCAAGTTCTTTAGCAATTGATTTTGTAAATCCAATGATTCCTGCTTTAGATGCAGAATAATTTGATTGACCCCCATTGCCACTAACTCCTACAACAGAACTCATGTTTACGATTGAACCACTTTTCTGCTTCAGCATACCTGCCTGAACTGCCTTTGTAAAATTAAAAACGGATTTAAGATTTACAGTAATAACAGCGTCCCATTGTTCCTCTGTCATACGCATCAATAGTGTATCCTTTGTGATACCTGCGTTATTTACCAAAATATCAACAGATCCGAAATCTGAATTAATCTGATTGACAACACTTTGGGTATCATCAAATTTTGAAGCATCAGATGCATAACCTTTTGCCTTTACTCCAAGTGCCAAAAGTTCTGATTCGGTTGCCTTTGCAACATCATCATAAAACAGATCTGTAAAAGCTATATTACACCCTTCTTCAGCAAATTTAATTGCAATTGCTTTGCCAATACCGCGAGAAGCTCCGGTAATTATTGCTGTTTTTCCCTCTAAAAGTCTCATTTTTCCATAATTTTATTAGTGGGCAAAAATACAAATCTTTCTTGAAAATGCCAGTTGCAACTAATTACTTGAAGTTTTTTGGGATTAATCAACTCATTAACATTTATATTTCTGAAAGTTTTTTAAGTCGTTGAAGCAATGTTGGATGTGAATAATGAAAAAATACATAGACAGAATGGGGAGTCAGATTATTTAAATTGCTAACAGACAATTTTTTAAGTGCAGATGAAAGATGTTTACTTTCATAATTTAAACCAGCAAACCGATCTGCCTGATATTCATTTTTCCTCGACAGATAATTCATTCCAAGGTCAATAATTTGTGATAGTGGTGTATAAAGCATCCCAAATGAAATAATTGAAAGGTGAAATCCCGAAAATCCGGATCCCAGAACTTCAGCAAAGACCGGTTTAGCACTGACTATGGCAAAAACATAAAGCATAAATGCAGTAGAGACCAGGGACAGAAACATACCTGAATAAACATGATGGTTCTTGTAATGACCAATTTCATGAGCCAAAACTGCTACAATCTCTTCTGTTTCCAGTTCGCTAATCAACGTATCGTACAATACAATTCGCTTTTTGCTCCCTAAGCCGGTAAAATAAGCATTTGCCTTAGTAGAGCGTTTCGAACCATCAATAACATAAATATCATCAAGCGGAAAACCAGTTTTTGCGATGAAAGCCGTTATTGCTTCCTTTAACTCACCATCCTGTAACAATGTTTGTTTATTAAATAAAGGAACAATGAGACTCGAATAAAAAAATAGCATGAACAGGGAGAAAAATGAGATGACTCCTAAGGAATAAAGCCAGAATAAATTGCCGGCAACCAGATAGATCCAAACAATCAGATAAAGAATGACTCCTCCAAATATCCCCCCTACACAAAGACCTTTAAGCTGATCCAGGAAAAAAATTCGAGGTGTAGACTGATTAAATCCAAATTTCTGTTCAATAACAAAACAATTATAATATTTCACAGGCAGCGAAAAGACTTCTGCTAAAAGACCTAAAATCGCAAAATAGATTAATGAAATGAAAATTGGATTATTTATCCCCCAGCTCCTTATCTCCATATCAAGCCACCCAAAAGCTCCCGAAATAAATAGAGCTAAGATTGTAATAAAGCCGAAAGTTTCAGTAAACAAAGAGAAACTCAACCTAACTTTTTCATATCTTAATGATTCTTTATATTTTTTATCTTCATAAATGCCTTTTAATTCCTCAGGCAATTCAGAAGAAAATTTCGTTGTATTTAAATAATCGAGCCAGCGATCTAACAGAAAATTTAAAATTAGAATACATGTAATTGAATAAAAAAGAATTTGGGTCATCAAATGAATAATAGATTTAAAACATGAATACAAAAATTAATTATGACCAGGAGTTAAAAGTGAATCGAGATTTGAAACTTTTTGTTTTCTATTGTATAAAATTGCAGCATAAGCTCTTGCGATTTTTCCAGATTCACCTGATTGAAGAAGTTTAACGGATTTATCAGAATAAAATGAGGCTTTTCGATAGTCACCAATCATCTCCTGGGCGACGGCATTATTTAAGGAAGCAATACCAGAAATTTTAGGATGTGCATTCGTAGAATACTTCTCCCAAATGATTGAAGCTTCCTTCCACTTATTCTTTAAGGCAAGAGAAAGAGCTTTGTCAAAATCCGGACGATCTAGACTGACAACAACACGGGACGATTCGGCCCAATACGGTACTAACCTTTTACTATAATTTTTTGCTGCAATACCACAAGCCACAGGAATTGCCGTTTTCCGATCCGGAGGATTGATTTTTTTTCCCTTTATCTCAAGGTCTCTTTCGTTCCATTTTATAATTTCAGAATGGCTATAGCGTTCAAGGGGTCCGCTAATTTGGGGAGTATAAACAGACCAGATCGAGGATACTTTCGTGTTTGCCTCATTCCCGGTATCGTGTCCGGAGTGTTGATTATGAGTACTGTAAAAATAACTTAACATTTCGAGTGAAACGATTGCATCTGTTTGGCTCTCATTGCATATTGATTGAATAAAACCAGAAGACAAAGGTATTTCTTTATCTGCGGTATTGGGAAGAATTGCGTTATAAGGGTAGACGAATACTTCGTCAAAACGACCGGAACCTAATAAAATTTTTTGAAGTTCATCCAGTGTTTTTGTAACTGCAAGGCTATCAATCTGCTGATTATCGATTCTTAAACCCCTGAAAAGTCTAAGATTATGTTTATAATACCCTCTAAGTGTATCGATTGAAAACTTGAAGTTTCTCGAAATCAGGGCAACTTTCCGAACCTTGGGAGGCAAGGGGATCTGACCTGGCTCCATTTGATCGATCTGTATACTGTGTGTTGTGATGCAGGATGTTAATGCAATTAGCGCAAAAACCAGTGCTGTAAATCGTTTCATGATATTCATGGTGAAAATTAGCCTGTTAAAAACTTAATATTTACAATTGCTTTGAATTCAATAATAGCAAAAACAGTGCCAATTGTCCAGGTTAGTAGCGTTTTTTGGACTCCCTCATTTTAACCTTTCGGTTAGCTTCAAGAATATTGAGGTAACCTTCAATTGCATAATTAT
Organism: uncultured Bacteroidia bacterium; assembly: GCA_903850335.1. Classification (GTDB taxonomy): domain Bacteria; phylum Bacteroidota; class Bacteroidia; order Bacteroidales; family Prolixibacteraceae; genus JAAFHB01. The sequence continues at coordinate 116,765 of CAINLJ010000271.1, read as the reverse complement.
AATGTGTTTTATAGGATTTAAGTCCCCAATCTATCGCAAGATCCAAATTTCCATTCATTTCTGAGGCCAAAGCAAGGTTAAACTCAACCTTAGCCCTGATTCGTTTCGAATCAATATTTGCATATTTTGACCAGATTGATGTTGCCTCGTCCCATTTATTATTATAAATCAAAGGGATAGCTAAATCTATTTCCTTAATTCCTGTCGAAAAAAAGTTACGGGTCCGGCTGACCCATTTAGGACTGATATGACTGGCAAGATTAGATCCGGCAGCCATAGCACCTCCTAATAGTGATTCTTTTACATGTGGCATTTGATCATAAACATCTCTTAAAGTTGAGCTGTTGCCCTCCCAAAAAATAGAATCACCGATCTGGAACCTCAAGGCAGGCTTCATATTATCCGGACGGTATAGTCGCCACTCAGATTTGTATTTAATATCCGTCCTTGCACCAAAGGATTCCGGATAATTATAATTAAAAATCTGATAATTATATTTAGTAACGAAACGTTCAGAGAAAGTTTCAAGAACCAGAACCGCATCGGCATTATATTCCTGACATAATCTATCTATTGTTTTAATATCCAATGGATTACGGATATCATCAGAATCATTGCGATAAATATTCTCATTTTTAGGTATGACAACATCAAACCTCCCCGAATTAAAAAGTTCCCTTGCGGCAACATGCATAACAGTATCACATGCAATACTATCACGAAAAATGCTATCCAAATGCATCTCGTTTTTGACAAGTATTTTTTCAAGTGAATCTGAAGGAGTATTTTGAAATAGCATGTTCATGCTTCTGTTAATCAAAACAATACTCTGAACGTCATCCGAGAGTGGAAATTCAGGTAAAACGGCTACCTCAATTTCGAGATTACGGATTGAAATACAGGAGAAAAATAATAAGCATAAACTAATGAATAGCAATCCTTTATTACAAATAGATCCTATCTTGCCAAACAAACAATAAATTTCAGTCCGGTGATTTGACATAAAAACAATTCTCTACTATAAATTACAATACAAATTAACTAATTTTTAGTGGGATATGAACAATTTACATTAGTTCTAAAAAAGCTTATCAAGCAAAAATAAAAACTAATAATTACCTAAACCATGATTGAGAAGTTACACTATTTATAATTTTCAAGCAGATCGATCAGCAGTCGCCAAAATTTATCTACAGTCTGAATGTTGATTCTTTCATCCGGTGAATGAACACCTCTTAACGTAGGCCCAAACGAAATCATATCCAGGTCAGGGAATTTTTCTAAGAAAAGACCGCATTCCAATCCTGCGTGAATCGAACGGACAACCGGCTCAACATTAAAAAGTCTAACATACGATTCTTTTGTAATTTTCAATAGCACCGACTCAGGATTAGGTGTCCATCCAGGATACCCATCTCCGCGTGTTACCTGAGCGCCAATCATAGTAAACACGGCTTCTACCATATACGCAGCATCCATCTTCCCACTTTCAAGATCACTGCGCTGACTTGTTGTAATTTCTATAATATTTCCAGACAGGATTTTTACTGAGGCTAAATTTGTAGATGTTTCGACGAGGCCCGGCATACGGGTACTCATTGTCAAAACTCCATGTGGACAAGCATAAATGGCATTTATGAGCCTTGTCTGGCTAATTGTATCCATAACCTGAGCAGGAAAATCACAAGATTCAAGGGAAAGACTCATTTGTGGTTCATTAAGAAGCATTTCTGATTCAATAACAGACCTGTAAATATTAAAATCAATTGTTATCTGCTCTTTCCTTGACATAGGGACAAGAATCTCAGCAAATGCTTCCCTTGCAATTGCATTTCGCAAATTGCCCCCTTGAAAACCAGCTATATGTATTTCATATTTACGTAATGTCTGCCATAAGAACCGGTTCAAAACCTTAATTGCATTACCGCGGTTTTTATTTATATCATCACCTGAGTGCCCACCCTGAAAACCGCTAACTGATATTCTTACCGGAAAATACCCGGAGGGTGCATCAACTACCTCAAAGGGAATAGAAGCAACTGTATCAATACCACCGGCACAACCTATAAACAGTTCGCCTTCATCCTCAGAATCAAGATTTACTAACGTTTTGCCCGAAAAAAAACCAGAATCAAGAGCTTTTGCCCCGGAAAGTCCTGTCTCCTCATCTAAGGTAAATAAACATTCAATGGGTCCATGTTTTATATTATTTGCAGTTAAAATTGCCATTTGTGCAGCAATACCTATACCACAGTCAGCTCCAAGTGTCGTTCCTTCGGCTGTAACCCATTCACCATCAATATATGGTCTTATTGAATCAGTCATGAAATCATGGGTTGTTCCGCTATTTTTCTCACAGACCATATCCAGATGAGATTGTAAGACCACCGCAGGGCGATCTTCCATTCCGGAAGTTGCAGGCTTACATATCAGCAAATTACCAAAAGAATCGATCTTGTAGCTGAGATGATTTGTGTTAGCAAAACCAATTAAAAATGCAACGATCTTTTCTTCATGTTTTGAAGGCCGTGGAATCTGACAAACTGATTCAAAATAGTTCCAAACCGAAGCAGGACTTAGGTTATATAATTTACTCATCTTAATATATAATTGAAATGCAATAGATTAGAATTTAAATGAATGAACTGGGATAATCACTAAAAGTATATAATTTTTTGTCAGAATTTTAGTTTGAAGTGGAAAAGTAATTACTTACTTTTGTAAAGAATTGGTGCCCATGCGGCTTAATTTGGGAATCCGGTGTAAATCCGGGACAGTACCCGCTGCTGTAAAACCCGATTTCGCATTTGCGAAATAGTATGTTTCTGGTTAATAACCACTATTCTTTCAAAAAAATGAATGGGAAGGTAACCGGGAATCGGGATAAGTCAGAAGACCAGCCATTCACGGTTTAAGCTTTCGGGATAAAAGCGTACAGATGGCCGGTTTCCATTCTGCAATACTTCCCTTTAGCTTAAAATCAATTAATGTCTGACTATTAAATTGATTTTAAGTATGTTGAATTTTGTAACAAGGATTTTTCCAGCTCTTAGTATTTGTTTAATACTATTATTTTCATGCAAACAGGGAAATAAACTTTCCGGCCCGATTATTACTTTCGAAATACCTGTGAACGGATTTAAGGTTGAAATTGGACAATCACTGCCAATCGTTCCTAAAGTTGTTAACGAATCAAATTCAACCTATACGTGGTTGATAAATGGATCCGTAGTATCTTCAGAAAAAAAATTCTCGTTTAAGCCTTTAAAAATAGGTAGTTATCAACTTCAGCTTAAAGTTACAAATGATGCAGGAAGTGATGAAAAATCCATTCAGATCGCCGCGTTCTCCACATTTTCACCTTATATAACCAGAGTATTTGACTACCAATATGGCCCTGGTCAGAACGCAGCTTTGATACCTGGTGACTGGAAAGGAAATGATTTTATTGGACAACCATGGACAGGAACAAAGATCTATACCTCACTAGGCGGATGGGGAGGTTACATAATTGCAGGTTTTGATCATAATATACCTAATGGTGATGGCGTCGATTTCGCTGTATTCACTCAGCCGGGTGCCGGCTCAGAACCTGGAGTAATTTATGTGATGTATGATTCCAACAATGATGGAATTCCTAATGACGGTGAATGGGCAGAAATTAAAGGCAGTGAGTACAGTAATCCTGAAACTATTCATGATTATCAGGTAACATATTATAAACCAACTGATAATGGAAATATTACCTGGAAAGATAATCAGGGTAATCATGGTGAACTAGTTCCGGGATATAGTTCCGGTTCATGGTGGTGGAGCGGTTATGGGAATAAAACAGAGTTTGAGTTTTCAGGAGAAAAACTGCCAAATGCTTATATTAATACTTCGATCCAGGCCGGTATTGAAAACTGGACCGTTCGTCCGGGGTTATTTTCTTATGGGTACGCTGAATGTTACTTTAATTTGGATTATAATAATTCATTAAAGGCCAATCTTCTGGATATTTCAAATGCAGTTGATCGATCAGGTAAAAAGGTTAATCTGTCTGCGATAACCTTTATTAAAGTACAGAGTGGAGTATTTCAGGTTGCCGGATGGTTAAACGAGATCTCAACTGAAATTAGCGGAGCTGCTGACCTTTCTTTAATAGAATATACGGCAAACTGACCCAAAATCATAAATGTTAAATAAACATTTCATAAATATACCTGCTGATCTTAAAAAATGGCACTGTTTTAAGTTCATAATCATTATCTATCTGGTTATCAGTTTTTCCCAATTCTCGTTTGCACAACATATCACAGACACACTCAGAATAAAACCTATCCTGATTTATACACAATCCATGGTAAAGGAGGAAGCCGGAAGAACTTCAACAAAGATTGACTCTGTTTCAATGATTAAATCATTAACGTCCAGCCTTTCTGATCTGATTTCACAAAATACTCCCATATTTATGAAGGATTATGGTCGGGGCGCCATGGCTACGGCCTCTTTTCGTGGAACGGCTCCTTCTCACACGCAGGTTACATGGAATGGAATACCACTGAGTTCGCCAATGCTGGGAATGGTAGATTTCTCAACTATACCGGTTTATTTTACGGATAATGTAAATCTTTTGCACGGCTCAGGTTCACTTTCAGAACTTAGCGGAGCCTTGGGAGGTATTGTCAAACTTGAAAATACAGCTGATTGGCAGAAGAAATTTTCAATCCGGTTGCTATCGGGAACCGGAAGTTACGGCACTTACGATGAATTTATAAAACTTACAACCGGGAATTCTAAAATTCAATCACAGACAAGAGCATTTTACAATTATTCAAATAATGATTATCCATTTGTAAATAAACTTATTGCAAATCTTGATCCAATCACTGGAAAATACCTATACCCTACCCAACGAAACCTGAATTCACAATATTGTAACTACGGGTTGTTGCAGGAGTTCTATGTTCATCCGACAAATAAAACTATCGTTACAGTCCGTTACTGGTATCAACATAATAACAGAAGTTTGCCAAGACTGTTATCAAATGAGACTGATATAAATGCAAATATCAACATCCAGTCCGAAAACGCACACCGGGTCGTGGGTGAGTATAAATATTATGGTAACAAAGGAACTTTTGACCTTCATGTTGGGTCAAATATACAGCTGTCGACTTACCTTCTCAGGAATAAGGTGTCCGGTAATGCCGATCAGATCGTAACAAATTCGCATTCAAATTCTGCAACATATTTGTTTAAAGCTAATTATGTTTTTCAATTTAATAAAAATTTATCCCTTTCAACAAGTGCGAATTCGATTGCCAACACGGTAAACTCTGTTAATTCGCCTTCGAACAGCTCGTCAACCGGCTACGATGTAAATCGTCTTGATCACTCAATATCGTTACAACTCAGCAAATCCTTTAATGATAGGCTGTCCGCCAATTTAATGGCAAGAGAAGAAATAATTGGTGGGAAATCAGTCCCTCTTATTCCTTCATTAGGTGTTGAATATCGCCCTTTTAAGACTGCGAACATCTATTATAAAGGTTCAATAGCACGAAATTACCATCAACCCACTTTAAATGATTTATATTATATACCGGGCGGTAACCCCAAGCTTAAAGCAGAGGAAGGGATTATGGCCGATCTGGGAACAGGTTACTCAGGATTTACAGGAAATCTTAGTTTTCATACATCTCTAAGTGCTTATATTTCTGAAATAAATAACTGGATCATTTGGCTGCCAACTCCGCAAGGCTATTGGGAGCCCTATAATATGAAAAGAGTTAATACTGGCGGTGTAGAGATTAATGCCGGTATTAAAGGCAAATTAGGTATAACATCCTTAAATGTCAATGGGAATTATGCTTATACAAGTTCTGTAAATCGCGATGATCCACGAAACTGGGCAGATGAATCTGTTGGGAAACAGCTCCCATTCATACCTAAAAATTCTGCAAATCTGGTCGTTAACCTATCACGCTCCGACTTTCATCTAACCTGGTTATGGAATTATTACAGTGAACGTTATACTACATCAAGCAATGATAAAACATCAAGGTTTGACGTTTTATATCCCTACATTATGAATAATTTATATATTGGCAGGGAGTTTCGTCTTTTCAAAGGCACGTTCGATATTGAATTGAAAATTCTGAATCTTTTTAATGAATCATATCGGACAGTTCTCCAAAATCCTATGCCAGGAAGAAATTACTCACTCTTATTCAGGTACGATTTCTGATATGCAAATTAATTTACATAAAACATACCTGGTTGTTCTGATACTCCTTTTATTTGAAGGATGTATGAAGGATAATACATGGGTTTTAAATCAACAAAACAAGCCATCTTTAAATAAAGGAGTGTTTATTATAAATGAGGGGAATTTTATGTATGGTAATTCCTCTTTGTCATTTTATAATACTGCAACAAAAAAAGTGCAAAATGATCTTTTTTATGCTGTTAATAATTTACCGTTGGGTGACGTTGCCCAATCTATGATCATCTACCAAAACCTTGGTTATATAGTGATTAACAATTCAGGAAAGATCTATGTTGTTGATTCTTCAAATGGAAAATATGTTGGGAAGATTACCGGATTGACCTCACCAAGGTATATTCATATTATTAATAATGAAAAGGCATATATTTCAGATCTCTACGCTGGAAAAATAACGATCGTAAATCCATTAACCTATCAAATAAAGGGATTTATCCGTACTTCAGGGCATGCGTCAACCGAACAAATGGTGCAGTCAAATAATTTATTATTTGTAACGTGCTGGTCATTCGATAACACCATACTGGTTATTGATACAAATACAGATGCAATTATTGATTCAATAAAGACCGGCAAACAACCTGGTGGACTTGTCCTTGACAAATTTAACAAAATCTGGACTCTCTGCGATGGCGGATGGTCAAAGGCTGGAGCCTCGATTAGAACACCTGTACTTCAGTGCGTAAATCCTTTAAACAGAACCATAGAAAAGAGTTTTTCGCTTACTTCAGATGCAGCTCCTTCAAGACTTGCGATAAACAGAACCAGTGATACGTTACTCTTCATAAATAATGGCGTCTGGAAATTTGGAGTCACAGAACCTAAACCGGTAAATCAACCTTTTTTAAAAACTGGAAATCATCTGTGGTACAGTCTGGGTGCCGATCCCTTATCTACAGATATTTATCTGGGAGATGCAATTGATTATCAGCAAAGAGGGGTAATATACCGTTACTCTTCTCAAGGTGCAGTTATTGATAGTTTTAAAACAGGAATTATTCCAGGTTCTTTTTGTTTCAAATGAATGTCAGAAATAATAATTCAGATCACCACACCAATAGAAACACCACCCCCATTTTTCAATATAAATGGAACTAAAACCATATTGTCTTTTCTGCCCCATTTATACCGATGTGTGTAGTAAACAGCTTTTGCCGAAAAAATACCTATTCCTGCACCAACCAAAACGTCTGAGATCCAATGCATATTGTTAATCATCCGGTACATTCCGGTTGTTGTAGCTGCTGCATATCCTGCAACACTTATCCATGGAGATTTATCTCTGTATTCCATATCAAGAATTGTAGCTGAAACAAATGCCTGAGCAGTATGGCCGGATGGCATTGAGTCTTTACCTCCATAAGGACGTGATGTTGGGACAATAGCCTTTATTCCCCTAACAACTAAAGTCATTAATATTTCAGCCTTTACCGATATGACAGAAAGGTTAATCAAATCACTTCTTCCTTTTATTCCGGAAAGATTCAGACCAAATGATGTGGCAAGAGGAACAAATTGTAAATAATTATCCATGGAAGATTTATACGTTGAAAACTCTTTAAGTATTTCATTATGAATAGAATATTTACTTATTAATGTATTTGGCCTGGCAATTAGCGTTACTCCCCCGATTAGGACTAGGGTTGAAGGAACAATAGCTGCATTAACCCAGTATGACTTAACAACTTGATTTTTTGATCTTTGAGTAAAAATTGAACTTACCTTTACCGAATCAGAATAGAGTCCGGAAAAGGATTTTTGTGAGAAAAGAAGACATGGAACCAGCAGAATTAACATTAATAGCGTAATCTTATTGTAAATCATCTTATCAGGAATATTTTGATAACAAAGTAATCTTTTTATTTTGGTATTTTCCAGGATTTTTAATTTCTCTATTTTATCAAATTTGGGATACCTGCTCAATGTCATATTTTTCTTGCTAATTTTGTGGAAAAATAAAAGGATGGCAACCAGAAATCTTTCAGATTACGATTTAACTACTGTTCCGGACGGTAAAGGAATGAAAATTGGCATTGTAGTTTCAGAATGGAATTACGAAATAACAGGCGCATTAGCTCAGGGCGCACTCGACACACTTAAAAAACATGGAGTCAACGAAAATGATATTCTTGTAAATCATGTTCCTGGTAGTTTTGAATTAACCCTTGGAGGACAATTCTTAGCCGAATATAGTGACGTTGATGCAATTATTCTTTTAGGTTGTGTAATTCAGGGTGAGACACGTCATTTTGATTTTATATGTCAGGGTGTAGCTCAGGGAGCAACAGAGTTAAATATTAAGTTTAATAAACCGGTTATATTTGGGGTGTTAACGACTGAAAATCAACAACAAGCTCTTGATAGAGCTGGAGGAAGGCTTGGTAATAAGGGAGATGAAGCAGCAGTTACAGCGCTCAAGATGGTATCACTTCAGCTTAATTTTAAAAATGGGCTTAAAAAGGGTATTTAAGTCTGTAATATTACCCTAATTATACTTTTTATTGAATCATTTTGAATTGAGGGCAAAATATTTCTCTGAATTTAAAACTTAAAGCATAAATAATCGTTAATTAGAAGAATAATATAAGATTGGAATTTAATTTGTAAAATTTTATATGCATTTGGAAGAAGACAAGCTATCATCATCGTTACCAATTACAAAAGAGAGTGTTATTGACGATTATTACACAGCGTTTTTAAGCCGTCAACTTAGTATTTTAGGCAGAAAAGAAGTTCATGCAGGACGTGCCCATTTTGGAATATTCGGGGATGGTAAAGAGCTTGCACAAGTCGCTTATGCGAAATATTTTGAACAAGGTGATTGGAGATCAGGATATTACCGGGATCAGACTTTTATGATGGCTGCCGGATTACTTAGTCCTGAAGAGTTTTTCGCTCAAATCTATGGGGATACTGATCTTGAAAATAATCCATCAACAGGCGGTAGAAATTTTAATAACCATCACGCAACCAAAACTTATGGTAAAGGTATTGGACTTGATAATTTATTGACACAAAAAAACTCTTCGTCTGATGTCTCTTCAACAGCAGGGCAAATGCCACGTCTGCTCGGGCTTGCTCAAGCATCAAAGATCGTAAGGGAAAATCCTGAACTTAAACAATTTCTTGAAAACAGAATCACTGGAAATGAAGTTGCATTTGGCACAATTGGAGAATCAAGTACATCCGAGGGGATGTTTTTTGAGACAATTAATGCGGCCTGCGTTCTTCAGGTTCCTATGGCATTAGCCGTTTGGGACGACGGATATGGTATAAGTGTTCCAGTAGAGCTTCAAACGGCTAAAGGCTCTATTTCAAAGGTATTAAAAGGATTTGAGGCAGATGGAAAAGACGCAGGATGCAGAATTTTTGTTTGTGCCGGATATGATTATCCAGCCCTTATTAAGACTTTTGAAAAAGGGATTGAAATTTGCCGTAAGAATCACATTCCTGTCATTTTTCATATTACAGATCTGACGCAGCCTTTAGGCCATTCGACTTCCGGTTCACACGAACGCTATAAAAGCGATAAACGTATTGCATGGGAAAAAGCACATGATCCGATTCATAAATTTCGGGAATGGATTCTCAAGGAAAAAATAACTGATAAGGAGACCCTGGTTTCCCTTGAAAACAAAGCTACAGAAAGAGCACGACTGGCCAGAGAATTGGCATGGCAGTCGTTTATACAAGATTTTGATGAGGAGAAACAACAATTAAAAGAGCTAATCGAAACAATTGGAATTGAGGATAGTCCGGCCCAGGAGAAGATTACTCAAGAATTAGAATCCGTTCTTACTGCACCTTTCCCGACTAGAAAAAAACTGTTGGCACTCGCGAAGGCTCAACTTCGGTCTATGCATGGTATTCCTGCTCTTCAAAAGAATAAACGAGGTTTATTGAATTGGATTTCAAAAATTGAAAGAAATGGTTTTGAGAATTATAATACTCATATATTTAATGATTTAGACCATTTTAATTCAAATTATGAAATAAAACCTGTCTATGCTTCAGACCCGGTTTCAGTTCCTGCTCATGAGGTATTAAACCTGAATTTTGATATCCTTTTTGCCAAATATCCATTGTTAATCACTTTCGGAGAAGATACTGGTCAATTGGGAGATGTTAACCAGGGAATGAAAGGAATGCAGGAAAAATATGGCGTCCACCGGGTTTCGGATACCGGAATCCGGGAAACTACTATAATTGGTCAGGGTATTGGTCTTTCGCTCAGAGGATTTAGGCCAATTGCCGAGATTCAGTACCTTGATTATCTTTTGTATGCACTTCCTACAATTTCGGATGATCTTTCAACTTTATATTATCGAACAAGCGGTCAGCAAATTGCACCACTAATTATCAGAACCAGAGGCCACCAACTACAGGGAATGTGGCATTCGGGGTCACCTATGGGAATGCTGCTGGGGTCAATGACAGGTATAAATATTTGCGTTCCACGAAACATGACCCAGGCAGCCGGGTTTTACAATACATTATTAAAAGCACACAATCCTTCTCTTGTGATTGAACCTTTAAAAGGATACTATATCCGGGAACTACTGCCTGAGAATCTTGGAGAATTTTCTGTACCACTGGGGGTACCTGAAATTATCGAAGAAGGAACGGATATTACTATCGTGACTTACGGATGGAATGTTACTATTGCACATAGTGCTGCAAACAGATTAAGGGCAATCAACATTTCAGCTGAATTAATTGATGTACAAACACTTATTCCTTTTGATATTCACAGAATAATTTGTCGTTCCGTTCAGAAAACCAGAAAAGTACTTTTCGTCGATGAGGATGTTCCTGGAGGTGCCACCGCCTATATGCTTCAAAAAGTAATTGAAGAGCAAAAAGCATTTCAATATCTTGAGGCATCACCAAAAACACTCTCGGCGAAAGTTCACAGGGGGGCATATGGAACTGATGGTGAATATTTTTCAAAACCCAATACAGAGAGCGTGATTGAGGCAGTTTATGACATTATGCACCAGGTGAACCCGACAAAATATCCAGGTCTTTACGATTGATAAAACACAAAATTTGAAACAGCTCCATTCAAATATCGATGTAACTGACGATCAGTTTAAAGCCAGGATTGATTCGTATTCTGACCTGATTAACAAGTATTATTCTGCAATGAATAGTGTTACCCATCGAGATCAGGAACCAACTGTAATCAGGCATCTTAAGCGCGGAAAATTAGACGTAAGAAGAAGGATTGAGCTTCTGACAGATGAAAATACCCCTTTTTTGGAGCTTTCACCTTTAGCCGCTTATGATCAATATGATAATCAATTCCCATCTGCAGGGATTATCACAGGGATCGGAAGAATACACGGTAAATCTTGCATGATCATTGCTAATGATGCCACTGTTAAAGGTGGTACATACATTTCTGAAACTGTAAAAAAACATTTGAGGGGTCAGGAAATTGCACTTAAAAATCACCTTCCCTGTGTTTATATTGTAGATTCGGGTGGTATTTTTCTGCCAGAACAAGCCAGAATATTTCCTGACCGGGATGGATTTGGACGAATTTTCTATAACCAGTCTCAAATGTCTGCATCCGCAATTCCGCAAATCTCAATTGTAATGGGTTCGTGTACTGCAGGAGGAGCATACGTGCCAGCAATGAGTGATGAAACAATAATTGTCAAAAATCAAGGGACAATTTTTATCGGCGGACCTCCATTAGTTAAGGCAGCCACTGGTGAAGAGGTTACAGCAGAGGAGCTTGGCGGTGCTTTAGTACATACTGGAATTTCAGGTGTCGCCGATCACCTCGCTGAAAATGAAATCGATGCTATCCGGATTTGCAGGAATATATTCGAGTTAATACCACCTGTTGATTCACAGGTTTTGAATATGCAAAATATTGAAGAACCAATTTATAATTCCTCCGATTTGTATGGTATTGCTCCTATTGATCTCAAGAAATCTGTTGACATTTACGAAATAATCGCACGAATAGTTGATGGTAGTAAGTTTGAGGAATTTAAACGGGATTACGGAACAACCTTAATAACGGGATACTCCAGAATTTTAGGCTTTCCTGTTGGCATTCTGGCAAATAATGGGTTTCTTACATCCGAGGCAGCATTAAAAGGAGCACATTTTATTGAAATCTGCAATTTTCGTAAAATTCCACTTCTATTTCTGCAAAATATCTCTGGCTTTATTGTAGGTAAAAAATATGAGCATGAAGGAATAGCACGTAACGGAGCCAAATTAATTCATGCGGTTGCCACTGCTGTAGTTCCAAAAATAACTGTGATAATTGGCGGCTCCTTTGGAGCAGGTAATTATGCAATGGCTGGAAGGGCCTATAATCCCGATTTTCTATTTATGTGGCCCAACTCTAGAATTGCTGTAATGGGTGGTCAACAGGCACAGGATGTGTTAAATTCAATTAAATCAACGACTTCTGAATCAAGCCTAAACCTGGAACAAAGATTCGAAGAAGAAGGATCTGCTTATTTCAGTACTTCCAGAATCTGGGATGACGGAATTATTGATCCGGCAAATACAAGGATAGTTGTTGGTCTGGCTATTTCAATAGCATCAAACACAAGATCTGCCTCACCTAAAAGTGGTATATATAGGATGTAAATAATAAAAGATCCTCAATTCAAAAACAAAAACCTCAATACTATTTTCCCTAAGCTAATGGAAAACTACCTCACACTAAAAACTGATTTCAAGGGGCAAATTGCAACATTGTGGCTTGCACGGCCAGAGGTTCATAATGCATTAAACGAGGTAATGATACGTGAAATTACCTCTTTCTTCCTTGAAATTGAACATATTAAAGAAATAAGGATTGTGGTTATAAGAGGTCTGGGTAATTCTTTCTGTTCCGGAGCTGATCTTGCCTGGATGAAAAAATCATTCACTCTTGATAAAAATGAGAATCTAAGGGAAAGTAAAGAATTATCCGATATGTTTGGTCATATTTTTAATTGTCCCAAAGTTATTATCTCGGCAATCCATGGAAATGTTTTTGGCGGTGGAAACGGGATTATTGCTGCCAGCGATCTTGCATATTGCGTTTCCAATTCGAGATTTTCATTGAGCGAGACACGGATTGGAATGGCAGCGGCATCAATAACTCCTTATTTGCTCCAAAAAATTAATGCTTCATCTTTAAAGGAGCTCATCTTCACCGCACGTATTTTTAATGGGGATGAAGCAGTAAAATTACTTTTGGTTAATCAGGCGTTCAATTCTGTTGAAGAAATGGATGCCTATATTGAAATGCAATTACATTCGATATTATTAAATGGAACTCAGGCGATAGTAGAGTCCAAAAAGCTAATTAATAGACTTACAGAAATAGGTGTATCCGAAAAGGAACTGGATATCCCTAAAATTCTCGCAGATATCAGAGTTTCTGAAGAGGCACAGGAAGGATTTACAGCATTTCTTGAAAAAAGAATACCAAGATGGCAAAATTGAGAACAAGTAACTTTTTATTAGTTTAAAATATTATTAATCAATAATATAATGAAATTATTGAATAAAATATTGATTGCGAACAGAGGGGAAATTGCCTTACGAATTATCCGTTCGGCAAAAAAATCTTCAATCAGAACTGTTGCTATTTACACGGAATCAGAGAAGGAGGCTGATTTTGTAAAATATGCAGATGAATCGGTAATTCTGCTGGGTGAAGATCTTAATTCAACTTACTTGAATATTGATAATATTATCGCTATTGCAATTTCTACCGGTTCACAGGCTATTCATCCGGGTTATGGGTTTCTTTCTGAAAGCTACCTTTTTGCAAAGGCTTGCGAAGAGAATCATATTACCTTTATTGGTCCTTCTTCGGATGTTCTTAAACTGATGAGCAGCAAACCTGAATCCAAATCTTTGGCTGTTAGCCTTGATATTCCAATTGCTGTAAGTTACAAACTTGATCCTAATTTTATGTTGCAGGATGATAAATTATTTCAATATCCTGTTCTTATCAAGGCATCTTATGGCGGTGGTGGAAAAGGCATGGAATTAGTACAAAATCCTGACGAGTTAAAGGAAAAGATAGGGAAAGCAACCAGAATGGCTAAGAACTATTTTGGCAATGGTGAGCTATTTATTGAACAATACATTAAAAATGCACGTCATGTTGAAGTTCAAATAATTGGTGATAATCACAATAATATCATTCATTTATACGAAAGGGAATGTTCTATTCAACGTAACCATCAGAAAATTATTGAAGAGGCACCGGCAATATTTCTTACCCAGGAACTTCGGACCCGAATTCATACTGCCGCAATTAAAATTGCAAAAGCTGTAAATTATTCAGGAGCCGGAACCGTTGAATTTCTTGCAGATGATTCGGGAAACTTTTACTTTATGGAAATGAATCCCCGAATTCAGGTTGAGCATGCAATTACTGAGCAGATTACAGGAATTGATATTGTTAATGAGCAACTTAGAATTGCCTCAGGTTTTCCTTTATCCGTCTCTCAGAGTGAGGTTACCATTTCAGGCCATTCAATCGAGTTGAGAATATATTCTGAAAATCCTTTGCAAGACTTTACTCCTTCGCCGGTTCCTGTCTTATCGGTTAATCTACCAGAACTCATAAATCTGCGAATTGAAACGGATATATCCAGTAATCAATCGGTTAAAAATAATTTTGATCCGTTACTTATCAAAATTATAGCGACAGAAAATGACCGGGAAAATGCAATCAATTTACTCAAAGAAAATATTAAAAATCTGAATATAATTGGTCCTCAGACTAATACCAAATATCTGGAGTCAATATTGGTACATCCTGACTTTCAAAAGAATATTCTATCGGTAGACTTCTGTAAAAACAACCATAGTTTACTTGTTAAAGACTATACATTAAAACCCGGGTTCCCTGAATTAAAATATCTTATTGCATTTGCAATTTACAAAGCTTATTTACCTGATCGCTATACTGATACCCACAATGTATGGAGTTATGTAGGTTACTGGCGATCAATTCCACAAAATATTTATTTAACAATTGATGGTGAGCAATACCATATTTTACCTGATATTAAGAACAAATCCCGTCTCGGTTTTGTATATAATGGAATAACTACTGATTTTAAAATTGATTTTGAGTCACATAATTATGCGGATATAGTAATAGATAACGAAACAAAAAGAATTTCTGCCATTTTTGATAATCAATATCTCCTGCGCTTATGTTTGGAGAATATACAATACGAATTATCCTTCCCTGGGAAACTAAAAACCTATCCGGATGTCAAAAATGAAATGGAAATCGATTTTGCACTGGGGAATGGTGAAATCAAATCACCCTTACATGGTAAAATATTGGAAATTAATGTTGTAGAGAATCAAATAATAAAAAAAGGCGACCTTCTGTTTGTAATTGAAGCGATGAAATCTGAGAATCGCATAATTTCACCGACAGATGCCAGGATAAAAAAAATTGCTGTTAATTTAGGAGCTCAGGTAACTGACCGAATGCCCCTAATCTTTTTGGAGGAATACAAATGAATGAATTGTTGGATAAACGGTATGTTGAATACCGGAATAAGGTAAGGGCATTTGCTGAAACCATCGTAAAACCGATAGCAGTTGAGCAAGATGAAAATGAAGAATTTCCCATTGATTTAGCATTGAAAATGGGTAATGAAGGATTATTTGGAATAACACTGCCAAAAGAATATGGCGGCCAGGGATTGGATTATGTCTCTTACATTATTGCTGTTGAAGAACTTGCCAGAGTAGATAGTTCACCGGCAGCTACAATCGCTGCACATAACTCATTGGGAATAAATCCAATATATACATTTGGCACAGAAGAGCAACGCAAGAAATACCTTCCTGGATTATGCACCGGTGAAAAATTATGGGCTTTTGGACTGACAGAAGATAATGCCGGATCTGATGCCAAGGGGGTTGAAACAGTTGCAAATCTTGAAGATAACCATTGGATTATCAATGGAAGTAAAATGTTTATAACAAACAGTTGCTCCTCCATTGCAACTGGCATAACTGTGCAGGCTATAACAGGCCATACAGATGGGCGTAAGGAGCTGTCGGCTATCCTGCTTGACAGGTCTACTGAAGGATACGAAACGGAGCCTGTTAAAGGAAAATTGATGTGGCGTGCAGTTGATAACGGAAGGCTTACTTTTACGAATTGCCGGGTTCCGGATTCCAATATCCTTGGCAAACGTGGTGAAGGTATGAAAATCATGCTCTCAACACTCGACGGAGGTCGGTTGTCAATAGCTGCGATCGGTCTTGGTCTGGCACAGGGTGCTTTTGAGATGGCGTTGGATTATTCGCAAAAGCGTAAACAATTTGGCAAACAATTGTCAGATTTTCAATCTGTTTCCTTTAAACTCGCGGAAATGGCGATGAAAATCGAATTGGCAAGGAATACACTTTATCACACCTGCAGATTAAAAGAAGCAGGCCTGCCTTTCAGTAAACAAGCCGCTATATCTAAACTCTATTGTTCAGATATTGCCAGGGAAATAGCTGGAGAATCACTCCAGATCCATGGCGGATTCGGATTTCTGAAGTCGAATCATATTGAACGGTTTTACAGAGATCAGAGGCTGCTTTCTATTGGTGAAGGTACCTCTGAAATATTAAAAATGGTTATTTCACGCCATGTTTTATAATCTTACATCATTTGACAAATGACTAAAATTAGCAAGAATGATAATCTGCAAGGCGAACAGGCTTCTGATGATTCACAAAGAAAATCAGACCACATAAATCTTGCACTTCATTCTCAAACATTAGTAAATGAATTAGATCGCAGGTTTTATTACGAACCGATGGTTGCCGGGTTTCCTTCGGAACCTTTGAATAGCATCCCCTTCGCAGGGAAACAAATCAAAGTTCCAATTTGGGTATCCAGTATGACCGGTGGTCATCTGATGTCTGGTAAAATCAACCGGAACCTTGCCATGGCCTGTAAAGAGTTCGGGATGGGAATGGGGTTGGGATCCTGCAGAATGCTCCTTAGCGAAGAGACCTACTTTGCTGATTTTGACGTCCGTTCGATATTAGGGGACGAAAATCCACTTTTTGCAAATTTAGGTATTGCCCAGATCGAACAAATGGTGGAACGAAATGAAACAGACAAGCTTAGGCGCCTTGTTGCAAGTCTAAAAGCAGACGGATTAATCGTTCATGTAAATCCATTGCAGGAGTGGGTGCAGCCCGAAGGAAATACCGTTCATTATCCACCATCAGAAACAATTGAGAAACTTCTTGAAAAAATAGACTTTAAGCTAATTGTAAAGGAAGTCGGTCAGGGATTTGGTCCCAAAAGCATCCAAAAACTTTTAAAATTACCACTCACAGCAATTGAATTTGGTGCTTTCGGGGGAACCAACTTCGCAAAAGTTGAAATACAACGTAGTTCTGACATAAAGCAAGAATTACACCGGCCCTTTGTTAATATTGGAGTATCAGCTGAAGAGATGATTGATTTAATCAATGATATGGTGCTGAATGGTAATAAATTTGCTTGTAATCAACTTATTATTTCAGGGGGCATACATAACTATCTCGACGGTTATTATCTGACTCAAAAATCTCTTCTGCCTTCAATATATGCGCAGGCATCGGCATTTCTTAAATACAGTCAGGGAGAATATTCTGTTTTGCAAAAATTCGTGTCTACACAAATTGAGGGATTTAAAATGGCCCAAAATTACCTGACACTTAGAAATCCAAAACCAGCCCTTTAAATTTCTGTTATGAGTGTAATCTCGGGATTCTCGAAATTTAGCCTTAGCCAACGGCTCGACTATATCGTTAATCATTCTGATTTGAATGATTCAGATGCCCTTAAATTTAAGGAATACAATGCGCCAGATGAAAATCAGCAGCGGCTTTACACCGAAATGATTGAAAACTATATTGGTAATTTTCCCATTCCGATAGGAATCGTCACAAATATGGTAATTAATAATGAGTCATACATTGTACCATTTGTTACTGAAGAAAGTTCTGTTGTGGCTGCGGCCTCAAAAGCTGCAAAATTCTGGGCCCGGCATGGTGGATTCCACGCTGAAATTATTTCCACTTTAAAAAAAGGACAAGTACATTTTACATGGAATGGCGACCCTGACTACCTTAATCAGATTTTCCCCCGAATAAAAATAAAATTATTGGAGGGCACGGCTGAACTAACTGACAAAATGAGGAATCGTGGCGGAGGAATCATTGACTTATCTATTATAAATAAGACTTCTGAAATACCTCAGTATTATCAACTTGATGCAAGTTTTGAGACGGGTAATGCAATGGGCGCAAATTTTATAAATACTTGCCTTGAAAAATTCGCTTATTTATTAAAATCCTTCGATGAGCTAAATAATGCCGATATGCAGGTAGAAGTAATTATGTCTATATTGTCTAATTACACGCCTGATTGCAGAGTAAAATGTTGGGTAGAATGTCCGGTTGAAAAATTAAATGAATGGAATAAAGACTTAACAAACAATTCTTTATCTTATAAAATTAAAGTAGCAGTTGATATAGCAAACCTTGATGTTTCGAGAGCGGTAACCCATAATAAAGGGATTTGTAATGGAGTGGACGCAGTACTTTTGGCAGCAGGTAATGATTTCAGGGCAACAGAGGCTTGTGTTCATGCTTATGCATCAAGAGACGGAAAATACAGAGGATTAACAAACGTCACCATTACGGATGATACATTCAGGTATGAACTTGATCTTCCCCTGGCAATAGGTACTGTGGGTGGTATAACCGGACTGCATCCCCTGGTGAAAAACGCTCTGGCAGTAATGAATTATCCCGATAGTCAAAAACTCATGATGATTGCTGCAGCCTCAGGGCTCGCTAATAATTTTGCAGCCATCGCTTCGCTGGTTTCAACAGGAATTCAATCCGGCCATATGAAAATGCATTTATCAAATATCCTGAACCTGCTTCACACCGACACAAATGAGCGAAATCTTGCGAACGAGTATTTTAACGGTAAAACTGTCAGTCATTCGGCAGTTAATGACTTCATTGAATCAGTGAGAAGGAAAATATGAAATTAGAAAAGATGGAATCATTCTCATCACAAACAAAACTAATGCTAACCGGAGAATACGCGGTACTTAAAGGGGCCCTCTCGCTTGCCTTGCCTCTAAAGTTTACCCAGAATCTGTCAATTTCAACTTCTCCAGGGGATCAAAAGTTAATATGGAAATCATTAATTGGTAATGATTTATGGTTTAAAAATATACTTCTCCTCCCCGACTTTCAGGTAATTGAAACAAATAATCCGGAACTTACCGTTACACTGAGTCAAATACTTGCCAACGCAAAAAATCTAAATCCAGATTTCCTGACTGGACATGATGAATTTGAGGTTACCTCAATTATGGATTTTAATCCTTTATGGGGAATTGGTTCAAGCAGTTCGTTAATTTCCAATATTGCTTTTTGGGCAAATTGCGATCCGTTTGAGCTTAATGATATGATATTCAATGGTTCCGGGTATGATATAGCCTGCGCAAGGTCTTCATCTCCAATAGTCTACCAGATCGAGGATAATAAGCCTTCCTTCCGGGTTTCAAAGTTTAATCCTGTATTTAAGGATAAACTTTACTTCGTGTACCTTAATCGCAAGCAAAATTCTAAAGAGAGCGTTCTTAAATCAGATATTTCGGGTATAAAACAGAACCAAATATTAGCGCTTTCAGAATTGACTCTTGATTTTGAAGCTTCAAATGAATTGGAAGAATTTCAATTTCTTATGGAGAAACATGAAGAAATTATTGCTGATATTATTCAAATAAAACCAGTTAAATCATTATTATTCAATGATTTTAAGGGATCAATAAAATCACTCGGTGCCTGGGGTGGCGATTTTATATTGGTAGCTTCAAACGCCACGGAAGAATATGTTCGGGACTATTTTATGAAAAGAGAATTAAATACAATTTTCAGATTTGAAGAGATTGTAAAACAATAAATACAATGAGCGAAGACACGAAAATAATTGGTTGGAATGCCCCTTCGAATATAGCACTGATAAAATACTGGGGAAAGAGGGACAATCAGCTTCCTGAAAATGGTTCATTAAGCCTAACCTTAAACAAATCAACAACATCCACATTTCTGACCTATAAAAAGAAACAAACTTTAGAAAATACAATTAGTATTGAATATTATTTTCATGGGGAAAGGCAGCTTGCATTTGAGAGTAAAACCGAGAGACTTCTCAATTCATTGAAATCACAAATGCCTTTTTTACCCGATTATGACCTGATATTCCATAGTAGTAACACATTCCCCCACTCTGCCGGTATTGCCTCGTCTGCCTCATCTATGTGTGCTTTGGCACTTTGCCTTGTAACAATGGAGGAAAATATTAGCGCTAACAAGTTAAAGACCGAAGATTTTTTCCGTAGAGCCTCAATTATATCTAGATTGGGATCAGGAAGTGCTTCCAGATCAATCTACGGAGGATTTGTTACCTGGGGCAAAATTCCCTCACTAGAAAATTCATCAGACGAATATGCCACTCCATACCCTGTTGATCCGGGAAGCAGGCTCAACACGATTAGAGATATCATCTTAATCGTTAGCTCCAATGAAAAAAATGTATCGAGCAGTAAAGGGCATGCCTTGATGAACTATCACCCCTACCGGGACGGCCGTAAAATTCAGGCGAACGATAATATGCTAAAAATTATTGAAGCTATTCGCAAGGATGATTATAAAACATTAGCCGATACTGCTGAAAATGAAGCACTGGCATTGCATGCACTTTTAATGACTTCGGAGCCTGACGGGTTATTATTAAAGCCTGGCACATTGAGCATCATCGAGGAGGTAAGAAAGTATCGGAGATCGACAGGTACGGATTTGTTTTTCACGATAGATGCAGGTCCAAATGTCCATCTTATCTACTTTGAGGATCAGCGAGAAGAAGTACTGTCTTTTGTTCAAAATAACCTGGTCCGTTTTTGTGAGGATGGACAATGGATTGATGATTGTTTAGGTAAGGGTCCTGAAAGAATTTCAAATGAATCGTTTGACTAAAATGGATTTCCCTTCAAAAATAATATTGTTTGGCGAGTATGGAATTATTCTTGGCTCAAAGGCTTTGTCTATTCCCTATTATCGTTATTCAGGTTATTTAACTTTTCCTGAGGAAGGGGATAATCAAAACAGGGCATTGGAGATCGCGTCAGGCAATTCACTTCGGGTATTAAACGATTATCTCCAGGTTCACTCAGATGAGTTTCAATTTCTAAACCTTATTGAACTTGAGAAGGACATTCTGAAAGGTATTTATTTTAAATCTTCAATTCCATCGGGTTCAGGATTAGGAAGTTCCGGAGCATTAACCGCAGCAATTTATGACAAGTATTCCGATGGCACAGATAAATCTGATATTCAGTTAAATAAGGATAATCTGGCTAAAATTGAGTCTTGTTTTCATGGAATGAGTTCGGGAATTGATCCACTTACGTCGTGGTTAAAAAGGCCAATCCTGTTTGATAACCGATATCCGGCTGCACCTGATACTGATCTATCTCAATTTCGGAGAACCTATTGCATATTTATAATAAACTCGAAATTGCCAGGAAATACCGGAAATCTTGTCAGTTTTTTTCTGGAACGGTATAAAGAGAGCAATTTTAAGAGGATGATTGACAACGAGTACATTCCACTGATAAATAAAACAATCGATGCTCTGTTATCAAATGATCTGCCTGAATTTGAATTCTATTTGGAGAAATATTCAAAATTTCAGCTTTCAACCTTTTCTTACCTTATTCCAGATCATATGATTAATCATTTTATTTATGGAATTAATACCGGTGATTTTTACTTAAAGATTTGCGGATCAGGAGGTGGAGGTTATATTCTGGGCATTGCATCTGACAAGGGAAAGGCTGAATCATACTTTAATTTAAACCAACTTGAATATTCTGTTGTTTAATCTGAAAGAAACAAATCAAATTTTATAGTCATTTTACAGTATATAAAATAATTATGAGTACCACAACCCGCAGACTACCTGATTGGATGAAAACCCCATTACCCTCAGGTAAGAAATATATTGAGTTGAAAAATTTAGCAGCCAATCTGCAATTGAATACGATCTGTGTAAGTGGAAACTGCCCGAATAAGTCGGAATGCTGGGGTGCATCTACTGCAAGCTTCATGATATTAGGTGATAAATGTACCCGAAATTGCAGATTTTGTGATGTCAAAAACATGATTCCGGATGCAGTTGATTATGAAGAACCACAAAGGCTATCAGAAACAATTAAGGCACTTAAAATAAAACATTGTGTAATAACTTCTGTAACGCGGGATGACCTGGACGATGGAGGTGCTGCTTTCTGGGCACTTACAATAAAGACTATCAAGGAGATAAATCCTGGAATTACTATCGAAACTTTAATTCCCGATTTTTATGCTAATCCTGGGTTGATTCAGCAAATTATTGATGCCAAACCAGAGGTTATATCACATAACCTTGAAACTGTTAGAAGACTTACGCCAAAAGTCAGGGATATAGCGCGTTATGAAAGAAGCCTTAAAGTCATTGGGATTATATCAAATTCCGGGATTGTTTCTAAATCCGGAATTATGGTTGGTCTGGGTGAAACTGAAGACGAGGTATTTGAGACAATGGATGATTTACTCAAAGCAGGATGCAGGGTGTTGACAATTGGTCAATATCTTCAGCCAACTTCACATCACCTTAAGATTGAAGAATTCGTAAAACCGGAAGTATTCATCAAATACCGGGAGGCGGCAATTCAAAAAGGATTTAGTATGGTTGAGAGTAGTCCTTTAGTCCGCTCCTCGTACCACGCTGAGAAACATATAAATGCTTAAGTAATTTTAAAGTGAAGAAAAAGATAACATATAGTAAAATACTTGAAATAAAGAATATAACTGAATCAACTTATATCCTGCGATTAGAAAAAGCCGATTTTGAGTTTAAAGCTGGGCAATACCTTGTTTTAAATGTTCCTGGCGAATATAAGGCACGTGAATATTCCATTTACAGTCCTGAAGAATCCCCTACTATTGACCTGTTAATCAAGGAAATTGAAACTGGTGAAGTATCCAGGGAGCTTAAATACCTCAAAGTGGGAACCAAAGTTGAGATTACAGGACCCTTTGGTTTCTTTGTTCTTAGAGATAGTCTGAATGAGCAGTTGAAACATTATACTTTTGTGGCAACCGGCACAGGGATATCACCATTTCATAGTATAATTTTATCCAATCCTGAGCTCGATTATGATATTATTCATGGTGTGAAGTATCTCAAGGAGGGCTATGAATCCGGATCTTTTAAAAATGATTGCTATCATCTGTGCACATCGCGCGAGCATGGGGAAAATTATCATGGACGTGTAACCGGTTATCTAAAGAAACACGGGATTAGAAAAGATTCAGTATACTACATCTGCGGGAATTCAGCTATGGTAAATGAGGTTACTGAACTCCTTGAAGAAAGTGGAATTCTTCCGTCAGATATTCGGACAGAGGTGTTCTTTTAATTTAAATTTTTACTTAAAATAATGAATTCAAAGTTTGATCCCGTATCCTGCGCCAAATGCGGAGATATGCATATTTGTACGGGAACACCTCACTGCCCATGTTTTGATTTGCCTGTTCCCGAAGAAACGATTGAATATATCGCCTCACATTATGATGAATGTCTTTGCAATGAATGCTTAAAAGATTTGATATTGAGTTCAAAATAAAATGATTCGAAAGGGAATAAAAAAACCGCTCATTTGAGGAGCGGTTTTTTTATTATTTTTTCTTCTGAGGAACATTTCGTTGTTTTGACATCTCCTCGAGTCTAGTCTGAAATTTTGACTTTGTTACAGGCATTTTTTGCTTTGCCTTTAACTGTGCATGGATCTCATCCTCGTTAATAAGCTTTTTAAAGATGAACATTTGAACAAATGTAAAGACAAGGGATAAGAAATAGTATAAACTAAGTCCTGACGCATAACTGTTAAAAATAAACAGGAACATCACCGGCATCAAATACATCATAGTTTTCATACCTGGCATCTGCTGGGTTCCTGCAGAACTCATTTCATTATTATACTTTACATACAGGATGTTAGTTACTGTCATAAGTAAGCAGAAAAGACTTACATGACTTCCATACCAGGGAATTTCAAAGGGTAGCGTCATAATGGAATCAAAAGATGACAGGTCATGCGCCCAAAGAAAACTCTGTTGTCTTAATTCTATTGAGATTGGAAAGAAATAGAACATAGCCACAAGAATTGGCATCTGGAAGAGCATCGGAAGACAACCACCCATCGGATTTACACCCGCTTTCTTATAAAGTGCCATTACTGCCTGTTGCGATTCCATTTTTTTATCTTCGCCGAATTTCTTTTGAATCTCCTCGATTTCAGGCTTTAGTAATCTCATTTTAGCCTGAGAAATATAGGATTTGTAAGTAAACGGAGCAACTATCAACTTAACATAAATTGTAAGTAACAAGATGATTAATCCAAAATTGGTGATGTATCTCCTTAAAAAATCAAAAGCAGGAATAATTATAACTTTATTAACCCAACCAATTACCGTCCAGCCAAGGGATAATTCCTCTTCGAGACTAACATTATATTGTTTTAGTGTATTATACTGATTCGGGCCAAAATAAAAGCGGGCAGGGAATGTTTCACTACCAGAATTATCAAGGGGAATAGTAAGATCTGCCGTCATGTCAGATACATAAGAGGGATCTTTATCTCTTTTTTTCGTACTTACCTGCCCATTCAGGAAAGGTTTATTTGCAATTAAAGCCGATGAGAAGAAGAGCGTTTTAAAACTCACCCATTCAACTTTTGTTGTTAATGCCTTTGTTTCAGATTTCGTTGGAGCGATTTTGTCAACCTCATCCTTGAAATATTTAAAGTATGTGGTTGCATAATTATCTTCTCCAAACTTTGAAACCTTTTCCTGACGTGGAAGCTCCATACTCCATGCAAAGTTGATATAGTTTGAATTGGCTCCCATAACATTTTTAAGACCAGTTGTATGAATATCAAAACCGACCATAAAAGAGTTATAATTAAGTGTATACGTGTACTCTACAGATACTCCGTTACCTGCATCAAGACGCATAGTAACCGATTTTGAAGCCTCCTGACCCTTTGTATTGAACTTTTCGCGTCCTTCCTTACCTTTTGCGACCGGGTTTCCTGAAACTGTGAGTATTGTATCACTTATTGAAGGAACAAAGAAGAACTGATCAGTCTGAATACTTTTATTTTGAGAGAAGAAATTCAATCCAAACCGATTTTTATCCCCTTCAAATAAAACCAAAGGTTTCTCATTAAATCTTTTATATCCCTTCAATTCAACGGAATATATCTTTCCACCCTTGTTGGAGAGCCTGATTTTCATCAGATTATTTTCCAGAGTAATAAAATGCTCAGTTCCCTTTACCGATTCGGAAAATACTCCGTAAAGATTTTTAAGTTCATTGTTAACCTGAGCTTTCCCCACGCTGTCTGTAACGGCCGTTTTTGCCTGTAATGACAGCTGAGCCGCCTCCTTTGCCTTGATTTCTTCCTGTCTGGTATTTTCAGCTGCTACCTGAACAATTGAATCACGCTGTCTCTTCTCTGCTTCAATCTGGCTTTCGGAGGGTTTATTAAAATAACTAAAAGTTATAAGAATCAAAAATATCAGGGCAAGGCCTGTAATCGTATTTTTATCCATAAATTATGAAATGGTATTTTTTATTTAGAATTATCAAGTACTGATTTTATAAATGCAACGAACAGAGGGTGGGGTTGCAATACAGTGCTGCTATATTCGGGATGGAACTGAACACCAACAAACCAGGGATGATCAGGAATTTCAATCACCTCAACCAGCCTGGTCTCCGGATTGATTCCAACTGCTTTCAAACCAGCATCTTCAAATTTTTTCAAAAAAGCGTCATTAAACTCATACCGATGCCTGTGTCTTTCGGTGATTTTTGATTTACCATAAGCAATGTAAGCCTTGGAATCCCGTTTTAACTGACACGCATAGGCTCCTAAACGCATGGTTCCTCCTTTATCTGTAATTTCTTTTTGCTCTTCCATCAGGTCGATTACAGGATATTTCGTACCCTCATTCATTTCTGTGGAATCGGCATCACACAACTTTAATACATTACGTGCAAATTCAATTACAGCAATCTGCATTCCGAGGCAAATTCCAAAGAATGGTACTTTTTTTAGTCTTGCATATTTTGCCGCAACAATTTTACCTTCAATTCCGCGATGGCCAAACCCGGGAGCAATAATAATGCCTGCACAACCTTTTAATTTTCTGTCAACATTATCTTCATTAATACGCTCTGAATGAATCCATTCAATAATTACACGACACTCATTGGCCGCACCTGAATGTATAAGCGCTTCAGAAATGGATTTATAAGCGTCATGAAGTTCCACGTACTTACCAACAAGGGCTATTTTAATCTCCTTTTTAGGGTTCTTGTATCGCAGAAGAAAATTATTCCAATTTTCCAGGACCGGAGGTATTCCGAGAGGTAAACCTAACTTTTTAAGAACTGTCTCATCAAGTTTTTCTTCCTTCATCTTAATAGGAACTTCGTAAATCGTTGATACATCGATCGATTCAATCACAGCTTCCTTATTAACATTACAGAAAAGAGCCACTTTTTCTTTCAACCCCGGTGAAAGAGGATGTTCGGTTCTTAATATCAGGACATCCGGTTGAACACCGTTTTCGAGCAATGCCTTAACCGAATGCTGAGTAGGTTTTGTTTTCAATTCGCCTGTAGCCGAAAGGTAAGGAACAAGTGTAAGGTGAATAAACAGTGCGTCACTTCCAAGTTCCCACTTCAACTGTCTTACAGCTTCAATGAAAGGCAAGGATTCAATATCACCAACGGTCCCTCCTATTTCAGATATAACGACATCAAACTTTTTCTTTGAGCCAAGATATTTAATATATTTTTTTATCTCATCCGTAATATGGGGAATAATCTGAACAGTCTTTCCTAAATAAACACCATGTCGCTCCTTATTGATTACAGACTGATATATTCTCCCGGTGGTAACATTATTGGCTTGCGAGGTAGGCGAATTAAGAAATCTTTCGTAGTGGCCCAAATCGAGATCTGTTTCTGCACCATCCTCTGTTACAAAGCATTCACCATGTTCATAGGGATTTAATGTTCCCGGATCAACGTTAATGTAGGGGTCTAATTTCTGAATTGTAACTCTATATCCTCTTGCCTGAAGAAGTTTCGCCAATGAAGATGCAATAATCCCTTTACCGAGCGAAGAGGTCACACCGCCTGTTACGAATATATACTTGGTTGTGGCCACATTTATAATTTTTTATCCATTCTAAAAGTTTGGAATTGATTCACTAATTAATTTCTTCCTGGGAATCAATAATTTTTAATTTTTCCTTAATATAATCAATCTGAACTCTGATCTTTTCCATTTGGAGATTCACACCTTGAATAAGGGATTGAGCTCCTTTACTGGATCCGAAGAATCCTACATTATTACTAAGTGTATTTATGTCAATTTCAAGCTGTTTTAACTGTTGTGCCAAACGATCCCGATCAAGGTTAATCTTGGACCAGCCCCGGGGCTGAGAGGCTAAATGTTCAATCTTACTTTTGAATTTATAGAGACCCATATCCTGGTCATCCAACTTTAACTGATCAAAATGACTGTCAATGAGGGTATGATAGCGTGTTTGTAACTCCTCCTTTTTACGAAATGGTACAAAACCTATTTCAGACCACCTCTCCTGAAACTTCTTCAAAACTTCCAAATCTGTCTTAGAGTTTCCACCAGGTTTAAAATTTTCAATTTCAACCAGTAAAGCTTTTTTGGCTTTGTAATTCTCATCCTGATCGTCTGTTACTCCGGAAAAATGAGTGGTTTTATGGTTAAAGAACTCATCGCATGCACTTCTGAATCTTTTCCATATCAGCTCAGATTGCTTTCTGGGCACGGGTCCAACTTCTTTCCATTTCTTTTGAAGAGCAATGAGCTTATCTGTTGTGGCCTTCCAGTCGTCAGATTCCTTTAATTTTTCAGCCTGCTCGCAAATTTCTGTTTTAAGAGCTAAATTCTTATTCAGCTGATCTTTACTTTTATTCCAGAAATCACGTTTGTTTTGGAAAAAAGTGTCATTTGCCGCTCTGAAACGTTCCCAGACTTTTGCATTCTCTTTTCGGGGACCAAATCCGGAATTCTTCCAAGCTTCCTGTAATGCAATAACTTTCTCAGTAATATCATTCCACTCCCGTGGATTGTCCGAAGTAAATTTGCAATATTGTTCAGCCATTTCGCAAAGCTCAATCTTCTTAAGTAGCTGTTCCTTTTGTGAAGATCGTTCGAGCTCAAAAAATTGCTGATATCGTTTATTTATTAATGTCGTTGCAGATTTAAACCGCTCCCACAACTCTTGTTTACTCTCTCTGGGTACAGGACCAATTTCACGCCAGGATTCATGTAATTTCTGCAGCTCGCGGAAAGTCGACAAGGCCTCCGAATCGGCTGAAGCTGCCAGCTGCTCTGCTTTAAGGCAAAGCTTATTTTTCTCATCCATATTCCTGCGAAGATCTAAATCACGAAGCTCACGGTTAATCTTCACAAAGTCATAGAACAATTCAACATTATAGTGATAATTCTCCCATAAATCCTTAACCCTGGTTTGAGGTACCTGTCCAATATTCTTCCATTTATCCTGAAGATTATTAAACTCCTGAAATGTCATGTTTATGGATTCCTCACTGTTTATCAATGATTTAATCTCCTCAATTATAGCAAGTTTCTTATGGTAATTTTCTTCTTTGACGGCTTCCTGCTTTTTATTCAATTCAGCACGAAGATTCTTATATTCTTTAAGTAAATCTTTTAATTCCGCCTCCTGAACATCTTCTTTTGGTTCAAACAATTCTTCATCATTTCCTTCGGCTGTGAATGCCAGTTTTTGTTCCTGTATTTCAATGTTTCGGATTTTATAAAAGCATCCCTTAATCGCTTCAGCATGAGGTCTGATTTCTTCGGTTGTACTTTCCGATAAAATTTTCCGTAAAGTATTAACTAACTGAACTTTACTGTATGATGAATAATCATGTACAGGAATTAGGTGTGTGTCCGGCTCTCCGTCACTGAAAAGATCATCGTCCTCCTCAATATCCTGAGGAATCTGCACGATCTGGTCTATTAATGTATTTTCACTTGTTCCTGCAACCTCTGAAACCGGCATTGGAATACTCTTTAAATCAATAACAGGTGTCTCTACCTCTTCAATTACAGGATCGGCAATCGACTCTGATAATTCCACAGCTGAAGCTACTTCCACTTCATCCACTATTTTCTTATCGTTTTCAATATTAACAAATCCCTCAATATTAGGTGTTTCTGCACCATTATCGGGTAACTCATTTTCATCGGATGCTGTGCTTTGTTTTAATTCCTTAGATTCCATCTGCAATTTCATTACGGCGATTAAGCCAGGATGTATACAATAATTATTTTCCACGAAAATAGATATTTACCGGCTAATCCTCAACTAATTCGAAAACATATTTTAAGCCCCAAAAAGCAAAGGGCTGCAGAATATTACCGCAAGCCCTTTAAACAATTTAATATTAATACTTTATAAAATTAATTGATAACAATTTCTTTTAGTTCCTTTTCCTTATCCTCCGTTTTTTTGGGAATAACGATCGTTAAAACGCCGTTGGACGAGCTTGCGCTGATTAATTCGGGATCAACTGTTTTAGGTAACGAAAAGCGCCTCACAATCCTTTTAAATCCGAATTCCCGGGTAAGGAATTTTTCGTTTTCATTTGGCTGATCTTCACTTTTTCCTTTCACAATCAGAAGGTTATCCTGAAATTGAATTGTAATTTGCTCCTTCGTAAAACCGGCGACAGAAAGTTCAATCTTAAAATCCTCCTTTGTTTCAATTACATTGGCCGAAGGAGTTACAAAACAGTTTTCATTCTCTAAATCTCTGAAAAGACTATTAAATCCATTGTCTAAAAAATAATTGTAACCCGCAGGTCTTGAAAATCTCAGTAAATTCATAACTTTTTTGTTTAAATTGTTTAACACTAAAATCTATATTTATTCTGACTCTACCCTTTCAATTGATGTGCCAAACCTCAATTAAAGATTTATATGATTAAAAAACAAGACATATTGTCATTTTTGTCATAATTCATCAGACATAATGTCATTTTATTATCAAATCAAGTTGTGACTAATTAACCGCAGCCGATTGCTAAGATCATTTTGGAATGATACTTTTGTAAAAATTTAACTATGCGAATAGATATTCTTACCGTTGTACCTGAATTACTGGAAAGCCCTTTTAATCACTCTATTCTTAAAAGGGCAAGAGATAAAGCATTAGCCGAAATTTATATCCACAATATCAGAGACTGGTCAACAGACAAGCACAAGCGTGTTGACGACTATGCCTTTAGTAAAGGTGCTGGAATGGTGATGTGTATTGAACCTATTGATAAGGCGATAAGTGAATTAAAAAGCCAAAGGGATTATGATGAAGTGATTTTTCTTACTCCGGATGCGCGCCAGTTTGTACAACAGGATGCAAACAGGTTGTCTTTAAAGAAAAACCTGATTTTACTGTGCGGACACTATAAAGGTGTCGATCAGAGAGTTCGTGATAATCTGATTACTATGGAGCTATCGATCGGGGATTACGTTCTTACAGGTGGTGAATTAGCCGCAGCCATTGTTTCAGATGCAATTGTACGGTTAATTCCTGGTGTACTTTCTGATGAAACCTCGGCCCTTACGGATTCTTTTCAGGATGGATTATTAACGCCACCTGTGTATACAAGACCGGCAGAATATAAAGGATGGCGTGTCCCGGACATACTGCTGTCGGGAAACGACCAGCTCATTGATGAATGGAAACATGATCAGGCCTACGAAAGAACAAAAAAGATTCGTCCTGATATGTTGAATATTTAATTCCTGATAAATAAAATTGCTATCTGCGACATATCTGCCGGTATGAGCAATATTTACAGTTCTCTTCATTTGTAGTTTGCACAAAGGGTAATAATGGGTTAAAAATCTCTTCCAGAAGCTGTCTGAACAAAGTTTCAAATGATTCTGATACAGAAATAAATTCAACCACATTATTGCCTGATTCTTTTGAGCGTAACAAGGGGTAAAAATTTTCTTCAAAAATTCCACGTAACGAATAAATGCCAGGATAAATCTGGGTCAGCCCGGGCCGGCTTTTATATAATACATAAGAATATACAAGCGTTTGAAATGCTCCCTTATTCCGGGTTTTATTGTTTCTATCGAAAAGAGACTGTAACTCCGAAAAATTTAAATCTGTTTTACCCGTCTTATAATCAAAGATATATGCAATATTGCCGGAAAGATCCAGACGATCAATTGTCCCACCTATAGTAACAGTCTGTTCGGAATTATTTATTGTAAACGATGTATTTACCTTTTCTTCAAGCGCATTAATTT
Organism: uncultured Bacteroidia bacterium; assembly: GCA_903850335.1. GTDB lineage: Bacteria > Bacteroidota > Bacteroidia > Bacteroidales > Prolixibacteraceae > JAAFHB01. The sequence continues at coordinate 84,965 of CAINLJ010000271.1, read as the reverse complement.
CAAATGGGGTCCGTTTTAAGTCAACAATTAACAATTGATTAATGTACTTTTTTACAACCTCATAAATTAGCCAGTTACGTCCGGTTAGCGAAAATTCTTCAATTTGTTGGTTTCCTTTAAAGTATACCTTGTTAAATGAATTCTTTATAATCTCGCTTATGCTTTCCTGGTCGTTCAAAATTTTATTAATATCCGTACTAATAACTTTCCTGCCTATGAATGGTTTATATATTTGTTCCATAGCATCATGAAACAAGAGTCCAAATATCTTAGAATCCACCTCTTCTGAAATCTCATCCGGTTCGAAAATTCCTGCTGAATACCGAAAATAAAATTGCAACTGACAGGTTAAGTATTTATCTATTGCACTGGGAGTTAAAGTTTTCTTCGTATTCAAATAATCGTTTAGACGCGTCATCACCTTTGCATCTTTTTCAATTGTTATTGCCTGAATTGCACTATTTTCCAGATCAAAAACAATATTTAATTCTTCAATTTTAAAGTTCGATTCCAATTGCAATTGATAGAGATACCTGCTTTTTTCACCTGAAAATAAGCCGTTAACCCCGGAATCATATACAAAGGTTATGTTTTCTGCACGTTGAAGAAGCCTGTAAAAGTAATATGCATACATCGCATTTTGTTCCTCGATTGTTGGTAAGCCAAATACCCTTCGCAGATTATAAGGTATGAATGACCCGGAAGATGATATTTTAGGCATAATACCTTCATTCATCGAAAGAAAAATAAGATTCTTGAAATCAAGGGCCCTTGTTTCAAGTATACCCATAATCTGCAATCCTTCAAGGGGTTCACCTTCGAATGGAATTGTAACATTGCTCAAATACTGGCTCAAAAAACGGAAAAAAGATTCTTTTGAAATGAAATTGTCTGACTTAAAGACCTTTGCTCCATCATTTACAAGTATATATTTGAGCCTCTTTACAGCAAGATACGACCGGTAGAGGTATTCGCTATAGATAATTGAATTTTTAGGTTGCCGGGGATTTGAGTTAAGGTTTAATTCATCATTTAAGTTTTCATTTTCAACTGATTGCCAATGAGAAAAGATCACTTTTATGATTTCCTGAAAATAGTCTGACAGCCCTGCAATATCTTTAGGAATATAAAAAAATCGTTGGAGGAAAGAGTTTTTATTTAAAATCGTATCCTCAATATAGATAATATTATCCTTTAAGATCTTATCAATTAGACTTTTAATTAAAGGTGGATCAAAATCGATCACGAGCTGATGATTAAGAACCTGAATGACATCATTATTATAAAAAAAGAGCCTCTCTCCTTCAGATCTGACATTCTTCTGCAGGATGATTAATTGAGCAATCAGACTGAAAACTGGTGTCATTTTGAGCGGATAACCCATAGTAACGTTTACTTTGCCAATCTTTTCAGACAAGGAGCCTATCACAGGAAGTAATAATTCTTCGTCACAAAGTATCACCGCAGTTTCATCAAAATCCTGATCCCGCTCAGGTTTTTGACTAAGTTCATTTGCTGCAACCTGTGCCTGGCCGACTTGTGAAGAAATATTCACAATTTTCATCGATTTTGATAAAGATTTTAAAGAATCATTCTCATGGATAAAGGCAGCTTGTGGAAATCTCACAATATTCCGACGCATGAAATATCCCGCTTCCTGTGTGACATCCTCCAGATAATACTTGTCAAAATCCCAATAAAATTCGGCTCTTTTATTCTCCAGAAGATTATCAAACAGCACTTCTTCACAACTGTTTAGTGCATTAAAACCAATAAATATGAAGTATTTTCCTTCGAATGCACTGTGACCACCGGAAATTTTACTTTCAACCACTTCTCTGTATAACATCCCCTCATAAGCAAGTCCTTCCTGATGCAGGGAATATTTAAATTTCGTATAAACTTCAGTCAAATCTTTCCATAATCTAATAAATTCCTGCTGGTTTGGTGTTTTATTTGTATCAGAAAGAGTTCGCCAGAAATTGCCAAAAAGTTCTTTTTGGTCACTGTTCATGCCATTAAAATGTTCATCAATCTCCTTTAGATCAGTGACATTTGTAAATAACACATTTGCATCTGCAAGATATTTATCAACCTGATCAAAATCAGCGAGCAGCATCTCTCCCCAATAATAGAAATCATCGAAAGGCTCTTTTGATTCTGAAAATTCGCAATAGACTTTATACAATCTAAATATAAGACTTAAACGATCAGGAACATGTAAATCTGAGAGTTCTGAAAACAATTCGTTTATTGTGATCGTCCCGGGTGAAATTATGGGTACTTCAACCAGATTATTCAGATAATTTTTAAAAAACACACCTCCGCGCCTGTTCGGAAAAACAAGTGTTAATTTATTAATATTGTTATCATGTATTTTAAACAAATGAGACGCCACTTGATTTAAAAATCCTTTCATAACCCATCTAATTTAACAATAAAGAGTAAAAATAAGTAAATATTCAGTTACTTTGTCGAGTTTAACTTATTCGCCAAAGAAATAGTAAATTCAGACGAAATATTTTTAAATTGGTTGTTATTTTGAATAACAATATTAGAGTGTTTAAAATAGGACCAATCGTTGAACATCTCTGTAATTTATTTGTAATTGTAACGGAATTAAAATTAAAAAATGGATAAATTCTCTCAGGTAGGAAATCATGAAATCGGTGCAATAGAAGAATTATACACCAATTATCTTAATAACCCTCAGGATTTAGACGAAAGCTGGCGTAACTTCTTTGAAGGATTTGAACTTGCCCGTAAATCTTATGATTCAAAATCCAAGGAGTTAGTTGACAAAAGTCAATTGGAAAAAGAGTTTTGTATACTAAATCTGATAAATGGATACCGTCAACGTGGGCACCTGTTTACGCGAACCAACCCTGTAAGAAGACGGAGACAATATACCCCGACGCTGGATTACCGAAATTTTGGACTGGAAGAAAACGACTTGAAGGGTGTATTTGAAGCCGGAAAAGAGATCGGTATCGGACCTGCCTCACTAAGTGATATAATAGCTCACCTTGAGCAAACCTATTGCGAATCAATTGGTGTTGAATATTTGTATATGCGTCAGCCTGAAGTGATTGACTGGCTAAAGCTAAGAATGGAAAGCTCCAGAAACAGCGAAAAACTGCGTAATGAAGATCAAAGGGAGATTTTCAAACATCTGAAAGAAGCCGCAGGTTTTGAAAATTTCATCCATAAGAAATTTGTCGGAGCCAAGCGGTTTTCTCTGGAAGGTACCGAAGGCCTTATTCCAGCTTTAAATGCCATTATTGAGCATGGAGTTACCCTGGGACTTGAAGAGTATGTAATTGGTATTTCACACAGAGGACGTTTGAATGTTCTGGCAAATATCATGGAGAAACCCTATGAAAATATTTTCAAAGAATTCTATGCTACTGAATATGAAGATGGTATAGTGCTTGGAGATGTGAAATATCATCTGGGTTTCGATAAAGTGGTTACTACGAAAAATGGTTCAAAGGTTAAACTCAGTTTGCTTCCTAATCCTTCTCACCTGGAAACCGTAGCACCATTGGCAGAAGGGATGGTGAGAGCAAAAATCGATTTTATTCATAATAGCAACTTCGATAAAATTGCACCCATAGTGATTCATGGCGATGCTGCAATAGCGGGTCAGGGCGTTGTCTACGAAGTCGTTCAAATGTCATTATTATCAGGTTACAAAACTGGTGGAACAATTCACATAGTTGTAAACAATCAAATAGGATTTACTACTGATTATCTGGATGCAAGATCGAGTACTTATTGCACAGATGTTGCCAAAATTACCCGGTCACCCGTATTCCATGTGAACGGAGATGATGCGGAGGCTATTATTTTTACAGTTAAACTTGCTCTGGAATTCCGTCAGCATTTTCATTGTGATGTATTCATCGATATCTTATCGTATCGGAAATACGGACATAATGAGGGAGATGAGCCAAGATTTACTCAACCTTTTCTATATAAGGCAATTGCACAACATCCAAATCCACGGGATGTATATGCAAATAAACTCATTGCATCTGGAGTTATGACTCAAAAGGAGATTTTAGAAGATATAGAGGCTTTTAATCAACATTTAGAGGAAAAATACGAGATTAGTAAGAGTATTGAAAAGGTAAAAATAAGGAGTTTTCTGGTAGAGGAGTATAAATCATACCGGTTTCCTGAACCGGCAGAACAAAATTTTACTCCAACAGGTGTCTCTGAAAATAAATTAAAGGAGTTAGCAATACAAATAAACACCCTTCCTGACGAAACGAATTTTTTTGGAAAAATTGTTAAACTACTTTCTGACCGTCGTCAGCTTATTGAAGATAATAAAGTCGATTGGGCCTTAGCTGAGCAGCTTGCTTTTGCCACTCTCCTCTCAGAGGGAATTCCTGTTCGTCTGAGTGGTCAGGATTGTGAAAGAGGAACCTTTTCACATCGCCACGCAGCAATTGTAATGGAGGAAGGAAATGAGAAATATTATCCGCTTAAGAATATTGCTCCTGACCAGGCAAAATTTAGTGTATTCAATTCTCCCCTCAACGAATATGGTGTTATGGGATTTGAATATGGTTATTCGCTATTTTACCCTAAGGGATTAACAATCTGGGAGGCTCAATTTGGTGACTTTAGTAATGTTGCACAAGTTATTATTGATCAGTATATTAGCTCTGCAGGTGAGAAATGGGGCTTGATGAACGGACTTGTTTTATTCCTTCCACATGGCTATGAAGGACAAGGTTCTGAACATTCAAGTGGAAGAGTGGAGAGAATGTTATCCTTGTGTACAAATTACAATATGCAGGTAATGATGCCTACCACTCCGGCAAATATGTTTCATTTGTTAAGAAGACAGGTCTTGGGTAATATAAGGATTCCAATGATTGTTTTTACACCAAAAAGTTTACTTAGACATCCTTTGGTAATTTCACCGGTCAGTCATCTTACCTCACATGAATTCATGGAGATAATTGGTGATGAAAAGGTTTTGCCTGGAAAAGCTGAAGTACTTGTTTTTACCTCAGGTAAGATATATTATGAGCTTCTGGAACGCAGGGAGAAACTAGAACGTAAAAATTTTGCTATCATACGCATCGAACAATTATATCCTTTCCCAGCTGAGGAGATAAGATCGATAATTTTTCATAACCCAAATGCCAAACGGGTTCTGTGGGTGCAGGATGAACCGGGCAATATGGGTGTATGGCCGTATATCGCCAGAAAGTACCCAGACCTTCAGCTCGAATTAATTAGCAGAGCCGAAAGTGCCAGCCCGGCAACAGGGCTTCTTGAAAAACATAAGAGAAGCCTTGAACGAATTTTAAATACTGTGTTTAATTAAAGAAATTTAATATATCTCTCATGATTTTTGAAATCAAGATTCCCTCTCCGGGAGAATCAATAACAGAAGTTGAAATCGGTAAATGGCTTGCCAATGATGGATCCTATGTAAATGTAAATCAGGAAATAGCTGAAATCGAATCTGATAAAGCTACTCTTTCAATTGCAGCTACTTCATCCGGAATTTTACGAATATTAGTTAAAGAAGGAGAAAAAGCCACAGTAGGATCTGTTGCATGTACAATCGATAGTGATGATAGCATCCAGCCTGCCAGTAACGCTTCTATACTGTTAAATAGAGATCCTCAGGAAAAATCAGAAGCTGAAGCCCCTTCTAAATATTCTAAATTAATTCCAGAGATTGCAAATCCCGAACCAGAGGTTTTAAAAGCTGAAAACAGTCAAATTAAAATTACTCCGGCTGCAAAAGCAGTTATGAAAGATTCCGGTTTGAGCATTGATGATATTGTCAATGGATTACGTAGGATTGTCCGCAAGGATGTCGAGGCAGTTCTTGGAATCCAAAATGAAATTTCTGTTGGGCAAACTTTAGCAGCGAGCCGTGATATTGAGAAAATTCCAATGTCCCCGCTTCGTCGTAAACTAAGTCAGCGCCTCGTTGCAGTAAAGAACGAGACAGCAATGCTCACGACCTTCAATGAGATTGATATGACTGAATTAATGGAACTCAGAAAAAAATATCAGCAACCATTCCTGGAGAAATACGGATATAAGATTGGATTTATGTCATTTTTCACCAAGGCAGCCAGCTCAGCTTTATCAAGTCACCCTACAGTAAACTCATTAATTGAGGGTGATGAAATATTGACTCCTAAATTTCATGATATTGGAATTGCGGTTCAAACACCAAAAGGGCTGATGGTTCCTGTTATCCGAAATGTAGAAACCAAGAGTATTAGTTCTCTGGAAGGTGAGATCAAAGAGCTTGCTGAAAAAGCCAGAGACAAGAAGTTGACAGTCCAGGAAATGACCGGAGGTACTTTTACAATAACAAATGGAGGTGTCTTCGGATCTCTCATGTCAACACCAATCATTAATCCTCCTCAAAGTGCAATACTCGGTATGCATTCTATTAAAGACCGGCCAATTGCAGTCAACGGGAAAGTTGAAATCCGACCTATGATGTATGTTGCTCTCTCCTATGACCACCGATTAATCGATGGCAAAGATTCGGTTGGCTTTCTGGTTAAGATAAAGGAACTTATTGAGAATCCTTCAAAACTTCTCTTTAATGGTAAGAGTGAAGGTGAGATTTTATTAGGATTGTAATCTTACTGATCTTTTGCTTAAAAGTGCTATCCTGTAACTGAATCTCAGTAAGAATTTAAAATGAGTTTATTGGAATAATTCAATAAACTCATTTTTTTTAGTAGAGATACCAAAATTTACAAATTTATTATTTCTATCAGGATTTTATTCAAAATTAAAACAAAAGGCACCCCTTTTGAGGGTGCCCTATGTTAACCTAACCAAAATCTATGAAAAAAAGTGCTTTACTCTTACATCACAAATATGCGTTAGAATTTGGTTAAGATAATTCAATAGACCTTAAAGATTGTTAAATAAATAAGGTAGATATTGATTGCCGATTATTTAACAATCCGCATTTTATAAAATGAACGGTAAACAAAATATAGTGCGATTGCAAAAAATACTCCTCCTACATAAGGAGCTACACTAAAGAAACTGTCAGAAATCGCTATTTCCATTGCAAGTAATCCAAATAGTGTTGTAAACTTGATAATTGGGTTTAGAGCAACGGATGAGGTGTCCTTGAATGGATCACCCACTGTATCACCTACAATGGATGCTTCATGAAGAGGAGTTCCCTTCTCGCGCAAATCAACTTCAACAACCTTCTTGGCATTATCCCATGCACCTCCGGCATTTGCCATGAAGAGTGCCTGAAAAAGTCCAAATACAGCAATCGAGATCAGATAACTTACAAAGAAAGAGGTTGCTGCATACATATGTGTAGCTGTTTTTGCTGCTATATCACGATATCCGGCAAAGAAAGCAAATGCGAGAGCAAATGAGAAGATAGCTATAAATATATTAAACATACCAGTTTGAGCGTATTGTGTGCAAATCTTAACAACTTCTTTTGAAGTTTCGATCGAAGCACTACTATCTGCACCCTCATCAAGTTGAATGTTTTTCTTAATATATTCGACAGCACGATAAGCTCCGGTAGTTACAGCCTGAATAGATGCACCTGTAAACCAATAAATAACAGTGCCACCTGCAAGGAAACCCAAAATTGTATAAGGATTAAGAATATTAAGAATCGTCTCAGGTTCAATACCAAATTTCTGTTTGATGACAAGAATCAGAGAGAAAATCATCGTAGTAGCTCCTACAACAGCAGTTCCGATAAGGACAGGTTTTGCTGTTGCCTTAAAAGTATTTCCGGCTCCGTCATTGGCCTCGAGATAGTGTTTCGCGTTTTCAAAATCAGGTTTAAAACCAAAATCCCTCTGAATTTCAGTTGCTGCGTCCGGATTCTCTTCAATCAGAGATAGTTCATAAATACTCTGTGCGTTATCTGTTACCGGACCATAGCTATCAACTGCAATTGTAACAGGACCCATTCCAAGAAAACCGAATGCCACGAGACCGAATGCAAAGATCGAAGGATAAATCATCAAGGCATCAAGGCCATGAGTAGATGAAAAATAGGCAATAAACATTAAAACCAGGAATACCATGCCCTGCCAGAAGGCGCTAAAATTACCAGCGACCAAACCTGAAAGAATATTAAGTGATGCGCCGCCTTCACGTGATGCTGTAACGATTTCATTCACATGACCCGATTTTGGGCTTGTAAAAATCTTTGTAAATTCCGGAATTAAGGCGGCACCAAGGGTTCCACAGCTGATGATGATCGAAAGTGTAAGCCACAGATTATTGGCCAAACCACCAAGCATAAAATAACTTACTCCGAATGTTACCAGAATCGACAGAATTGATGTAATCCAAACCAATGTTGTTAATGGTTTTTCAAAATCAAGATCTAATACATTATGATACTTTGCGTTGGTATAAATTTTATTGATGTAAAAAGAAGCAATTGAAGTTACAACCATTAAAACGCGCATCAGAAAGATCCATGTCAGTAAGAGAGTCTGATCTGCAACATTAGATACTGCAAGAACAATAAAGCTAATCAGAGCAACCCCGGTAACGCCGTATGTCTCAAATCCGTCAGCAGTCGGACCAACACTGTCACCTGCATTATCGCCTGTACAATCGGCAATTACACCTGGATTTCTTGGGTCATCCTCTTTGATTTTGAAAACGACTTTCATCAGGTCACTGCCAATGTCAGCAATTTTTGTAAAAATACCACCTGCGATACGTAATGCCGAAGCTCCTAAAGATTCTCCAATTGCAAAGCCAATAAAACTGGCTCCCGCAAATTCGCGGGGAATGAAAAGCAAAATAATAAGCATCATTATAAGTTCTACACTAACCAACAATACCCCAATGCTCATACCTGCATCCAAAGGGATATTCAGTAATTTTAATGGTTTACGTTCGAGAGAGGCAAATGCCATACGACTATTAGCCAAAGTGTTCATTCGAATTCCAAACCATGCAACCCCATAAGATCCAAGGATTCCGACAACCGACCACATCAGGATCAGCATGACTCCACCAAAGCTCATATGCTGCAAAAATCCAAAATAGAAAGCAATACAAGCGGCAATGAAAGCGAAAAGAATCAATAAAAATTTCCCCTGCTGAATAAGATAGGTCTTACAGGTCTCAAAAATAATATTAGCAACGTCCAACATATTCTTGTGTGCTCCCAGTTTCTTAACACGGATAAACTGATACAAACCGAACAACAATCCAAGAATACAAATCAAAAAACCAAACACCAGCATGTTGTATTGTCCTGGTTCAAGGTTTGGGATTTTGAGGTCAGCCTCGCTCCCAAAGGCCAAAGCCGGCAAAATAGAAATCATGAAAAGAGAAAATAATCGTTTCATACGTTTAAAATTAGAAAATGAATCTGTATAGAAATCAAAAATAAAAAGAATGAAATTTCAAATTGAAGAAATGATAATCAAGAGAATAAATGGATCCAAAATGAAAAGAGGAAAACAGCAGGTTAGTACTGAATATTTATTAATCGGATCCTGACTTAAAATCTGGCTAAGGCGATTCTGCATTCCCCTGTTTAAAGGCTTGCCTGATAAGCCGGTAAATCATATTGTTTGGTATTTTATAAAATCGACATTTAAGTGAGCGAATTTAATTCGATTTTTCGAAAAAATCACTGCTTATTTTAATATAATTACAATTTGTAATGCTTTAAAATAAAAGAGAAATAACGACTAAAAGTATTCTTATTTGTTTGATAAATTAAAAAATATCTGCTCAAAACCATTGCATTTTAGTATCTTGCTGTCAATTATACGTATAGTAAAAAGATTAAAAATTTAGAGATTAAATATCTATGTTTGAAGTAAAAATGGTTGTTACCGATCTGGATGGTACGCTCTTACAATCCGATCAGACTATTAGTCAGGCAGATTGGCAGACTCTCGAAAAATTGGAATCTCTCGGTGTCTGCAGAGTTGCTGCAACAGGTCGTAATCTTTATAAAGTAAGGTTGGTCTTAAATGAACAATCTCCTTTTGATTATGTGATTTTTTCTTCAGGAGCCGGAATCATGGACTGGAAAAAACAAAAGATGATTCAAGCAATATCTATTGGGCTTGATAAAACAACAGATATTACAAAGTTTCTAATAGGAGAAAAATACAATTTCAAAATTTCACGCGAATTACCGGATAATCATAATTTTGGGTGGTTTGAAAGTTATGAATGCCCGGAATTAACGAGGTATGTTGAACACCACAAAAAATTTGGTGAGGCAGTAAGGATCAATCCTGAGCATCCTTTTATTGCATCCCAGTTTCTCATGTATTTCCCTATCGAAAGTAATCAATTTAATATAGTTAAAGCAAAGATTCAAGCCGTCTTCCCAGAATTGAGCCTGATAAAAACCACCTCTCCCCTAAGTTCTGATTATATTTGGATGGAGATATTTCCTAATGGAGTCTCAAAGGCACATGGTATTCAGGAAATCTGCAGGATAACAGGAATAGCACGGGAAAATACATTGGGGATTGGAAATGATTTCAATGATCTTGAAATGCTTGAATTCACTCAACATTCCTACGTTGTAGAAAATGCTCCGGAAGAGTTAAAAATGAAATATATTAATAGCCTGGCTCATTATGATGACGGATTTAGCCATGCTGTAAATAAACATCTCTAAATACATTTACTTTTGAAACCTTAACATGAGCTGCAACGTCATATACAGGTAAAGTAATCCATATTCAACTAAATTAAAGCATACTAAAAATTTAAGATGAAAAAACTTTCAATGATTTCGTTGCTTTTATTTGCAACATTAGAGCTTATTGCACAGCCAATCAAACTGTCTGATCCAATACCATTCAGTTCAACTGCCAGTAAAGGGGTTCTTAAGAATGGACTGACTTATTATGTCCAATCAAATTCGACTCCAAAAAACCGTGCTGAAATGTTGCTTGTTGTTTCGGCAGGTTCCATACTCGAAGATGCTGATCAGCTTGGACTTGCTCATTTCTGCGAACATATGAGCTTTGATGGAACAAAGAATTTTCCTAAAAATGAGCTCATAAAATATTTCGAATCTATAGGAATGGAATCAGGTCCTGAAATTAATGCCTATACGAATTTTGATGAAACAGTTTATATGTTAAAAGTTCCTCTTGATAAAGATGAATATATTCAAAAAGGTCTTCAGGTAATTTATGATTGGGCAGCACAAGTCTGTGATTCTGATGCTCAGATAAATAAAGAACGTCACGTGGTACACGAAGAGTGGCGAGACGGACAAGGTGCGCAAAAAAGGATGTTGAATCAATGGTTACCGGTTTTTCTCCATGACTCGAAATATGCACAACGCTTACCTATTGGCGAGATGGAAATTATTGATAATTGTAAGCCAGAAGTTTTAAGACGATTCAGAAATGATTGGTATAGACCAGATCTTCAGGCTATTATTGTTGTAGGTGATTTTGACCAACCTAAAATGGTTCAAATGATTCAGGAAAAATTCGCAGGAATTGCCCCTAAACTTAATCCACGAAAGAAAGAACTCTTTCCCGTTCCTGGTCACAAAGAAACTTTGATCAAAATTGTTACAGATAAAGAAGCAACCTACTCTTCGGCTTCAGTGTATATTAAACATCCAATGGAAATTGACCTTACTTTAAATGGATATCGCACCTCTATTTTATATAGTCTTTATAATCAAATGATTAATCTCAGACTATCCGAATTGACTCAAAAAGAGAATCCTCCTTTTGTAATGGGACAGGCAGGATATGGTGGTTTGGTAGGTCCCTGCGATGTTTATAATTCATTAGCAATAACTCATCCCGGGAAGATTCCGGAAGGACTTAAGGCAGTCCTGCTGGAAAATGAGAGAGTTAAGAAATTTGGTTTCACTGAAAGTGAGCTTGAAAGAAATAAAAGCGCAATGGTTAAATCGATGGAAACTGCATTTAACGAGCGCACTAAAAGAGAATCCATGAGTATTGCCCAGGAATTTAGCCGCAATTTTTTATTACGTCAGGAACCTGTTCCAGGACTAGAAAAGGAATTTGAATACTATAAAACCTTCATGCCAACAATTACACTCGCAGAAGTTAATGATCTGGCTAAAAAGTGGATAACAAATGAAAATAGGGTTGTTATTGTTACTGCACCGGAATCAATTTCAAGTCCGGCACCATCAGAAGCAGATATTCGTAAAGTTCTTGATGACGTTCAATCACAAGTAATAGAGAAGTATGCCGATGTAACCTCAAGTGAACCTTTAATGAAAATAATCCCTGCACCAGGTAAAATCTCAGGAGAAAAGGAAATTAAGGAAGTCGATGCAACTGAATGGACACTCTCAAATGGAATTAAAGTTGTTTATAAAAAAACTGATTTTAAGGAAGATGAAATTTTATTTAGCGGTTATTCACTGGGTGGCTGGTCACTTTATTCCCAATCTGATAATGTTTCTGCATCCTTTACTTCAACGATTATGAGCATGAGTGGAATCGCTGATTTTAAACTGACAACCTTAAAAAAAATGCTTGCTGGCAAAGAAGTCTCAGTTAATCCAACGCTCAAGATGCTAACCCAAGGTCTGGAAGGATCCTCCAATCTGTCTGATATTGAAACACTTTTTCAGCTTATTAACCTCTATTTTACTCATCCCCGATTCGATGAATCAGCCTTTTCGTCCTATATCACAAGAATGAGAAGTCAGTTGGAGAATAAGGATGTTTCACCTGAAAGTGCGTTCTCGGATACATTTAAACTGGTAAATTCCAATTATCATCCCAGAATGAAACCTCTGACTAAGGAGATGCTTGATGAAGCTAAATTTAGCAGAATAGAGCAGATTGGTGCAGAGAGATTTGCAAATCCGGGAGCGTTCACATTTTTCTTCGTAGGTAAAATTGATCCTGCTAAATTCAAACCCCTTGTCGAGAAATATCTTGGATCCTTACCATCATCAAAGAAGAATGAAAAATGGGTTGACCTTAAAGTTCGTAAACCAGCGGGAGTTATTGAAAAAATTGTACATAAGGGAAAAGAACCTAAATCCATCCAATATATTCAATTTCACGGAAGTCTGAACTATGAACCAAAGGAACTACTTGAAATAGATGCCTTAAGCAAAATATTATCCACACGACTTGTTGAAAGTATTCGTGAAGATAAATCTAGTGTTTATTATATTGGAGCTCAACCAGGTACGGTAAATTTACCTGTGCCTGAATACGATATGACTATCTATTACGGATGTGCCCCTGAGAAAGTCAAAGAGTTAAAATCTGAAATATTTGCCATAATCCAGGATTTGATAACAAATGGACCCAAAAAGGAAGAGGTTGACAAGGCACGTGAAAAACTAAAACGTGAACGTGAAACTAATTTACGTGAAAATAATTTTTGGCAATCAACTTTAAAATCATATTATCAGAATATGAACGGAGATTTTAAAAGTTTTCTGGATTTTGATCCGGTTACAACCAATCTTAACCAAAAATCGTTACAAACAGAGGCAATGCGAATATTTGATTTTAAAAACTATTTCAGCGTAACATTAGTCCCTGAAGAAACCATGAAAGAAAAATAAATCTGTTTGTTGAAATAAATAATTCAAGACTGGAATTGAAGAAAGTGATAATCCTTTTTCGATTCCAGTCTTATTTTATATAAACATCAGAATTTTCAGCTTATCTAAAATGTGTTTTCTTTGTCAGCTGCGACTTTTTGGAAAGCAAATCTCGATGATTGCTCCATTAGGACTTCGATTCCCAGCTTTAATAGATCCTGAATGGGCATCTGTAATTAATTTTGCCATGTGAAGGCCCATGCCAATATTTTTATCAAAATGAGCTTTAAGATTACCCATTGCATTAAAAATTGTACTAAGTGAACTTTCGGAGAATCCACTTCCACTATCTGCAATTGTTATTTTTACATTATGCTCTGTGTCATTGAATAATTCGACATCTATTATGCTGTCTGTTGGTGAGAATTTGACAGCATTATCCAAGACTACCTCCAAACACTTTGAAAGATATTTTTTGTCGCATCTTAGGACCGAATTTGTTAAATTATTCTTTAAATCAATAGTAATACTTTTTGCAGAAATCTGTTCAAAGTGCTGGTTTACAATATAATTAAACATCACAAGAATATCAGCATCTTCGAATCTCAATGCTTTTTCACCTTTTATACGTAATGTAGAAGCTTCAAGGATTGTATTGGAAAACTTCTCCAGACGTTTTACAGATAAGTCTAAAATTGAAAAATATCGTTTTACCTTTTCGGAAAGGGTAAAACGATCAATCAAAGCCAGGCTCCCTAATATACCATTAAGCGGGGTCCTGATTTCATGACTAATCATATTGAAAAATTCAGACTTAGCTATCTCCAGAATTTCAAGATCCTTATTTGCCTGCACCAGTTTGGTTAAGGAAGCTTCAAGTTCATGTGTTCTTTGCTCCACTTTAGATTCAAGAATTTGATTCACACTTCTAGCCATCTGACGGCTGTATTTCAGTTCCAGGTGAATTCTTGATTTCATCATCAATTCATTCCAGACAATTGGTTTCAGGATATAATCATCACAACCGGATTCATATATTTCCCTGACAATTGCCTGTTCGTAGTGATCCAGTATAAAAATTACAGGAATAGTGGTCCAGGCGGATTTTCCCTTTATGGTACGACAAAAAGATGTATTGTGATGAACTGAATATCCTGAACAAATAAATATCAGGTCAATTACTTCGTTATTTAAGCATTCATATACCTTTTCATCAGTATTGGCAGTTGTAACTATAAAATCATTTGAAACGAGAATCTCTGCAAGAGAATTCCTACTATCTATTTGATCATCAATAACTAAGACGACAAATTTTTTCATATTTAAGTATCTTGAGAGATACGAATCATTAAAATTCAAATGTACAAAATTACAAGAAGTTTATTACTAAGCTAAATACCAATGTTTATAGGTTCAATTCGGGAACAAAAGCCAAAAAATGCTTTGATTTAACTTTGTTGGTTATCTTTGGATAATTTGAATTTTAGAATAGTATCAATTCTTAAAGTATGCAAATTCTTAGTATCGAAGAATTTACGAAATTAAATAGATTATTTCCAACGGTAGATGTAAGATCTCCAGGCGAATTTGCTGAAGGTCATATTCCAAATGCCATAAATATTCCCATTTTTGATGATGGAGAGCGAGCCATTGTTGGAACAATCTACAAAAAACTTGGAAGGGTCCCGGCTATAGAAAAAGGTTTGGAAATCGTTGGACCAAAGATGCACCAATTTGCCAAACAGGCAAGTGAAATTGCAAAGGATGGCCAACTATGCATCTATTGCTGGCGCGGAGGAATGCGCTCAGAGAGTATGGCCTGGTTATTTGAAAGAGTCGATATCAAGTGTAATTTATTGCTGGGTGGATATAAGGCATACAGAAACTTTCTGCTTGAGCACGTTGGAAATATTCCTAAACTTATCGTTATTGAGGGATATACTGGTAGCGGTAAAACTGAAATTCTTCAGCAATTGAGGATCCTGAACGAGCAAATTATTGATCTGGAGACGCTTGCAAACCACAGAGGATCTGTTTTTGGGGGAATTGGACAACAACCCCAGCCGACAACACAACAATTTCAAAATAAAATTCTGGATGAGGTATTAAAATTTGACCTGTCAAAAAGAATCTGGATTGAAGGCGAAAGCCAGTCTGTAGGACGAGTTTTTTTACCGGACCCGCTTTGGGCAAATATGAATTCCACCGTGAATCTGGAGATTTTTGTTCCTCGTAAATTCAGAATTGACAGATTAGTAACAGAATATGGACACTTACCTAAGGAGTTAATGCAAGGTGCCATACAATCAATAGAACAAAGGTTAGGGGGACAAAGAATGAACGAAATTCTTGGTCATTACAATAAAAATAATTTAGATGTTGTTGCCGGTTTACTTCTGGAATACTATGACCAAACCTATATCTTTAGCCGAAAAAAATATAAAAAGGTACTTATTGAGGTTATACTCCCTGATGATGATGCAATTACAAATGCAGCATTAATATTGAATAAAATATCTGAGGGAATTTAATCTCAAAATTTAATAATCAGAAAAATAAACAGATGGAAAGCAATCATATTGAAACCGGAAAAAATGTAAAACTTACACAGTACTCGCATGGTGCAGGATGCGGGTGTAAAATTTCTCCTAAGATCCTAAACTCTATTCTGGCACAATGTAAGACAGAATATCCGGATCCATTACTCCTGGTTGGGAATTCTACTCTGGACGATGCAGCAGTCTACGATATTGGTAATAATCAGGTAATCATTTCGACTACCGATTTTTTTATGCCAATTGTAGACGATCCCTACGATTTTGGAGGTATTGCTTCTGTCAATGCAATCAGTGATATTTTTGCAATGGGGGGAACGCCACTGATGGCGGTCGCAATACTCTGCTGGCCTGTGAATTTGCTTTCTGCGGAAATTGCTGGTCAAGTGATTGAAGGGGCAAAGAGAGCCTGTGCGAGAGCTGGCATAGCGATTGCCGGTGGCCATAGTATCGATGGTCCGGAACCCATCTTCGGATTGGCGGTTACAGGAATTGCGCAAAAGGAGCATATCCGTCTTAACTGCTCTGCGACTGCAGGTTGCGAACTCTATTTAACGAAACCATTAGGAATAGGAATCTTATCCACCGCTCAAAAGCAAGGTGTTCTAAAGGAGGAAGACCGGTTGGTCGCACGGAATTTAATGCTTACAATAAATTCTATAGGACAAGATCTTGGAAAACTTGATTCGGTAAAAGCGATGACTGATGTTACCGGCTTTGGCCTTCTTGGACATCTGATCGAAATGTGTGAAGGGAGTAACTTAAGTGCCGAAATTTATGCTGAAAGTGTACCAGTAATTGAAAATATCGCCTATTATCTGGACCATAAGACATTTCCGGGGGGTACTTTCAGAAATTTCGACAGCTATGGGCATAAGGTTGGGCCGTTAAGTGATGAACATAAATATATATTTTGTGATCCACAAACCAGTGGAGGTCTGTTAGTTGCTGTTTCACCTGAGGGTAAAGAGGCATTCCTGGAAATTGCTTCCCAATATGGATTAAAGCCTGAAGCCTTTGGAATACTTCAAAATAAAAGTGAATTTGCGGTTAATATAGTTGCCAACAGTAAATTGCACTTACCGGCATGAACCCTTTTCACGCTTGTTTTTTCCGGCAGCCTTATGATCCATTAAAAACCTCGCGTTTGGATGTAACTTCAATATGGATATCGGAAAATCGGGGGTAATCTCAGAATTGAGGAATCGCTGATAAATTTCGGCCTTTCTAAACCCGCTCATTTGCAAAAGTACCCATTTAGCCTCCATGATAGATTTAAGACCAAGAGTGATACCGTTAATTAGTGTGACCTCATTTTGGAAATATTTTTGTCCAACCTCTCTTGTTACTTCATCAAGTTTAACCACATGAGAGTAGGAACTGAATAAACTGCCTGGTTCATTCAACCCTAGGTGACCATTCATGCCAACTCCAAGCAAGATCATATCAATTGGGCTATTTTTTTGGATAAACTCATCAGTTTTAAGGCACTCCTGTTCCGGATCATCTGATTCACCATTAAAAAAGCACAAATTAGTCTCATTGATATCAATATTGTCGAAAAAGTGTTTCCGGAGAAAGGAGTAACAATTTTCGCTCCTCCTTTCTCCAAGATGCAACCATTCATCTAAACCCACAATCTTACATTGACTAAAACTAATTTTCCCGGCTTTGTATAGATTAATCAAATGAATAAAAGTTCCGATCGAAGTTTCACCGGCAGGAAAGCAGAGTAAAGCATCTGGTTTCTTCACAAGAAGTTCGGCTATCATTTCTGCGGTTCCTACCGACAAATCATTGTAGTCATCAAAAATTATTGTTTCCAAAATACTTATAATTTAAGTTCACCCCAGCCTTTTCGATATTCCCGCTTCACAAACTGATTGGCAGGTTCAAAATTTGTAATCCGCATGTTGGGTCCATCCCATTTATATTTAATATATCTTCCAGGATAAATGTATGACTCCATATCACCATAGACTGGATCCTTTTTAACAACTTTTTGACTTATATTGAAGCTTCTGAGCAAAAGATTTCCCATTAACACTGTTTCTGTCAGAGGTCCTGCATATTCTGAAAATGGAGAATCCACCTCCGCATTTCCATATCCGGCGATACAAGCATCAATCCATTGCCACCAATGGCCATCCATATCTCCGCTGACCCTGGGATATTTTGCCGGGATATTGATATCTTTATTTCTGCTTATTGGCAGCAGCACCGGATTACGTCCACCCCAGCCGCACGCCGCCTTGCCTTTAGTACCATAAAATAAGGTTCCCCCTTCAAAATCATTTAATCCCGGCCAGTCACCTAAAATATCATTCATGTTACCATCCATGTCCAGTTCAAATGGACGTTCAGGTGTTATTCCGCCATCCATCCAGTAAAGATTTAAATCCTTTCCATTTTTTTGTTCATACTTAAATCGTACTGAACTGGAAACTGGTCCACTTTCGGGGAATATTCCTTCCTTAAATATTCCGTTGTAGACAGTGCTTGCACTACACGAAACCTCTGTAGGGTATCCAAGATTAAGAAGTTTGAAAGGTGGTCCCATTATATGGCAACCCATATCTCCCAGAGCCCCTGTACCAAACTGCCACCAACCCCTCCAGTTAAAGGGAACCATATTGTCTATATAATTGGTTTGCTGGGCTGTACCTAACCAAAGATCCCAATTAAGTTCTTTTGGAACAGCAGGTCGTGTATCAGGCCATTGAATACCCTGCGGCCAAACCGGCCTGTCGGTCCAGCAATATACTTTCTCAATTTCACCCAATAAATCAGCTTCGAGCCATTCACGAAGTGTACGCATACCATCGCACGAGGCTCCCTGGTCTCCCATTTGAGTGACAACCTTATACTTTTCAGCGGCCTGTGTCAAAATCCTTGCCTCATAAATGTCATGCGACAATGGCTTTTGAAGATAGAGATGTTTTTTCATCTGCATTGCACTCAAACCCACAATGGCATGGTTGTGGTCTGGAATAGCAACAGAGACAGCATCAAAATTACTGGCCTCTTTGTCAAACATTTCACGCCAGTCATGATAAAAAGAAGCCTTCGGAAATTGTTTAATTCGTGGTGCTGCCTGTCTGTCATCAACATCACAAAGACACGAAATGACAGCGTTCTTCTTTGGTGCAGTCGCATAATGCTGGATATCATTTTCACCTTCACCACCACAACCAATTGCAGCTATATGAAGTTTGTCACTTGGAGGAACATGTCCAAGACCGCTAACCGTAAAACTTGGAAGAATTGAAAAAGCAGCTGCACCTGAGGAGGAGATTTTAACGAAATTACGACGACTAACATTGCCGGATCCGGCATTTTCTGTGATACTATTTTTCATTTTGTGACGTCCATAAAATTAATTACTTATTTTATATCACCGGTCCATTCATTTTTTCAAAGGTTTAACCGAAACCTCCTTAAAGAAGACAACATCCTTATCTCCATGATTTTGTAATCCAATATATCCGTATTCAGGGCGTGGTCCATGATAAGGCTCAAAGTCAAACTTACGTGCGGGCACCGGATCACCCTCTGTAAAGTCTGTAACTTTCACACCGTTTAGAAAAACTACTGTTCTTAGTCCATCCAGTGTAATTTCCATTGTATTCCACTCAGGTCCGGGCTTTCCAGATTTAGCGAGTGGCTTCGTCAGGGAGTATAACATCCCTGTGTAATGGTAATCATCTTCATCAGAAAGCTCAGGTTTATTGTCAATCTGAACTTCATATCCATAATATACGGGCATCCACTCTTCATAAGGCTCGATTGGAATGCGTATAAAAACGCCTGAATTACTGTTTGTATCCCGCATCCTAAAAACGACCCTAATTGTACAATTACCGAATTTCTCACCTGTCCAGCAAAGTAATCCCATACCCCCGTGTGATTTAATAAAGCCTTCTTCAACATATTGAGATCCAGGACCTACATGTTTCCAGCCAGTAAGGTCTTTACCATTGAACAATTGTCTCCATTGACCGGGATCTGAATCTTCCGGGTTCGGCCTATTAATCAACTCCTGCCTCTCTGAAAGATTAAATGATATTGCAAAAGCCTGATTGAATGCAATTAAGTGTAAAATACTTAAACAAATAATTAAATTTCTAAAGTTTGTCCGTTTCATCTGAATATATATTTATCGGTTTAAAATTGCGCTAAAGGTCTATCCTTTTTCCGGCCCATTCTATTGCATAATAAAGGTGTTGCTGAACTTTTTCATTTTCAAAGGACGCATCACCATGGCCAAAAACTGTATAAAAGGCACGTGATCCTTCAAACTCATGATACCAAATAACAGGATGGTCTCCCATTTTCCAGCTATCATCTTTTGGCAGAATTTTAATAGTAGATTCATCAAGAGTCGCCAAAACAGTGACTTTTCCTCGCGGATTGATTTTGTAGGTATAAAATTCGTCTTCAAGAGTAAAAGTCTTCATCCCCACGAACGGTTTCATGGCAGGATGATTCGTATTTTCGATATTAATTGTCGCCTGTTGATAAGGAGGATGTGTTTTAAAAAATGCACCTACAAGGTTTCCATACCATTCCCAGTCATATTCGCAATCTGCTGCTGCATGAATTGCAACAAACCCTTTACCACTTTTTATAAATGTAGTAAATG
This sequence comes from uncultured Bacteroidia bacterium, assembly GCA_903850335.1. Taxonomy (GTDB): domain Bacteria; phylum Bacteroidota; class Bacteroidia; order Bacteroidales; family Prolixibacteraceae; genus JAAFHB01. Next base: position 64,216 of record CAINLJ010000271.1, on the reverse strand, counting down.
CCTTTTTCTGACTCTCATCCAGAACATTCAAAGTGGGATTTAGGAAGACACAAACATCAAAACGCCCCAGAAAATCGCTTTTAAATAATTCAGCATCTTCTGTTGCAGTTACCGACCAGCCTTTCTGCTGACCTAATGTAGTTATTGCTTTAATTCCTGAGGGTATCGAGTTATGCCGAAAACCAGAAGTTTTAGAAAAAATCAGGACGTTCAGTTTTTTTTGTTCTGCAATCTTGTTACCTGTTTGGGCAGTAAGAACAAATCCTGCAAACAATAAAAAGAATAAGCTGAGTACATTTTTCATTTCGGGAGATTTAAAGTTTAATGATACTGTCGAAGGTAAATAAAAAAAAGCGATCTTTTCAAAGGATCGCTTTTTTTTATCATCAGCTGAATTTTAATACAGAAAACTAAGTAAAATACCAGCTGCAATAGCACTACCTATGACGCCGGCAGCATTAGGTCCGACTGCATGCATCAGCAGGTGATTTGTTTTATCATACCTTAATCCCATAACCTGTGAGATCCTTGCACTACCAGGCATTGCCGCAACACCGGCGCTGCCAATAAGCGGATTAATTTTATTTTCCTTCTTCAAAAACAGATTCATTATTTTCACAAATAAGACCCCGCAAGTTGTAGCAATTGCAATGGCAGCAATTCCCAATAGAAAAATGTATAGCGTCTTTAAAGTAAGAAAAGTTTCGGCCTGAGCTGAGGTACCAATCGCCAGCCCAATCAATATAGTAACAATATCCAATATTGTACCCTTCGCTGATTCAGCCAGGCGTTTTGTTACACTACTCTCTTTCAATAGATTACCAAAGAAGAGCATCCCAAGAAGTGGCAGTGCTGCCGGAACTAACAGGCAGGTTAACAATAATCCTGCGATTGGAAAGAGTATCTTTTCTCTTTGAGAAACCATTCTTAAGGGTTGCATTCTAATTACCCGTTCCTTGCCTGTAGTCAGTAATTTCATGAAAACAGGTTGAATAATTGGCATAAGGGCCATATAAGCATATGCAGAAACAGCAATTGCGGCGATCAGTCCCGGAGCAAGCTTCGAGGAGAGAAATATTGCAGTTGGAGCATCTGCACCCCCTATAATTCCAATTGCTCCCGCCTCTGAAGGAGTAAATCCAACGAGAATTGCAATGACATACGCGCTAAAAATACCCAATTGAGTTGCAATTCCAATTAAAATTAGCTTTGGATTAGATATTAAAGCCGAGAAATCAGTCATAGCACCTATACCCAAAAATATAAGAGACGGATAGATCCCCTGCAACACACCAATATAGATTGTATTAAATACGCTGCCACTTTCAAAAATTCCAATCTGTAAGCCGGGATGAAAAGCAATATTTCCAATTAAAATCCCGAATCCAACCGGAACCAGAAGCATAGGTTCATACTCTCTGACAATTGCCAGATAAATAAACAACACTCCAGCCAAAATCATTATGATATTGCCCACTGTTAAATTAGCAAAGGCAGTAAACTGAAGAAATTGGCTAAGTTGTTCAAAAATATTTGTTAGAGAACCTGAATTTTCCATGGTTATTCTCCAATCACGATTAATACATCACCCTCCATTACGGAATCACCTTTGTTCTTCGAGATAGAAACTATTTTACCGGCTTTATCAGCTTCAATATTATTTTCCATCTTCATGGCTTCCAGTACAAGTAACCGTTGGCCAATTTTCACAACATCTCCGGTTTTCACATAAATTTCAAGTATTACTCCCGGAAGTGGTGATTTAATTGTACCTCCACCCTTAGGAGCGGACGGGCTGCTGGTTTTAGCTACAGCAGGGTGAGTATCCGTGGATGGGACCGAAATACTTCGAACCAATTTAGGTGTTTTAACCGGTTGCATGTCCTTGTCGACTTCAACACTATATTTAGTACCATTTATTTCAATCTCTGCTATATTATCTTCAATACTTAACACTTCTGCATTGTATTGATTACCATTGATTTTAAATTTAAATTTTTTCATTTTCGGATGCCTTTATCTTGGTGATTTTCTTAATCCATAAATTTTTGAACTCCAAGGTGAATACGTTCTCGAAACCTTGGTCATAGTTATTATCGGATCTTCCTGGTCGTGTAAATCACTTCCATAGAGATACAATGCCATAACAATAGCTGCATTAACCTCTCCGGACAGTTTTTCCTTTGCCAGGCCCGGTGATGAAGCTTCCAACAATTTTTTTGCTTTTCTGGCTTCTATTGTCATTACATGACCAATAATTTTGAATAAAAAATACAATAACAACAGAGCTAAAAAAACGAATATGAAAGCCGGCATGATTGCGCTGATACCAGTCTGATTATTAAAGTGTAAATCCCCGGTATTCTGAGCGTTTCCTGTTAAGGTTTCAAGACTGAACAAAAGGATTGCAACCAGCCTTAAAATACAAAAATTATTTTTTAGCATAATTACTCAAATTAAAGCGGGAGGTTAGAATGTTTTTTGGCAGGCATTGTATCCTTTTTAGTTGCAAGTGATTGAAGGGCACGGATAATTCTGAACCTAGTGTTCCGAGGTTCTATTACATCATCAATATATCCGTATCTTGCTGCATTATAAGGATTTGCAAATTCCTTTTTATACTCTGCCTCAGCATTTGCGACAAATTCAGCGCGCGCAGCATCATCAGGCAAACCTGCAATTTGCTTGCTTCTCAATACTTCGATGGCACCCTTAGGTCCCATTACAGCAATTTCAGCCTGAGGCCAGGCATAATTAATATCACCCCGCAAATGCTTGGAGCTCATTACACAATAAGCACCTCCATAAGCTTTACGAAGAATTACAGTTATTTTTGGTACAGTTGCTTCGCCGTAAGCGAACAATAGTTTAGCACCATGGATAATAATACCACCATATTCCTGAGCCGTTCCGGGTAAGAATCCTGGTACATCTTCAAGAGTAACAATTGGAACATTAAAAGCATCGCAAAAACGGATAAAACGGGCCGCCTTTCTCGAAGCATTAATATCCAATACTCCGGCTAAATAAGAAGGTTGATTGGCTACCAGGCCAACCGGCATACCGTTAAATCTTGCAAAACCAACTACAATATTCTGGGCATAATTCCGATGAACCTCCATAAACTCCCCATAATCAACTATCGAGTGGATTACATCTTTAACGTCGTATGGTTTGTTTGGATTTTCAGGAATAATATCATTTAAATTGTCATCGAGCCTGTCAATCGGATCGTTACAAGGGGCAATTGGCGGATCTTCAAGGTTGTTCTGTGGAAGGAAAGACAATAGTTTGCGAATCAGTAATAATCCTTCCTGTTCTGAATCAGAAACAAAATGGGTAACTCCCGATTTTGTACCATGAACAATTGCACCACCAAGCTGCTCATCGGTTACAACTTCGCCTGTAACTGTCTTAACAACCTTGGGACCAGTAACAAACATATAACTGGTATCTTTACTCATTACAATAAAATCTGTAAGGGCTGGTGAATAAACTGCACCACCTGCACATGGGCCAAAAATCGCAGAAATCTGTGGAATCACTCCTGAGGCCATGATATTTCGCTCAAATATCTCGGCATAACCTGCCAAAGCTGTAACTCCCTCCTGAATACGAGCACCACCTGAATCGTTTATGCCAATGCAGGGAGCTCCAACTTTCATCGCCATATCCATTACCTTACAGATCTTTTGAGCAAAGGTTTCAGATAATGAACCACCAAAAACTGTAAAGTCCTGTGAAAAGATAAATACGGTACGACCGTCGATGGTACCGCGGCCCGTAACTACCCCATCACTCATGAATTTTGTTTTCTCCATACCAAAATTGGTACAGCGATGGGTAACAAACATGTCAAACTCTTCAAAGCTCCCATCATCGAGAATTAAGTCAATACGTTCGCGTGCGGTTAATTTACCTTTGTTGTGTTGCGCATCAATTCGTTTCGCCCCACCACCAAGTTTGGCCTCCGCACGAAGGTCAATCAAATTTTTGATTTTGTCCTGATTGCTCATCGTACTATTAATTATATATTTAACTGTGAACTATTCACTGCAAAGTTCGGTAAGTACTCCAAGGGTAGATTTGGGGTGTAAAAAGCCTATATTTAATCCTTCAGCCCCTTTTCTGGATTGTTTGTCAATTAATTGAATACCTGCTTCATTCGCCTCCTGAAGCGCACTATTCACATCGTTGACTGCGAAGGCTATATGATGAACACCAGGACCTTTTTTCTCTAAAAATTTGCCTATCGGACCTTCAGGATCAGTTGATTCCAAAAGTTCAATCTTAGTCTGTCCTACTTTAAAAAATGCTGTTTTAACCTTTTGATCTGTAACAATCTCAGTAGCATAACATGTTGTTCCCAGCAAGGTCTCGTAGTAGGGAATTGCAGTTTCGAGACTTGTAACTGCAATACCAATATGTTCAATATGTGATACTTTCATGAGTATATCTATTTATTTAATGTCAGTATAAAATATATTTATCTTGCCGGAGATACAAATCTGTAGTGTGATCCAAATCTTTCAAAAGCAGCTTTATCCAACATTTCGCGGTGATTTGGATGTGCAATTGAAATTAGCATTCGAGCTCTCTCCTGCATCGTCTTTCCATAAAGGTTTACCGCTCCATATTCAGTCACAACCCAGTGAATATTGGCCCTAGTCGAGACAACTCCTGATCCTTCGATAAGCGTTGGACTGATTTTTGAAAATCCTTTTTCTGTTATTGAAGGCATTGCAATGATAGGTCTCCCACGGTATGAATGACCGGCTCCCCGAATGAAATCGATTTGCCCGCCAACTCCGGAATAATGTTTGATACCAATTGAATCGGCACAAACCTGACCTGTCAGGTCAATTGCCAGGGCCGAATTAATTGCAGTAACACGATCTAATTTACGAATTACAGCAACATTATTTGTATGCTCGACATCCATCATGGCAACCATCGGATTATCATCAATAAAATCATATAACTCCTTTGAACCCATTAAAAATGAGGCTACCATCTTTCCTTTGTCAATGCTTTTCATACTTCCAGTCACTACACCACTTTCGACAAGAGGAAGGATGCCATCGGCAAACATCTCTGTATGAACACCAAGGTTCTTATGATTTCCCAATTGTGCCAAAACAGCATTTGGGATCCCACCTATTCCCATTTGCAAACAGGCACCATCCTCGATTAAGGCGGCTGTATTTTTTCCGATAGCAATATCGGTTTCAGTCAATGGTTCAAGCTTATGTGCATATAGCGGCGCATCATCTTCAACAAATATATCTATATGCTCCAATGGAATCATTGCATCTCCCCAGGCCCGCGGAACATTTGGATTTACAAGAGCAATAACAACATCCGCATTTTGAACAGCTGCAAGTGTAGCATCCACAGAAGTGCCAAGCGACACATAACCATGTTTATCAGGCACTGAAACCATAATCATTGCAACATTCACTTTAAGATACCCCTCCCGAATTAATTTCTGTGTCTCACTCAGAAAAACAGGAATATAATCAGCATACCCGGCCTGTGTTTGTTTGCGAAGATTTGCCCCAACAAAAAATTGCTGAACATCAAAAATCCCTTCGAACTCAGGATTCGCGTAGTCAACAGGACCTTCAATATGAATATGCTGAATCTTTATGTCATAAATTTCATGTGCACGTCCTCGTTCAACCATCGCTTTAATTAACCTGTGCGGGGTAACAGCAACACCACTCAGATGAACTCTGTCACCGGATTTGATTACTTTAACCGCTTCTTCTGCTGTAACATACCTTACTTGCTTCATAAAATAAAATAATTGATTTAAGATTCTGCTAAATTAAATATTAATACCCGGTTGAAAAAGAACTTATGAGGCTAAAAGCGATTTTTTTCAAAATATCGACCAAAATATTTGAAATTTTTGATTTGTAAAATTTCATTGTATTATTGTAACGAACTAGCTATTAAAGTTTCAAACTTTTGTATGTTTGCTTATTCATAATCAATTAAAATATGACGAAATACGATCTGGCTATAATAGGAAGTGGTCCAGGTGGTTTTGCTGCCACCATGAGAGCTGTGGATTTTGGAAAAAACGTTTGTCTGATCGAGGCAGGACATATAGGAGGAACAGGAATCATGAATGGTCCGCTCACCTCGAAGACTATGTGGGAACTTTCGGTTGATTATTCTATCGCTGCTGCTATAGACCGCGGTTACCGGGCGTCCGGTCTTCAGGTGGATTATAATATGGTTAAAAAGACCGTTCTGGCAGCTGCAAAGACAAAACAGTACCAGATGTTATCTCAAATAGAATCGTTCTCAACCAATAAGAACGATCATGGAACAATTACCTACAAACGTGGGTTCGCTAAATTTCTCGATCGTAATACGCTACAGATCACGGGTGAAGAAAGTACAGAAGTAATTGAAGCTGAATATATTATTATTGCCACTGGATCCAGGCCCCGTGAGCTCCCGGAATTACCGGTAGACCAAAAACAAATATTCGACTCTGACGGATTGCTGAATCTGGATCGCTTTCCCGAAAGAATGATGATCCTGGGTTCAGGAATAATAGGTTGCGAATTTGCAACGATATTCTCAAATTTTAAACAGACTGAAGTTCATTTACTCGACAAAGCGCATCGTGTAATCCCTTTTGAAGATGATGACGTAAGTGATTTTGTTTCCAACAATCTTGAAAAAAACGGAGTTATCATTCACCATACCGCTACGCTAAGGAATGTACGAAAAGAAAAAGATCATTTAGAGGTAGTACTTGACTATGATGACGGACACAGTCAGGTTGTTGAGGTAGACATTATCCTGGTATCGATCGGACGTGATGCAAACACAAAAGATCTGGGTCTTGAAAATGTAGCCATTAAACCAAATGTGAAGGGATATCTTCATATAAATGAGGAATGTGCAATTGGAGATTTTAAAGACTGCAATATCTTTGCTGCGGGTGATGTAACAGGCCAAAAGGCTTTGTACGGAGTAGCGGAAGAACAGGGAAGGTTCATTGTGGAAGCAATTTTCGGGAAAGCCTCCTACCCTCTTGACTATTCCTACATGCCTACTTTGATGTTTTTTAAGCCAGAATTGGCGTCAGTTGGAGCTAATGAAAAGATATTACGGGATCAGAAAATTCCTTATAAAGCCATTTACTATTCGAATGAGCTGATTAACAGGGCAATAGCAATGCGCAGCACGAAAGGATTTGTAAAAATTATTGTGAGCAACGACGGCACTGAAAAGATCCTGGGTATGCGTGCTGCCGGACCACAGGCCTCGGCGTTCATCGTATCTATTGCCTATCTCATTAATTCAGACATCAGGCTTCATGAAGTTCTCCAAAGCATTCATCCTCACCCTAGTATCACGGAAGGAATTCAGGAGTGCATACGTATTTTTTATAATCAGTCCATCTATAAACCAAAAGCATTTCCTTCACTGATCAGAATAACCGAATGGAATCCTGAATGATTCAGTTTTGACCGCATTATTTTTCTTTATCTTTGCCGGCAAGGTAACACTGACATTGTCAATTAAAACGAATCCAAATGATCCTCTTCTTTAAAGGAAAATCAAACCTTATTGCCGTCGATTCAAATAGGGAACTGTCTGCTTTTGATCTTGAAAAATTAGTATGGTTATTCGATGAAGCCAGTAGAATACAATCAAATTGTATATCCGGCACCTACGTTGGACCCCGAAAGGAAATGGTAACGCCTTGGAGTACCAATGCAGTTGAGATCACTCAAAATATGGGTATTCAAGGTATTGTAAGGATTGAAGAGTTCATTCATTCCGAAACCGAGCAACCTGTTTTTGATCCTATGCTTCAGGTCGTTTACAGAGGCCTGGATCAGGAAATATTCGTAATCAAACACGAACCTGAACCGATCCTTTCAATTGATGATATTGCAGCGTACAGCCTTAGTGAGGGATTAGCCTTAAGCGATGATGAGGTGTCTTATTTAAATGACGTTTCTGCAAAGCTTGGAAGAAAACTTACTGATAGTGAGGTATTTGGATTTTCACAGGTAAATTCGGAACATTGTCGTCATAAAATATTTAACGGAAATTTCATAATTGACGGTATTGAAAAAAGATCTACATTATTCCAGTTGATTAAGAAAACAACGCAGACAAATCCAAATACAATACTTTCAGCTTACAAAGACAATTGTTCATTTAGCAAAGGCCCTGACTCAGAACAATTTGCACCAAAATCCCCGGATAAACCTGATTTCTTCCAGGTAACAGATATAGAAACAATCCTGTCATTAAAAGCTGAGACCCATAATTTCCCGACAACTGTTGAACCATTTAATGGCGCTGCTACAGGCACAGGTGGTGAAATTCGCGATCGTATGGCTGGGGGTAAGGGAAGTTTCCCAATCGCCGGAACCGCTGTATACATGACCTCATATTCGAGGAATGATGCTGATGGCAGAGAATGGGAGGATGCAACAGAACCTCGTCCCTGGTTGTATCAAACCCCGGAGGAAATTCTTATAAAAGCCTCGAATGGTGCTTCCGATTTTGGAAATAAATTTGGACAGCCCTTGATAAATGGCTCAGTTCTTACTTTTGAACATTTTGAAAATCAGAAAAAGTTTGGTTTCGACAAAGTAATTATGCAGGCTGGCGGAATAGGTTATGCCCGTCAGGAAGACTGTCTTAAAGACGTACCAGGTATAGGCGATAAGGTAGTATTACTCGGAGGTGATAATTACAGGATTGGAATGGGAGGCGGGGCTGTTTCCTCAGTAGATACAGGTGAATTTGAGAGCCATATTGAGCTGAATGCAGTCCAGAGAGCTAATCCGGAAATGCAAAAACGTGCGTATAATACCATCAGGGCACTTGCAGAATCAGGGAATAATCCAATTATTTCGATTCATGACCATGGCGCAGGGGGACACTTAAACTGTTTATCCGAACTAGTTGAGGAAACGGGAGGAGAAATTTACATCGACGAATTACCTGTCGGAGACCCTACCCTTTCATCAAAAGAGATTGTTGGAAATGAGTCACAGGAACGAATGGGATTTGTTACCAAAACTGAAAACATTGAGCTAATAACCCGGATAGCTGAACGCGAACGTTCACCGGTATATATAATTGGTGAAACTACCGGCAATCGAAAATTTACTTTTCTTAACAGGAATACAGGTGAGAAACCAATCAACTGGGAACTAGCCTATATGTTTGGCAAACCGCCAAAAACTGTATTAACAGATGAATCAAAAATTTCAACTTTTAAAGGTTTAAATTACGATAAATCACTTGTAAATAAGTATATAGAACAGATATTGCAACTTGAATCCGTTGGATGCAAGGACTGGCTTACAAATAAAGTGGATCGTTCGGTAACAGGGAAAATTGCTAAACAACAATGCGTCGGAAAGTTACAGCTTCCATTAAATAATCTTGGAGTTGTTGCAATTGATTATCAGGGCAATAAAGGAATTGCAACTTCTCTCGGACATGCCCCTGTCGCAGGACTTATAAATGCTGCAAATGGCTCAGTACTGTCAATTGCTGAATCTTTAACGAATATTATCTGGGCACCTCTGACCCATCAGATTAAAGGTATTTCACTTTCTGCGAACTGGATGTGGCCTGCAAAGAATCAAGGTGAGAATTTCCGTTTATACACAGCAGTAGAAGCGGCCTCAGCCTTTGCATGTGCCCTTGGAATTAATATTCCAACAGGAAAGGATTCACTCTCAATGACTCAGAAATATAAAAACGACGTAGTCTATGCGCCGGGAACTGTAATTATCTCAGCGTCTGCAGAAGTATCTGATATTAATAAAGTTGTAGAACCAGTCCTGGTTTCCAATCCATTAAAACCTCTTTATTACATCGATTTTTCGAAGTCGCCACTATCTTTGGGAGGGAGCTCTCTTGCCCAGACATTAAGTCAGTTGGGTGATAGCACTCCTACTGTAACAGATCCTGATTATTTTATCAAAACTTTCAATAGTATACAGAAATTAATTGAAAATCAATTGATTATTTCGGGTCATGATATTTCATCGGGTGGTTTGTTGACAACTCTTCTCGAATTATGTTTCGCTGGAAACGAGGGTGGACTTGAGATTGATTTGAGCGGGATAAATGAATCCGATAGTGTTAAAGTACTATTTAGCGAGAATCCCGGCATTATCGTTCAGCCGGATGATGCACGAAAATTTGAAAATACCTTAAATCTGTGTGGTGTCCAATTTGTAAGGATTGGAAATCCTACTAAATCACGTGAGTTAACAGTAATTAATTTTGGAGATATTTTCCGGTTTGATATTGAGAATCTTCGTGATAAATGGTTTAAACCATCCTACCTTCTTGACCGTCGTCAAAGCGGAGAAAAACTTGCCTTAGAGCGTTATCAAAATTATAAAGATAATACCTTAAAATTTGAATTTGGCAACTTTGAGGGTAGATTTGAGAATTACGGTATTGATCCCAAACGACGTTCAAGTTCGGGAATACGGGCAGCAATAATACGTGAAAAAGGCAGCAATGGAGACCGTGAAATGGCATGGAGTATGTATCTTGCTGGCTTTGATGTTAAAGATGTTCATATGACAGACCTTATCTCCGGCCGTGAGACGCTTGAGGATATAAACCTGATTGTATTTGTTGGCGGGTTCTCCAATTCTGACGTCTTGGGTTCTGCAAAGGGTTGGGCTGGAGCCTTTAGATGTAACGAAAAGGCGAAGACAGCATTGGAAAGTTTTTACAAAAGATCTGATACGCTTAGTCTTGGGATTTGCAACGGTTGTCAGCTTATGGTTGAACTTGACCTTGTGAATCCAGGTCAGGAGAAAAAGATCAAAATGGCTCATAACGATTCTCACAAATTTGAATCGTGCTTCGTGAGTGTTGATGTTTTTGAAAATGATTCTGTAATGTTTAAATCCCTGTCAGGTAAAAGTCTGGGAGCCTGGGTCGCACATGGTGAAGGGAAATTTGTGATGCCACTCGAAGAAGCCAAATATAAAATTCCCGTTAAATTTTCGTACAGTAACTATCCAGGGAATCCCAATGGTTCGGATTATGATACCGCTGCTATCTGTTCTGAGGATGGCCGGCACCTGGCGATGATGCCGCATATCGAGAGAGCCATTTACCCCTGGCAGTGGGCTAATTATCCCGCCGGCAGAGAACATGATCAGGTCACTCCATGGATAGAAGCGTTTGTAAATGCACTGAACTGGGTTAAAATTAAACTGCGGGATTAATTCCTGCATTAAAACAATTTAAATCTCTTCAGTAGATTTTCAATATTTCATTCGCCTGAATCCTCAAGGATGTAATCTTCCCAGAAATTCAAAACTGCGGTACCGGTAAACAATTCACCATTATCAAGTAGTTTAGACGCAGGTTGCCACCCTTCTGCTGCTGAAAGTTCCAGAAATTTTCGTGCTATGCTCTGGTCTTTTAGCGTGCATTCACCAGAAAGGATAAGCAAGGCAAACAAATAAGCTGCCGTCTTATTCGGTTTAGTGTTATTAACAAGTAAATCAAGAATCTCGAAGGCCTTCTGGTAGTCAATAACTCCATTTTCTCCTCTTTTCAGGAAAGTAGCCTGGTTTATGCTTGCGATAATGTTTCCTTCGAGGGTTCCTTTTTCAAACCAATCCCAGGCAGCAGCTGGATTGCGTTTAGAGAATTTCTTTGAAACAAGAAGAACTCCCAAAAGGTTATACGCCGGACTATGTGAATTAAGTGCGGCAGCCTCCAGATATTCGAATGCCTTTGTAAAATCCTGATAACCGGTTGCCGTAAAAAGTATTTTCCCCAATTCCACCCTTGCTTCATTATCACCCTGTTCTGCTGCCTTCTCAAAACTTAATATTGCCTTTTCAATATTTTTTTGAACCCCGTCACCAAGTAAATACAATTCGCCTAAGTTCTTCCATGCATCGGTGAATCCGTTTTCAGCAGCTTTCGAATAATATTTAAACGCCTCATTGGCATCTCTTTCCGTACCTTCACCGAAATAATACATTCCGGCAAGATTGTACTGGGCCTGTGCGTATCCTGCATCTGATGCCTTCCTGAAACATTCGAATGCTTTAATGAAATCTTTTTCTCCCGTGTCACCAAAATAATGCAAAACACCCAGATTATAGGTACCCAGATAAAATCCTGCTTCATCTGCCTTTGAATACCATTTGAGAGCCTCAGCAGGGCTTGCAATGACTCCCTTTCCCTCATGCCAGGCATTACCCAGATTATTCATGGCCTCAGCCACTCCCAAACCCGCAGCTATTTCGTATTGGTGAACTGCAAGGGACAAATTCTGACTTATTCCATGACCTGATTCATACATAACACCAAGGTTGAAAATTGCCTTTGGATATCCGGCATCTGCAGACCTTTGGTACCATTTGAATGCTTCGTCTGTATTTTGTGGTTTTGAAATACCATTTTCGAAGTAAACACCAACTCTGAACATCGCGCCTGGAACACCTGCTTCGGCAGCCTTCAGAAACCATTCAAAGGCTTTTTCCTTTTCAGACCAGTAACTCAGGCTTTTTTCGTGTATTATCCCAATCATATAGGCAGCTCTGGCGTGACCAGAGCCTGCTGCCCTGTTAAAATAATCTGCAGCGGCCTGATTATCCTTATTTGTGATTTGTCCCGCCAGCAGTAAACTGGCATATTTGAATTGTGCCTCTATATTTCCTTTGTCAGCAGCCTTCTTGTAATAATCAACAGCCAGCTTATGATTTGATTCTATCTCCTCACCAACTTCATATTTCTGCCCTAATCTGTACATGGCCTCTGGATTGCCATTTTCGGCTGCCTTTCTGATCCATTCTACTCCCTCTTCGTCGGCCTTTTTTAAATAAAAGCCGGCAATGGCATCCTGAGCATCAGCACTTCCTTTATCTGCAGCACGTTGATACCAATCCGATGCGCCTGGGTCACCAAGTTCATTTAGCACTTTTCCCATTAGAAAAATTGCTTCAACGTAATCGGCATGTGCCGCCTGCTGAAGAAATTCCTTTGCTTTAGTCAGGTCTCTTGTGGTTCCTTCGCCTTTAAAGTACATTTTACCTAACATCAGGGCAACCTCTGAGGAGACTGTCCCTATTATTTTGGAGAAAAAACTAAAGGCTTCTGCCGGGTTACTATCTGTGCCTTTCCCTTCAAAGAGAAACTGTCCGGCTTTTTCAAAGGCGGGAACATAATCACTTTTTGCTGCCTTAAGATACCATTCAAATGACTTGGTTAATTTTACAGGAACAGTTATCCCCTGTTCAAAAATCTCCCCAACTTTGAACATCGCGGGCGCGTACCCTCCTTTCGCCGACTCATACCAATTGTCAACCGCCTCATTCAAATCCTTATAACCTCCCTCGCCTGTAGAGAGCAATCTTCCAATATTATATTTTGCAACGATATCTCCTCGTTGGGCACCCCGCTCATACCATTCAAATGCCTTGTTTAAATCTGCGGGAAGTCCTTCCCCGTTTTCACGCATCTCACCAATGAAATTACATGCCTCGATTCCACCGGCTCGCGCTGATTCAAGAAACCACTTAACTGACTCTTCGCGTGAAAAGGGACGATTTTCACCTACGTAATAATATTTGCCAATAGCCAGAGAGGCAGATGGAAAACCATCCTTGATCAATAGTTCAAAAGTATTAATTGCCTCCTTAAGATCCGGTTCAAAACCAATCAAATCAAGCAATATCATAGCAGGCTTATACCCTTCCTTAAAAGCCTTGTTTAAACGGCTAATACCTTTATCTTTCTTTCCTTCCTTAATATTTTCTACCCCTTTTCGAAAATTCCGGGGAATGGATTCGATTTTTTGATTCATCATGCTTCTTTCAAAATAGGGTATAAAATTAGCTTTAATGAGCTATTTGTAGATATAGAAACGAGAAAAATATTAAACTAATCCAATTTTTGGCGTTGATAACACGCCTGATTAGGTGAATTGGTCTCTAAAAAAGCTAATTTTACTTTAAAATTCAAAATATGAACGCGATTGACATCATTTCAAAATATTATAAACCAAGGTCGAAAGCATACAAAATACTTGTGACCCATTCTAACCTTGTGAGGGATAAAGCTTTGAAAATCGCTAGCGATCACAAGGAATTAAACCCGGACCTTAATTTCCTGGCAGAAGCAGCAATGCTTCATGATATAGGCATATTCAAGACCAATGCTCCGGATCTATATTGTTTTGGCGATTTTCCGTACCTCTGTCATGGCTACCTGGGTTGTGAACTGCTTTTAGAAGAAGGATACTCTGATCATGCACTGGTTTGTGAAAGGCATACAGGCGTAGGAATTACGGCTGAAGATGTAGTTGAAAATAATCTTCCTTTACCTGTGCGTGATTTTGTGCCCGTTTCTGTTGAAGAACAGATTATCTGTTTTGCAGATAAATTTTATTCAAAGAGTGGAGATATTTTACATGAAAAGTCTGTTACTGATGTAAGAAAATCAATCCTTAAGTTTGGAGAAAAGAACCTGCAGAGATTTAATGAATGGTGTGAACTTTTTTTTTAACCAAATATATCTATATACTTGAATTACAATATATTAATTTTAGTAAGTCACATTATCCTGGAAGCTCTTCTGCTTGGTTAATTTAAGATCTTTTAATAATGATGAAGTTGCACGGATTGTAAAGCTATAACTTTGTCTGTAACCAAAGGGGATCAGGTTTAGTGACATCTGCATACAATGTAAATCTCTGAATATATTGAACTGAGTAAAAGTAAGCTGCATCTTCTGTACGTCAAGGCCGGAGGAGAAACCGATTTTCCACTGTTTTGTCATACTGATATTCCCATTAAAATCAACGGTCTGCGTAATAATGGATGATTTTGCAGGATCTGGTTTACTGTATCTGAAACTATAATTAAAAGTAAGATCCCAGGGAACACTAAAATCCGCATATTCAGGAATATTTCCTGATTTTTGTCTAAGCTTTACTTGTTCAAGTTCATTTTTCTGTTCGGGTGTCAATTTTGCCTCTTCCTTCTCCTTTTCTTTTCCCTGTTTTGATTTAAATGAGAGCCCAAAGGATATATTTGTGCTTGTCAACCTGGCAAGTTTGCCATTTTGTGAAAACTGATATTTATTAATAAGGTGTCCGTTTTGCATAGCATAAGGGTCCAGTATCGCACCAAAATTAAGGTCAACACCAGCAACTTTAGTTCTCGCAGCAATGTTGATATTTGAAAGATTAAGGGAATCAGCAGCCAAATTATAGGATCCGCCTATTGACAATTGATCGAGTAGTTTAACTTTTGTAAATGTCTCCTTGGAAGTGGAATCCTTGAGATTAAGTTTCTTTAGTTCAAGTGTATTGTTAAGATTAAACCCTATAGAACCTGCTTTGCCAGAGGGAGAAGTTCCGTATATCGCATTTTCATGACGAGGATATCTATAGCTAACAGGTCGTCCATGGGCATCAAAATACTCAATATTTTCATAGGCCCCATACGATGGACTACTAAAATCAGGCCTAAGGCTAAAACTAAGACTTGGTGTCATCAGATGTCGAATACCTTTAATCGTTGATTTTGGATTAAGAGGGATGAAATTACCATAAATCTTTGTCGAAGCACTCAAACTTACAGAATAATCATAATCACGGGTAAATCCAAATGTTGTATCGGCAACCTGTAGCTGATTAATTGTCGGATTATAGGCTTTTCGTACCTGTTGGGTGTACCATCTTTCATTGTAATTAAATGAAGGACTTATAGTTACATATTTTAACGCTTTAAACGAAGTACTAATTGGTATAGAATGTTTTACCCCGTTACGCCAATCTTTAAGCAGAGACGATCCCATGAGTTTTTTCTCCTTGGTATCAATTGTATTCTGCATATCCAGTGTATAACTTAAGCCAATTTTTTCATACCATCTTTCTTTTCCAGTTCTGTTTTTAAACTTAAAAGGATAAATTCTCGACATTGTTAAAGTTATCTGAGGCAGAGTGAGGCTTATCGTAGTATCCCGGCTATTTTGTGAGTGACGCATGTTTCCAGACAAGCTAAACGGGGAATTTTCCCAGCGTTTAGAATAAGATATACTGGATTGTTTAGTATTTGTCAGATAGTTTTCAGTGGTTAGTGCGTTATTCTGATCGAACTGACTTGTAGAGAAATTTACACTCGCACTAAATGTTTGACTTGGATTTGATTTTGAGTCCATAGAGTGACTCCAGGTTATTGCAAAATCATTCTGGGTATGATAATCAGGAAGGCCCTTGTCTCCATATACATTTTTAAAATATTGAAGATCAAAGGAGCCGTTGAATTGATACCGAAGCCTGTAGTTACTGTGAAACTTTATTCCACTCGAACCCTTTGAATATATATCTCCCTTTACAGCTGCATCAAAGTAATCGTTAGCAGCCCAATAATAACCAAGATCTCTAAGGAAAAAGCCACGATTTATCTCATCTCCATAGGTAGGCATAATAAATCCTGAAGAATACTTTGGAGAATTGGGAAAAAATCCGAAAGGTATAAATACAAAATATAGGGGCAGATCTTCTATAACCAAATACGCTGGACCTGTAACAATCTTCTTGTTGGACAAGACCTTAGCCTTAGTCATTTCAAGCCAAAAATGAGGATGTTCTGCGTTGCAGGTTGTATATCTCCCATTTCGTAAACAGTATGTGGAATCGTTCATTAATTTGGTTCTTCCACTGTGAACAAATCCACCCTGTTGTTCAGTAACAACACCTGTTACAATACCTTTTTTAGTTTGGAAGTTATACCTTACCTCGTCAGCTTCAAACTTTTGGTCTCCTTGTTTAAAAACAGGCTTCCCGCTTATTACTCCTGCAGAATCTGGTTTACCAATGGCATAAACAAGATTACTGTCCCGGTTTAATTCAATGTAGGCTGCAGTAAGTTCTATATCCTTGTACTTGACCTGGGCATTTTTATACATGAATATTTTATTCCCGGCACTCGTCTGAGCAAGAGTAATATAACCATCAGCTGTATATTCGACCTCAGCATCAAATCCCGCTGTACCTTCCGATTTAAGACTATCTGCAATCAGAGCAGATTTTTTTAAAATGAGGGAACTGTCAGAAACTGCGAGAGGATTATTCTTTTTGTTTCCCTTTTTCACAATTTGCTGATTAACAGAAGATTTTAATCCACCATTTTCAACCCCCTGTCCCAAGGCCGAAACAAGCAGGAGGAGGAGGATTGTTCCCAAAAAAGATAAGATTCGCAAATTGCTCAAAACTTTCCCAAATCAAGTTAAATCTATTTTTTCCGCAATAAATTGCACACGGCAAAAGTAGAAAAAGCAATTAGAGAAACTTACACAAGAAAAAAATAATTTAATCTTCTACTTTTGTATATATTCATCAGTGACAACTGAACTCAGAATGGAAGCGACATTAAGCAAAAACAATAATGTTCCTCTACGATTTATCAGACTTTTACTGACTGTAATGATTTCATTAATTATCAGTCAGATATATGGAAAAAACAGAGAAACGAAAGGTTTGGAAACATTAGTTATTGATGCCGGACATGGGGGAAAAGATCCAGGTGCTATGGTTGGAAATATTCGTGAAAAGGATATTGTACTTGCTATTTCTTTAAAAGTAGGTAACCTTATAAAAGAAAAATTCCCGGATGTAAAAGTAATTTTCACCCGTAAAACAGATGTTTTTGTTCCACTTTTCGAACGTGCAGTTATAGCAAATAAGAATAATGCTGATTTGTTTATTTCTGTTCATGCGAATTTTTGTGCTTCATCCAGGATTAAGGGCACTGAGACGTATGTTTTGGGGCTCCATCGGACGGAGGATAATTTAAATGTGGCTAAGAAGGAGAATAGTGTTATCCTGTTCGAAAAAGATTATACCACGAGATATGAAGGCTTTGACCCGAATTTATCTGAATCGTATATCATGTTTGAATTAATACAGGACACAAATATTGAACAAAGTGTTGAGTTTGCCGGAATTCTTCAGGATACCTTTCTCAGGCATGCGCGAAGAGCAAGCAGGGATGTCAGGCAGGCAGGCTTCCTGGTTTTAAGAGAGAGTGCAATGCCGTCGGTACTCATTGAGACAGGATATTTAAGTAACAAGGCTGAAGCAGCTTATCTCATGAGCGATTTAGGTAGGAATACCATTGCCACTGCTATTTTTAATTCCTTTAAGAATTACAAGGAGAAATTTGAATCGAGATTAAGTATTAAATATTCCCGCAATACAAAGAAAGAGGAGTTAAATTCATCCAATCCAGTTCAGATTACAACATCAGTTGAAGAAGTCAGAAAAACAGATACTGTAAGGCCATCAAGCTCAAAAATTAGTTCCCAAAGTCAGCCTTTGCTGAAAGAAAAAAAACAAACTCTTAAAAAAACTGATGAAATCACCTTTGCAATCCAAATTTTAGCTAATCCTAAAAAGATATCTCCAAATTCAAAATTATTTAAGGGAATCAAAGACATTTCGGAATTTACTTTAGGAGGATATTTTAAATATTATTGTCTTAAGGCAACATCAATGTCTGAAGCTAAACGAAATCTGGAAAATATTCGGACTAAGGTGCCCGATGCTTTTATTATTGCCTTTAAAAATGGAGAACCTATTCCAATGAGTGAGGTGATTAAAGCACGGTAAGTAGATTTATCCCTTTTTTTAAACCATAATCCTGCGTACTTTCGCAATAAATTTGAAAACGTCGTGAAATGAAGCTCACAAAAACATCGAAAATTGGAATTCTGGTTGTTGTATGCCTCACACTATTATTCTGGGGTATTAACTTTCTCAAAGGAAGAGATATTTTTCGGACAGAAAAAGTCTATTATGCCCGTTATCAAAATGTAGGAGGTCTTACTGCAACTACATTAGTTACCTTAAATGGTCTTAAAATCGGATATGTACGCGAAATTTATTTTGCAGAAGATCTATCGGGTGACCTGATCGTAAAAATAGCCCTGCGAAATAATTTTCCTCTTCCTGTAGGAACCTCTGCTCAAATTGCCAGCAGCGATCTTTTGGGATCAAAGGTTGTTAAAATTAATCTTGGTAAATCTACAAAACTCTTAAGTCCGAATGATACCCTGGCATCCCAAATGGATGTAGACATAATGCAGCAGGTCAGTGATCAGCTTGCCCCAATAAAAGCCAAAGCCGAAAGGTTGATTGTAAACCTCGATTCTATAGTTTCAAAGGCCGCTTCAATATTAAATAATGATTCACAGCATAACATTACTGAAAGTCTCAGGCAGATTCATCAGACAATGACAAATCTTGAAAAAATATCCTCAACTTTAAACGATGTTGTCACCGGACAGAAAAAAAATCTGACCACAACTTTCTCAAATATTTCAGTTATAAGCAGTAACCTAAAGACCAATTCGGGTCAGTTAGGACATATTATGGACAACTTCTCTGTTTTAAGTGACTCATTGGCCAGGTTACAGATAAATAAAACTGTTGAGCACATCAATATGACTGTTATGGATCTTAATAAGATTATGAGTAAAATCGATACTTCAAAAGGGAGCCTTGGATTACTCATCAATGACCCTAAATTATATCAGAATATCAATTACTCATCCGAAAATCTTAATAGGTTATTGGTAGATTTCAAGCAGAATCCCAAACGTTATATTCATTTTTCAGCCTTTGACTTTGGGAGAAAAGTGACTATAACTTCTCCTACGGACGCTCAACTGGCTGATAATATAGCATTTAAAATTCAGCTTTTCTCCTCACTCACTCCTGTGAGTACTGCTTCCCCTATATTTAAAGGGCTTGACGATGTTTCGGAAACAAAATCAGGATCAAATTATTTCTATTTTACCAAGGCGGAAACGTCCTACAACAAGATTAGAATGATTCTAAATAACGTGCAAGGTGCTTTTCCTGAGGCCGTTTTAAGGTGTTACAAAAACGGTAATGAAATAAGTTTGGAAAATGCTTTAAAAATGAAAAAAAATTAGTTTTTTTCTTGACTTTTTTATCTATTTTTAGGCATACGAAAAGTAACATTTGAACTACTTTCCATATCCAAAGACAAGCACTAAAATTCATAAAATGTTTGGCTGATTTTTTTTCTGCAAAACGCATTGAATCAACTGCTTGCAAATTATTGTGATGTATGTATTTGAATATCAATTAATTACATTATTTTAAAAAAATATTTTGATGCAATAAACTGAGGATTAAAAGTATGGAAATATGCAAGATTTTAAGCTGTTTTTTTTCAGCTAAATTTGTTGGAGTTTTGCAATTCGGGAATTAAAAGAGGATATAAAAATATTAATGATGCTAAAACCTAAATGAGAAGAGATCATCAAAATATCTGGGAAAATTGTTTAAGAATTATAAAAGATAATGTGCCTTTTATAAGCTACAGAACATGGTTTGAACCCATAGTTCCAATTAAGCTGGATAATGACATTCTTACCATTCAGGTTCCCAGTCCGTTTTTTTACGAATATCTGGAAGAACAGTATATCGATATATTGAGAAAAACCTTGCGTAAAGAACTTGGAGCCGGTGCTAAGCTTGAGTATAGTGTAGTTGTTGATAATAATCTTAATGCCAATAATAAACCGTATACAGTAAAACTTCCGACAAATCAGAACAACAGTCTGAAAAATCGTCCGGTCAATGCGTCGGTATTTAATGATGACAACACGATTAAGAATCCGTTTGTTATTCCAGGAATTCAAAAATTAAATATAGATCCTCAACTCAAACAGGATAATACATTCGATAATTTCATTGAGGGAGAATGCAACCGTCTGGCACGAAGTGCAAGTTATGCAGTTGCTCAAAAACCGGGAGGCACTGCATTTAATCCTCTCATGTTATATGGAAATTCTGGTCTTGGCAAGACTCATCTTGCCCAGGCTATTGGGATTGAGGTAAAAGAACGTTTTCCTGAAAAAATCGTCCTTTATGTTAACGCAAACAAATTTCAGACTCAGTTCTCAGAAGCAACACGAAATAATAACAGGAATGATTTTCTGCACTTTTATCAGATGATTGATGTGCTGATTATTGATGATGTTCAGGAATTTGCAGGAAAAGAGAAAACACAGGAGACTTTCTTTCATATTTTTAATCATTTACACCAAACAGGTAAACAGCTAATTCTAACATCAGATAAGCCTCCTATCGAACTTAAAGGACTTGAACAAAGATTATTGTCCCGTTTTAAATGGGGACTTACCGCTGATCTTCAGATACCTGATTTTGAAACGCGTATGAATATTCTTCATAAGAAAATCTATAAAGATGGTATAGAAATTCCTGAAGAAGTTCTTGAGTATATAGCCTCACATATAAATAGTAATGTACGTGAACTCGAGGGTGCATTAATTTCATTACTTGCTCAGGCAACACTCAATAAAAAGGAAATAAATGTTGATCTGGCTATTAAAATGATTAACAAACTGGTTAAATGCTCGGTTAAAGAAATAACAATCGATTATATAACTAAAACAGTTTGCGATTATTTTAATCTCCCAGTCGATTCTCTGGGCATCAAAACCCGGAAAAGAGAGACTGTTCAGGCCCGACAAATTGCTATGTACTTCTCCAAAAGCATGACAAAATCATCTCTTGCAACAATCGGGTCACAAATAGGTGGGAAGGATCATGCAACAGTTCTCCATGCCTGCAGGACAGTCGCAAACCTTAAGGATACAGACAAAAATTTTAAAGTATTTCTGGATGAAATAGAAAACAGATTAAAATATTAGATATTAATTAAAGCAGGCTTAAGGGTCTGCTTTTTTTTTAATATCCTTATTTGGTTTTATTCAGTCTTCAAAAGAGAAAGGGCCTCCGGCCAATATGAAATATTCAGATACTTATTTGACTATTAACGCTCCCTCGGAGGGACGATATAAAGAGAAAGGAAGTAAGTTCCTTGGTTATGCATTTCCGGTTTCAAATGAACAGCAAATTAAGGAGATCATCTTAAAATTAAAAAAAGAGCATCACAGTGCACGGCACCATTGTTTTGCCTGGCGTCTTGGCAGTGATCATAATCTATACCGGTTAAATGATGATGGTGAACCATCAGGAACAGCTGGTAAACCAATTTTCGGTCAGATTCAGCTTTACCAGTTAACAGATATACTTGTTGTGGTTGTCCGGTACTTCGGGGGAGTACTTTTAGGAACAAGTGGGTTAACCAATGCATATAAACAAGCTGCTAACGATGCGATTGTACAATCTGCAATTATTGAGAAAATCATTCTCAATAATATAGAGGTTGAGTTTAACTATCTGGCCATGAATGACCTTATGTTAGTTTTGAAGGAATTTGCCCTTGAGATTAAGGAGAGTAATTTTGATATCGCGTGTTGGGTAAAGATCCGTGTAAGAAGAGATTTAACTCAGATTGTTCTTGCCAAATTACAGAAGACAGGCACTTTGAATGCCCGAATAACTGATGATAACTAATTAAATGTTTCTATTAGGAATCAACTGAATTTTATATTTTTGTTAAACCTCAAAATAATTCAATTATGAAAGCCAAAAGCCTGATATCAATAACAGACTTCACGAAGGAGGAATATCTTAAAATAATGCGACTGGCAGAAGATTTTGAGGCAAATCCCAATCAAAAACTTCTTCAGGGCAAAGTAATTGCAACATTATTCTTTGAGCCATCCACGCGAACAAGACTCAGTTTCGAAACAGCAATCAACAGGCTGGGTGGTAAGATAATAGGTTTTTCAGATTCCTCATCTTCGAGTGTTTCTAAGGGTGAGACCCTGCACGATACAATCAGAATGGTCAGTAATTACGCAGATATGATTATCATGCGTCACCCACTGGAAGGAAGTGCACGATATGCCTCGGAAGTTTCAAGTGTGCCGGTTATAAACGCTGGCGATGGCGCTAATCAGCACCCTTCTCAAACATTGCTCGATATGTATTCGATCATTAAGACCCAGGGAAGCCTCGATAATATAAATCTTTTTTTAGTTGGCGACCTTAAGTACGGCAGAACTGTGCATAGTCTGCTTATGGCCATGCTCCAGTTTGAAAATCCAATTTTCAATTTTATAGCACCACCGGAGCTCGCTTTGCCAAATGAATACAAAATTCATCTTACCTCAAAGGGAATTCGGTACTTTGAACATTCAGAATTTACGGATATCATTAATGCTGCAGACATTATTTATATGACTCGTGTTCAGAAAGAAAGATTTATAGATCCATTCGAATACGAAAAAGTTAAGAATGTTTATATTCTAAAAAATGATATGCTTAAAAATACAAAGGAGAATATGCGAATACTCCATCCATTACCGAGGATTAACGAAATCCATACCGATGTTGATAATAATCCAAAGGCATATTACTTTACTCAGGCGAAAAATGGGGTATATACCAGAATGGCTATTATCGCACATTTATTAAACCTTAAATAAATTTTTTATCTGCTTGTTATGGAAAAACATCTCAAAGTGAGTGCTATAAAAGATGGCACTGTCATTGACCACATCCCGACAAAGGCTCTTTTTAAGGTTATTAAAATCCTTCAGCTGGAGGACTGCAGCCAGATGGTTACATTTGGTAATAATTTAGATAGCAAGGCTATGGGAACAAAGGCTATCATCAAAATTGCCAACAGGTATTTTGCCGATGAAGTAGTAAATAAAATTGCTCTTGTTGCTCCGCATGCAAAACTCAATACAATCAGGGAATACGAAGTGATTGAGAAGCGAGTTGTAGAAACACCGAAGGAAATTATTGGAATCGTTAATTGTTTTAATCCGGTTTGTATTACGAATGCTGAAAATATTACAACCCGCTTCGAGGTGATTTCCGAAAGGCCAATAGCCTTAAAATGTTTTTATTGTGAAAAAATAACCAATGAAAATGAAATGGTGTTTCGCTAAATTCCATTAAATTTAATAGCTAATGAAAAGTGATTATAATGAACTAATTCAGGAAGTTAAGTTGTTAGCTTCCACTGAATCGAAGCTTTCTGAAATTTTATCAGCCATCTGTCATCTTCTTAAGAGGAAGGTATTTCATTATGACTGGGTTGGAATTTACATACTGGATAGTGGCAATGGGGTATTAAGTCTTGGACCCTATTCAGGAAAACCAACTGAACATACAACGATTCCTGTAGGAAAAGGTGTTTGCGGACAAGTAGCCGAAAGTAAGGAAATCAAAATTGTCCAGGATGTGACAAAGGAAGAAAACTACATTTCATGCAGTATTGATGTACAAAGTGAGATTGTGGTCCCAATCCTCCTTAATGGTAATTTTATTGCAGAAATAGACATTGATTCGCACTCAAGTGCACCTTTTACTATGGATGATGAGGAGTTTCTTACCGAAATATGTCAAATTCTTGCCTCAAAATTCTGATGCAATTATCGGATTCTATCGATTGATCTAACAAGTAATTCGTCTTTTTCGATTGCCTTGATTGCTAAAAAAATCAGAACTGAAGAAATAACAGGGAATACATAGTAAATTGTCAGTGAGAAATTTCCTGAAAACATTTGCGAGGCATTCCAAATATTATATAAAACGAATAGATCCAGCGATAAACAACAAAGTAATGTAATAACCGAAAATCTTATTTGTTTTTTCCTGTTCCTGAACATAAAAATAGATGTCAGTAATAATATAAAACAAACTGCCCAAAATAAAATAATAAGCCAGTTATATTTATCAGTAGCCGCCAAACTTGCACCTTCCTGAAATATGCCTTGTATATCAAAACGATATAACAAATTTTCCTTCGTTGATATATTTGCCAACGGGACAAAAAACAGTACTCCAATCAAAACTTCTGCCAATAACAGGTATATCGTTTGAATTCTTTGAATCATACGTTTACAATTTTACACAAAAATATTAAAAACATTTAATTTCGCCATGTTTTGCTTATTTCTATTATTTTCAATAGTTTTGAATAAAACAATATAAAACAGCTTGAATTTGAAAAACAGGATTGAATCTTCTGAATTACTTCTCAATAGTGATGGATCCATTTATCATTTACATCTTAAACCAGAGCAAATTGCAAAAGATATAATACTCGTTGGAGATCCGGAAAGAGTTGACCTTATAGCTTCATTTTTTGAAAATATTGAGTATCGTTTACAGAACAGGGAATTTATTACAGTAACAGGAAGTTATAAAGGGCATCGGATAACTGCTCTGTCCACTGGAATTGGCACTGATAATATTGACATTGTGATTAATGAATTAGATGCTCTTGTAAACGTTGATCTTGAAACGCGTGAAATTAAATCTAACAAAACAAGCCTTAATTTTATTCGGATTGGAACAACAGGGGCCTTGCAGCCTGAAATACCGGTTGACTCTTTTCTGATATCGTTAAAGGCAATAGGTTTTGATGGATTGTTGAATTTTTATGCAGGACGGAACATATTTGCTGATTTTGAATTTGAAAATTCATTTAAGGAACATACCGGATGGAATAAGTTATTAGCCTCTCCTTACGTAGTGAGTTGCAATTCTGATCTTTATAATAGAATCTCAGATAATGGTTTTATAGATGGAATTACAATTTCTGCCCCCGGTTTTTACGGACCTCAGGGGCGTGAACTAAGGTTAAAAGTTGTTGATCCGGAAATAAATAAGAAGATAGAAACCTTTCGGCACAAAGGTCAAAAAATAACCAATTATGAGATGGAATGTTCAGCGATTTACGGCCTTAGCAGTCTACTCGGACATCAGGCCTTAACTATCTGTCTTGTTGTAAATAACCGGGTTTCTCATGAAACATGTGTTGATTATAAACCTTTAATGAGATCGCTTGTAAACATTGTACTTGACAAGCTGTCGTTGTAATATGGAAAGACACACTCACATCGATACTTTGATCACCCTGATTGACGATCCAGATATTGAGGTTTATGTTGCAGTAAAGGAAAAACTACTTGAATCAGGACCTTCAATATTACCCGTACTGGAATATGCCCTAAGCTCATCCAAGAATTTAATTCAGCATGATCGTCTTGAAACGATCATTCTTACACTAAAATTGGAGAAACTTGTCGATAAAATGGCGTTATGGGCCCAAAAGGAGGAAAAGACCCTTCTGGAAGGATGGATTCTTGCCAGCAGTGTCCATTATCCGGCAATTATGGCAGAAAAGATTGAACTAATAATTCAGAAGATATCCCGTGACATTTGGTTGGAGTTAAACGATGCATTTACTTCAATCGAGAAAATTTCTGTTATCAACCATTTGTTTTTCGACGTTTATCATTTCGAACTGAATACAACTGATACTAATCTTGCAGAGAACTGCCTGATTAATAATTTATTAGTTTCACGGAAGGGGAACCTGATTTCTTTAGCAACGCTATACTGCATAATTGCTCAAAGATTGGAATTACCAGTTCATCCGATTGGAATTGGTAAATACCTGATTCTTGGATATTATGGGCCTCAAATTTCAAAGGAGGTTTACGGGGAAGACGCCAGTCCATATTTATTCTACATCAATATGGAACATAAGGGAGCCATTATTGGAGCAAAAGAATTAGAATATGTACTTCATGAGAATAAGGAAAATTTAGAATCTGCTACTCCGCTCAGTCAGGGTAAATTGATCAAATGGCTTTTAAGAGTTCTAAAACAATGTTATACATTAAATGGAAGTGAAGATAAAATAGGGATCATAAATAAGTTAAATGATGTATTAAGAGACTACTAATACAAAAAAGAGGAACAAACCTGTCCCTCTTTTTTTGTATTGAATGTTGTAATCGTCTATTTGGCATAACTTACAGCCCGGGTCTCCCTGATTACTGTTATCTTGACTTGTCCCGGATATGTCATTTCATCCTGGATCTTCTTTGCAATATCATACGAAAGATTTTCTGCCTCGGTATCAGTCATTTTATCACTTCCAACGATAACTCTTAATTCCCTTCCAGCCTGGATTGCATAAGTTTTCGTAACTCCGGGATAAGAAAGAGCCATATTTTCAAGGTCATTTAAGCGTTTAATATAGGATTCAACCGCCTCACGTCTTGCTCCTGGTCGTGCACCCGAAATTGCATCGCATGCCTGAACAATTGGTGCAATCAATGTTTCCATTTCAACTTCATCGTGATGAGAACCAATTGCATTACAAATATCCGGTTTCTCTTTGAATTTTTCGGCGAGTTTCATCCCCAGGATTGCATGTGGTAATTCAGGCTCATCATCAGGAACTTTTCCAATATCATGAAGTAAGCCGGCGCGTTTTGCACGTTTAGGATTAAGTCCGAGCTCAGCAGCCATAATTGCACATAGGTTTGCAGTTTCGCGTGAATGCTGCAGCAAATTTTGACCGTATGAAGAACGGTATTTCATTTTACCTATCATACGAATTAATTCAGGGTGCAGGCCATGAACACCGAGATCAATAGTTGTGCGTTTCCCGGTTTCAATAATCTCTTCCTCAACCTGTTTCTTAACCTTATTAACGACTTCCTCAATACGGGCGGGGTGAATTCTTCCATCAGTAACAAGCTGGTGAAGTGCCAATCTTGCAATTTCACGTCTAACGGGATCAAAGGCAGAAAGTACAATGGCTTCCGGAGTGTCATCTACAATAATCTCAACTCCTGTAGCGGCCTCAAGGGCACGGATGTTCCTGCCTTCACGTCCAATAATACGGCCTTTAATTTCGTCACTCTCAATATGAAATACTGTAACTGAATTTTCGATAGCAGTCTCTGAGGCAACACGTTGAATAGATTTAACAATAATTTTTTTCGCTTCCTTGTTGGCATTCATTTTTGCCTCGTCCATAATTTCCTGAATGAACGACATAGCCTCAGTTTTTGCTTCATTCTTCAAGGAATCAATAAGTTGCGATTTTGCTTCATCTGCGGAGATTCCAGATAAGGCTTCAAGTTGTTGAATTTGCTGTTTCCGGATTTTGGACATCTCCTCTTCTTTTTGTTCAACCAACTCAAGTTGGTTATTCAGGTTTTCACGAATCGTTTCAATCTCGCGTTCCGATATTTCCAACTCTTTAAGGCTATGTTGCAGTTCTTCTTTTCGCTGAAGGTAAATTGTTTCCTTCTGTTTAAGTTTATTTTCGGAACTGGCTATTCTGAGATTTCGCTCATTAATATAGCTTTCATGCTCCGATTTAAGCTGAATAAATTTCTCCCTTGCCTGCAACATTTTTTTCTCTTTAAGCATTTCTGCCTGCACTTCAGCGTCTGCAAGGAGTTTCTGCTTTGTCTTGGTCAGTATGAACTCCCATAAAAAATAGGATGCTCCACCTCCAATTAACAGGGTAACAATACCTGTGATAATTATTTCCATTTATAAAATACAATTAAAGGTTAAAAAAATACCGCATAATCAAATTACCCTTATTCAGAATACGAGAATAAACGAAGTAATTTAAAAATGCGGGTCTATATAAAAATCAAAAAAAACTATTCTTCCTTTTCAAGAAACTCGGAAAGAAAATCATTCATCACTTCCAATTCGTCGACCAAAGGCGAAATATCCATCTTCTTTTCGGTGTCAAACTTTTGAATTACAAATTGCAATGTTGCCATCGCAAGGCAATCCTGCAAGTCCTTTCCAGTATACCGCTGCTTATACTGAACCACCTTTTCGTTGATAATTTTCGCTGCCTTCCGTATCCCTTCTTCCTCCTTACGATCCACTCTAAGAGGATACAAACGGTCGGCTATATTGATATTTATCGAAAGTTTATCATCCATAGCATTGTCTATTACTTATTTAACAGAGCAATACAATTGTCTATTTCCCGCACTAATCTGTTTAATTTCAACTTTGCCCCATGCGAATCATCATCTGCACCAAGCAAAGATTTTGCAAACTTAAGATCTTCAGTTTGTCTGACAAGCTCATCATTTTTTAAAGTAAGCAATTTAATCTGCTCCTTCATTTGCGTATGCTCCTCCACAAGGAGTTGTTTCTCTTTTTTCACCCGCAAATAAAGAATGATCAGTTTATCAAGCTTTCCTTTAAACTCCCCTATCAAAGCTGTTTCGCGTTCTGTCATACCTTTTGTTTACTGAGACAAAGTTAACATTAAAATCATATTTCAAAACCTCCAAAACCAATTAATTGCACCTTTATGCATTTAAAACTTTACTATTTTTGGCGATTCTGTCAAAACAGCTTAAAAATGCGATTTATTTTTTCAATTCTGATACTTATAATGTCTTTCCTTACCGGATCTGCTACTCAAAATACATCTCAGAATTCGTCATTTATATCCCCCTTGAAAGGTCCGTTTTCCTTTGCAGGTGGTTTCGGTGAGTTACGACCTTCTCATTTTCATTCCGGGCTGGATTTTCGTACTCAGGGCAAAATCGGACTTCCCGTATTTGCTGCTAAAGACGGATATATTTCAAGAATTGGAATATCTTCGACCGGTTATGGTAATGCCCTGTATATGAATCATTCGGACGGTACCACAACCGTTTATGGTCATCTTCTTAAATTTAATCCAAAGATCCGTGAATACACGACAGAAAAACAATATGATCGTGAAAGTTTTCAGATAAACCTGACTCCTTCATCGGATCAGTTCTGCTTTAAAAAAGGAGAAATTATAGGCTGGACCGGAAATTCAGGCAGTTCAGGTGGGCCACATCTGCATTTTGAGGTCAGGGATACGAAATCTGAAACGGCTCTTAATCCTCTTCTTTACAATCTGGGAATTACGGATAAGAGTGCTCCTAAGATCATTGCATTATATATCTATCCACTTGACGATGAAAGTAACGTGGGTAATGACAATACAAAAAAGAGATTTGAAACTATTGCCACATCACCAGGAAAATACCGTTTAAAGAATAAAGTTCCGATTGAGCTTTTGGGACAAGTTGGTTTTGGGATTCAAGCAGAGGACTTCTTTAATGGAACTGGGATGAAATGCGGTATCTATTCGGCTACATTATTTTGCGACAATAAAGAAGTTTTTGGATTCAAAATGGATAAAATTGCATTTCAGGATACCAGATACGCAAATTCCCAGGCAGATTTTGAGGAGCATTTGCGTTCAAACCGATGGATCGAACATTTATTCAGACAACCTGGAAACATTCTTGATCTATACTATCCTAAACAAAGCAACGGAATAATGAACTTTACGGATGGACAAGAACATGATTTTGAGGTAATTGTTTGTGATGCGTTTAAGAACAAATCTATTCTGAGATTTAAAACGACAGGTAAAAAATCAAAAGTGACATTAACAAGAATACCCTATACCAAAGTGTTTTTATATGACAGACCCAATAATTTCGAAAATGATAAAATCAGAATTGAAATGCCAACCGGAGTATTATACGATAATTTGAAATTTAAATGGAAGACAGAACCAACTCCGGCCGGATGTTATTCCGAAATGCATCAGGTCCACAATGGATTCACACCGGTAAATAATCCATACACCCTTTCCTTAAAATGCCAGGATCTTCCTGACCATCTGAAGGACAAGGCTTTAATTGTTTATTTTGATCCAATAAAAAAGAAAAAGACTGCTGTTGGGGGTGAATATTCCAGAGGTTGGGTTACTGTCAAGACAAATTTGCTGGGAAATTTTTCAGTCACAGCAGATCAAATACCTCCGACAATAATCTCATTAAGCGTTAAGGAAAATAAGATTTTAGCAGACCCTCAAAAGGTTCAATTTCATATTTCAGATGACCTTTCGGGAATTTACACCTATCGCGGCGAAATTGACGGCAAATGGGTTCTATTCGAATATGACGAAAAATCAGGTACTTTAACCTATCATTTTGATAAAACGCGTATGGTTTTTGGCAAATCCCATTTATTGAGATTGGTTGTAACCGACTATAAGGAAAATTCTTCTGAATATAAGGCAATTATTTACAAATGAGTATTTTAGCAATTGGCACAATATCCGGAACATCCCTTGATGGAATGGATATTGCTCTTTGTCGATTCTCCGAGACGCAAAAAGGATGGAAATACGATATAGAGGAGGCAACAACTATAACCTATCCCGAATCATGGGTCACCAGTCTTAGGAATGCCTCATCTCTTAACGCACACGAATTTCTGATGCTTCATAACAAATATGGATTGTACACAGGTGAGCTTATTCATAAATTTATTTCTGAAACAGGCAAACTTCCATTATTAATCGCCTCACATGGTCATACCATTTTTCATGACCCTAATGAAAAATTAACATTTCAACTTGGGAATGGCGCTTCTATAGCGGCTTCCACCAGATTAACAACTGTAAGTGATTTCAGAATTTTAAATGTTGCACTTGGCGGTCAGGGCGCTCCTTTAGTTCCCGCCGGAGATCAATTACTCTTTGCAGATTATGAATATTGCCTTAATCTTGGGGGATTTGCAAACATCTCTTTTGAAGTGGGAGGCATTCGGCAGGCTTATGATATTTGTCCGGTAAATGTCCTCCTAAATACTCTTGCCCAGCAAAAGGGTTTTTCATTTGACAAGAATGGAATGATCGGGGCTTCCGGTAATATCAATAAATCCTTACTATTAAAACTAAACAGTCTTGACTATTATCATGCAAACTGGCCTAAATCCATTGGCCGTGAATGGGTTGAAAAGGAAATTAATCCGTTGGTAACTTCTTTCCCACTATCCGTTGAGGATCTGGCTGCCACTGTTTACGAACATATCTCCGAACAAATTTCTTATGCAATGCCCAGACCAGGAAGTGTATTGATTACTGGGGGGGGAGCAAAAAATACTTTCTTAATGCAGAGGATTTCTTCCAAAACCAATTGTCAGCTTGTCATTCCGGATGAACAATTAGTTGATTATAAAGAGGCTTTAATATTTGCATTACTTGGTATATTAGCTCTTACTGGAAGAGAAAATGTTTATGGATCAGCAACTGGATCAGACCAGAATCATATTGGAGGAACAATATTCCGCATATAAAAGGATGATATAATTCATTAAAAAAAGGAACATTCATTTATTATTAGAATATTAACCAACTACAATTTTCATATTTTTGTCAAAACAGTAATAATAATTTTCGACATGCTCAAAAACAGATTTATTATCCTAATTATTTTTCTCCTGGCAATAGCGGTTTATCCCGTAGAAGCCTGTACGAATTTTTTGATATCCAAAGGTGCTACTAAAGACGGGTCTGCAATGATTACATACGCTGCGGATTCTCACACGCTCTATGGTGAGCTATACTTCTGGCCTGCGGCTGATTACGTCGAAGGGGCTCAACTCGATGTTTATGAGTGGGATACCGGAAAATATTTAGGGAAAATCCCTCAAGTCGCCCATACATGGCAAGTGACAGGAAATATGAATGAAAATCAGGTTGCAATTGGGGAGACTACCTTCGGGGGCAGGAAAGAGCTTGCATCACAAAAAGACGCAATTGTTGATTATGGAAGTTTAATTTATATTGCTCTTCAGCGTTCAAAAACGGCAAGAGAAGCCATTACTGTAATGACTGATCTGGTCAAAAATTACGGTTATGCCTCAAGTGGTGAGTCATTCTCGATTGCAGATCCGAATGAAGTCTGGATTTTGGAGATGATTGGCAAAGGAGAAGGTCAGAAAGGTGCCGTTTGGGTAGCTATGAGAATTCCTGATGGTTATATTTCCGGACATGCAAATCAGGCCCGGATTACGCGATTTCCTTTGAATGATTCCAAGAACTGTCTTTATGCTTCTGATGTAATTTCATTTGCACGCGAGAAAGGATGGTTTGACGGTAAGAATAATGACTTTAGTTTCTCAGATACTTATGCACCGGTTAATTTCAGTGCGGCACGATTTTGTGAAGCGAGGGTCTGGTCCGGATTCAATAAGGTGAATAAGCAAATGAAACAATATGAGAATTATGCTTTAGGAAAGGTTACCTATGATGAGAATAAAATTGCGACAAACAGGATGCCATTATGGATCAAACCCGATTCATTACTTTCTGTTAAGGACGTTGTAAAGCTCATGCGGGATCATTATGAAGGAACAGCTCTTGATATGACAAAAGATTTGGGAGCTGGACCTTTTGGGTCACCATATCGCTGGCGTCCAATGGAATGGAAAGTGGATTCAGTGACTTATGTTCATGAAAGGGCTGTTTCAACACAACAAACCGGGTTTTCATTTGTTGCTCAATGCCGATCATTTCTACCTAATCCAATTGGCGGGATATTATGGTTTGGCTTGGATGATACATATATGACCTGTTATATGCCTATTTATTGCGGTATTAAGCGAGTGCCAAATTCCCTGAAAGTCGGTGATGGAGATATGGTTACCTGGTCAGATAATTCTGCCTTTTGGGTATTTAATCAGGTTTCGAATTTTTGTTATTCCAGGTATAACGATATGATTGTTGATATTCGAAAGATTCAGAGTCGGCTTGAAAATAAATTTCAAGTTTTTACGCCTGTTGTCGATCAGGCTGCTTTGACTCTCTGGAATAATGGAAACAAAGATCTTGCACTTCAATTTCTGACTGAATATTCAGTCAATCAGGTAGAAAGCTCTGTAGCACAGTGGAAGGATTTAGGCCATTTTCTACTGATTAAGTATAAAGATGGTAATGTTATGATTGAAAAAAACGGTATATTTGAGAGAAACGAATCCGGGAAATTACCTGTTTCACCGCTTCATCCTTCTTATCCTGACTGGTGGTACCGAAAGATTATTGAAAATAATAAAGAACATCTGAAAGCCATCGAATAAGGAGAGCTTTCTCATTACTTGAAGCCCGCAGAATTCAATGAATTTTGTGGGCTTTAACATTAAATGAGAATTTTTCGAGATAAATCGTAAACAACACGCTTCCTAAATTAAGATTATTCCATCCTGAAGTTATTTAATACATCCATGTTTATGAAATACAGGTGCCTGATAATTTGCGTTTTTATATTACTTATAACATTACCAACCAGCCAATATATTTTTGGGAAGGTGAAAAAAGAGAATCAGCACTTTTCGAGAGATGGAGTTACTTTTTCGATTGCCGCTGATTGGAAGGTCATTGCAAACGATTCGATTGGGAATAATGCCTTTTACTTTTCAGCTGAACGGACTGGTGAGAATGCAACGGGCATCATCACAATCACGTGGATCAATAAAACGGATGATCCGGTTGAAATAATGAAAATTAACCAGAGGACAATGAAAGCATCAAATACCTACAGAAATCCCGGGATTGAATTTACTGCAACTGAACCGGATAATTTCGCAGATCAAAAGGTTCAGAGTTGCCGTTATCTGACATTTGTAAAGGAGCAAAAATTAGAGGGGAAAATCTATACTTTTAATATCTCAGCCAAGACAATTTCCATCTTCCTTCAAACCGGAATTGACGACAAAAAAGAGAACCAAAAAGCCTTTGAATTGCTTCAAAAAACCTTTAACTGCGTTGAATAATCGGGCTCTCCAATTATAACAGCAATTTTCCAGGATTCGTTTGGAAATCAAATTTGGATTAGTTAATATTACCCTATAAAACATTTTATTTAGCTTAATTAAACTTCCTTCTTAGGTACATTTTGATTTTTTTTACCTGGGACTGAACGGGCGAAGCCGTAAGTGTTAAAATACAATTTTTTTAATTAACAATGTTAAATTTTATTAAATTAGTTTTTCAGGAAATTTCTTTCCGGGAACAATAATAAATAGTAAATATATCGTTAAATATCTTTTATTTTTTACTTAATTTTTTACAAATACGCGAAGTTTGTACCATAAAGTTGTAAAGAAATCTAAATTTTGCAGGAATTTTAACTTAAATCAACCATAAAAAAATAGAATTATTCAACATAAAAAAAGAAATTCATATTTAATTCTCTCTCTAAATAAAAAATCTATGAGGCACAAGATTCTAATTATCGATGACGAAAAAAGTATCCGTCTGCTACTTGAAAATTTCCTGGCTAAAAACTACGATGTAGTGAGTAAAAGTGATGGTATTGAGGCACTTGAATGGTTGGAAGGCAATTTGCCGGATTTAATTATTTGTGATTTACAAATGCCAAACATGGACGGATATGTTTTTCTTGAAAAAGTAAGACAACGGGGATTCACCAAGCATACTCCGGTGATTATGTTATCAGGTGTTGAGAGCAGTAAAGAACGTATAAAATGCTACAGGCTTGGCGCCCAGGATTTCCTTGCTAAACCCTTTAATCCTGAAGAGTTGGGTGAACTTTTGACTAAAAATCTATTCCCGGTTCATTACGCCTTAAAATGGTAAATCTTACTTTTTCAAATAAAAGTATAACTTAGTAATGAATCTTTTGCTGACACTAAAGCTATGGAAAGTTTATTGAATATCTTATATATCGGTCGCTCAATCGAAAGTATAAATGAATTGCGAACCCATTCAGATGTTTCTGTTATTCAGAAATCAAACACACTCGAAGCTGCAAATTATCTCAAACTGGGAAACAAACCCCACGCAGTAATTTCGGAGATCTACCTGTCCGGTGGAGATGGTATTGAAATGCACAAATGGATCCGGGACAGAGCGGAATTTGATCGGGTAGCCTTCATTCTTGTTTCCTATGAATTTAAAGAAGACCTGTTTAAAACCGCTTTTAATGAACGGATAGATGATTTTTTTGTACTCCCTTTCAGCTCTGCAGAAAGTATCGTTGGCCGAATACGGTTTTTGGTTGAATTCAGAAATAAATATTCGCTTGTATCCTACGTTGACACAAGTCAGGATCTCAAATATTCTATGCCAGTTTCCAAGCGGTTATTTGACCTTCTGGTGGCCTTTTCGGCACTGCTTTGCTTGTCGCCTATACTTTTAATTGTTGTAATCGCGATCAGGCTTGAGTCAAGAGGAAAGGTTTATTATATTTCCAAAAGAGTTGGTCGTGAACCTTTTGACTTTTACAAATTACGTTCAATGCGTGTTGGTGCAGATAAGGAGCTTAAAAGTCTTGCCAAAGACAAGAACCAATACGCTGTAAATTCTGAACAGTCAGAAATTGATTTTAGCCTGCCTTGCCCTGAGTGTGCTAAGCTTACAGACCTCACAAGTTGTTCTCCTATTCTGCATATTGGTTCGCACAACATCTGTGATTATTGGTATAATGTTCAGAAACGGGAAGTTGCCAAATCTAAATCAGCTTTTATTAAAATTTCTGATGATCCCCGTATTACTAAAATCGGAAAATTCATCAGGAATACAAGTATTGACGAGCTGCCACAGCTCATAAACGTTATAAAAGGCGACATGTCGATTGTTGGAAACAGGCCCCTGCCTGTTTATGAAGCTGAACTTTTAACCAGAGGAGTGATGTCTAAGCGTTTTTTGGCTCCTGCCGGAATAACAGGTCTTTGGCAGGTTGAGTTACGGGGAAAAGGTGGTGTCATGTCTGAGGAGGAACGTATGCGGCTGGATAATGAATATGCAGACCATTTTATCGGGAACAACTATTCTTTTTGGTATGATCTTAAATTAATTCTGAGAACAATACCTGCACTGTTTCAGAAAGATACTGTTTAAGTATGTTTTTCGTATATTTGCAATTAAAGGAATTAAACCGCAAATATTTTATCTGTTTTAAAATGAGCAGTTTATCCTGTCTTAGATTACTTAAATATTGTTCAGTGAAACGTATTCAGTTTTTCGTCTTAACTTTTTTTTCAATAATCCTTTTCCAATATTCTGGCATTGCGCAGCAGGTCAAGAGTTTCGATATCTTTAAAGATAACATTGAGGATATGATTCCTTCACTCCAAACAATCATTGATACAGCCATTTCCCGAAACCCATTTGTCAAACTAAGGGATATTCAGGTTGATATGAATAATTATAAATTGAAGGCCTTTAAAAGAGATTGGACAAGAAACCTGGGTGTGCAAACTGATATCCTCTATGGTACTTTTAATAATGTTTCTGCCAATAGTACCCAGGGGCAGAATACCTCTTTACTTTCAACAAGGACTATCCAGCTCAACTATGGAGCTGGTGGATTTATCCGATTACCTTTGTATGATCTTATAAACCGCAGAAACCAAAACAGGCTGGCCAAGGCTGATGTCGACCAGGCTCAGAGTTTTGCAATGGAACAACGTACTGAACTTCGACAGATCGTAATCAAACAGTATAATGAACTTATTATTAAACACCGCTTGCTTAAAATCCGATCCAAATATATCGAAACGGCCAGAATACATATGGAAATGGCCGAAAAACAATTTCTCAATGGTGTGATAAATGTGGCTGAATTTACGAGCGTTACTGAGATTGTAGCAAGAGGGGAAGCAGAGTTCGAAACTTCAAAAATGGAATTCCGGACATCATTTATGTTACTTGAAGAAATCTCGGGAATGAAATTTAATCTGGCCAATAAACTTAAATAATTAATGTCTGTAGTTACTTTATTACGTATTTTACGTAAACATATGGTTCTTTTATTTCTTATGCCAATTTTGCTGGCAGTGTTGGTTATTGTATTGACTAAGAACCCAAGTTTTACTTTTTCCTCAGAAACAACTTTATATACGGGTCTTGCATCGGGATCGAGTGTTGAATTGGGGAAAGCGGTAAATTATTTTGCTACTACGACTGATTTTGATAACCTGATCAATGTAATTAATTCCAGGGAAACTCAGCAGGAGGTTTCAATCAGATTACTTGCTCAACATTTGATGCTGTCAAAAGCCGATCCACGTTATATCTCTCCGAAAGCCTTTGATTATTTGAAAAAAATCACTCCTCTCTACATCCGGAAAATCGTAGAAAACTCTAGAATTGAGGCAAATAACTCATTGACTCAAAAGCCTGTCGTTACTAAAAATATCCAAAATGAGAATATCAAAAGTGAAAATAGTCAAAATAAATTAAGTCAGGCTCAAAACAAAGAATTAGTACAACATACTGTTTCTCAAGGTGAAACATTATTTTCGATTTCACGGATGTACGGAATAGAAGTTGATCAGTTAAGGGAATTCAATAACATTAAAGGAAATAATATCGTTGTTGGTCAGAAATTAAATGTGGGTAGTCAATTAGTCAAAAGTTCAGAAATTGTAAGTGACACAACATCGCTATCAAATCAGACTGACAGCACAACAACATTTTCATTTTCAAATCTCTATCCTACTTCTCAAGGTACCAAATCCTTGCCTTCTTCAATTGATGAAGCTGTGTTTGAGCAAACAGTGAAAAATCTCACAAAGGTGTGTACAAGCAGTGATACAAATTTTGTAAGTCACTTATTAAGTTACGATAATCCACATTATTCAATTGAGGCAATTTCAACTATTACCGTCCTGCGAATTGGATCAAGTGATCTTGTAAAATTAAAATACACCGCAGATGATCCAGGAATATGTCAGCAGACTCTGATTTTTCTTACTGATGTTTTAATAAAAAATTATAAAGTTCTAAAGGAAAATCGTTCGGACGCTGTCGTGAAATATTTTGAATATCAGGTTAATCAGGCTACTCAAAAATTGAAGTTAGGAGAAGACCGGTTGTTGGCATTTAACAAGGATAATAAAATTATAAACTATTACGAACAAAGTAAGGCTGTCGCTGGTGCTAAGGAGGCACTTGATGTTGATTATAACAACATGAAAATAAAGCTTGCCGGATTTGAAGCCGAGATCAAACGCCTTGAAGAGAAGTTGGAAAGTCAACAAAAGATATATTTAAAAAGTGCTCCAATTGTTGAAAAAAGGAATCAACTCGCTATAATTAATACTAAAATCGCTACTGCCGAAACAATTGGAAATATTAATAATGACCAAATTGAAAACCTTGCATCCTTAAAAATTAAGGCAGATAAACTAAAAGACGAGATTCGTGAGTCTGTAAATGAACTTTATCGCTTCGGTCACTCTACTGAAGGATTACCTCTTGCGACCCTTTTGAATGAATGGATCTCGAATGTTTTAAAATATGAAGATATGAAAGCCGGACTCGGTGTTTTGTCTAAAAGGATTCAGGATTTTCAAAAACAATATGATATTTATGCTCCTGCCGGGGCAAACCTTAAAAGGATTGAACGAGAAATATCGGTATCAGAACATGAGTTTCTCGAACTTTTGCATGGCTTAAATCTGGCTAAGCTTAAAATGCAGGATCTCGAGCTGGCTTCAAATCTTAAGGCAATCGATCAACCCTTCTACCCTATCATACCTAACCCGACAAAAAGAAAATTTTTGATCATTGGAGCTGCTTTTTTTGGTTTCTTAATTGTATTCTCGACAATAATGGCCCTGGAATTTTTTGACGATACATTAAGAAATCCAAAAAATGCGGCAAAAAAACTTGGACTCATACCATTAGGTCCTTTCCCAAAAATATACCTGAAAACTGAAATACTCAATTTCTCAAATATTGTTCAAAGACTTCTGGAGATTATGATCCAGCAAATCGAGTCAATGAGAAAGGAAAAATCTTCTCCTGGTGAACCTTTTCAGATTTTGGTTTTCAGTACAATTACAAATGAAGGAAAAACGGTTATTGCTCAAAACTTAGCATCACTGCTGAAGAAAGTTGGGAATAAAGTAATAGTAATCAGACATTCAGCAGAAAAATCGTATCAGGATAGCAAGAATCAGGACTACTATGCCGGTGCTTTAATTACTTCTAAGATTGAGAAAAGACCAACGAAAAGTTTTTCGTGGATCAATTGGATTTTAGGCTACCCGGACGATAGGGTAGACTATCAAAGTCCATTTTTAAGTGAAGACGGTACAGTCCTTTCGAATGAGGAGTTTTTCGAGTATACTATTGATGACCAGTTCCTTCATTTACAAGATTACAGAGAATTGTTGCACCGGAATAATCACAATCTTTCATTTATTCCGGACTATGTATTGATTGAAATCCCTTCTACACTTTACTACCCATATCCCCCTGCCCTGGTTCAGTCTGCAGATTTACCTCTGATGGTTTGCCGATCGAACAGGGTATGGTCTACTGCAGATCAGGGTTCACTGGATCATTTCACCAAAGTAGCGTCCAATTCCCCATTATTCATATTGAATGGTGTGGAAATGGATGTAGTCGAATCAATTCTTGGCCAGTTACCAAAGAAAAGAAATTGGATTCGAAGAGTACTTAAGAAGATTATCATGCTCGATTTCAAATCCGGCAGCAGACTGTAATTCAATCGTAAAGTTTTAAATTATCATTCAAAATAAAACTAAGTTCCTTTGAACTTGTTTTATCATGACATACTTTAAATATTGATATAAATATTTTTCCGTTATACAATTATGAATATTCGAAATAAAATCCTGTTATTGTTCTTCATGTCCGTTCTATTGCTTACCGGATTTTTGCTTTTCTTCCGAAAGATTCAGGAACAACAACAAGGATTAATTATAAAATCCACTACTCAGCAATTACGGGTTTTGCTAAACACCGCAATTAATGTACAATCAGAACAACTAGACCAGCTTGTATCAGATTATGCCAATTGGGATGAAGTAAAGTACATACAGAAACCCGATTCTGAATGGGCTAAAAATAATATTGGCAGTATTGTAAAGTCCTTTAAGCTCCATTATGTAAATGTATATAATGCTAGTAATCAATTAATTTATAATTTTGGACATAATTCAGGTGGTATTCTTTCAGACTCTGTGAATAGTACTGAAATGAAAGAAACAGTTCTTAAGAACGAGCATTATCATTTTTTTCAGCTTAGTCGCGAGGGACTACTCGAGGTATCTGCGGGATCTATACATCCCTCTTCAGATACCTTGCATATCACTCCATCCGCAGGTCTGTTCTTTATTAGCAGAATTTGGAATGATAAGTTTCTTAATGAATTATCACAAAATACGACAAGCTCAATTTTCTTTTCAACAAAGCCGTCAAATACTGAACAATACTTCCTAAATGATTCAATAACTGTTTCAACCATCCTGAAAGGTTTTAACAATAATCCAATAGGTTATCTTGTAATTAAAAAACCTTTTAAAGTCCTAAACAACTATCACAAGATCAATGAATTGGTTTTTTATACTCTGGGATTAGTTCTTCCAATATTATCCTTTTTATTTTTTGTGATTTTATACCGGTGGATCAGACGTCCTTTGAAAATTATTTCTGACAGCCTAACAAATAATGACACTTCGAATCTGGAATATCTTGAGAAAGACAATAACGAATTTAGTCAGATAGCGCATTTAATTTCTATTTTTCACCACCAGAAACGTGAATTAGAGAGGGAAAATATTGCTATTAATCAAATGCAGCATAAGCTAATTCAGCAGAAAGGCGTCCTTCAGGGAATGGCACTGGCGTCAAACTATCTGCTTACAGTTGAAGACTTTGATGCTGCAATTCAGAGTGCACTGGAAATAATAGGCAATAAGGCAGAAATAGACAGAATTTTCATTTACAAGAATGCTGTTGATCCTGTTTCAGGTGAAAACAAGGCAATCCGGGTTCACGAATATATCTCCTCTGACATTACAGGAGATATTGATACAACAAAAGTTGAAGAGTTATATTATTCTAATTATTCGGATGGATGGTATAATTCACTTCTTAACGGGAAGACGATAAAAGGCCTTTTACGAGAGTTTCGTGAAGATATTAAAGCACTTTTTGAGCCGCAAAAAATCAATTCATTGATGATCGTTCCAATTATTGACCAGAAATCCATGGATTTTTGGGGGATTGTTGGATTTGCAGATTGTACGCAGGATCATTTATGGACTACAGCCGAAGAAACTGTTTTACGTATGCTGGCTGACAATATTGGTGGTGCAATAAAAAGACAAATGTCACATGTGAAGTTGACTGAGGCTATGGAAATGGCTAAAACTGCGGACCGGGCTAAATCCGAATTTCTTGCATCCATGTCACATGAGATCAGAACTCCTATGAACGGAGTAATTGGGATGACAAGTCTGCTTTTGCTTTCGGATCTCAATCCAGCACAGCGTGAATACGTTAATATCATTGAAAATTCGGGAGAAAGTCTCATGAATATTATAAATGAGATACTTGATTTTTCAAAAATAGAATCCGGGCACATGGATCTCGAAGAAACCTCGTTCGACTTGCGTCTGTGTATCGAGGATGTATTGGATTTGATGGCTCCAAAAGCACTTGAAAAACATCTGGATATCATATACTTCATAGATCCCAAGGTCACACAATTCATTTTTGGTGACGGTTTTCGCTTAAGGCAGATCATAGTCAATCTGGTTAGCAATGCAATAAAATTCACAGAAAAAGGTGATATTCTTGTTGTTATCAGTTTGAAATCATCGGTTGATGAAAATCTGGAGCTTGAATTTTCAGTGAAAGACACAGGAATTGGTATACCAGCCAATAAAATTGATTCACTATTCTCCCCTTTCACACAAGTTGATGCTTCAACAACCAGAAAATATGGAGGTACGGGCTTAGGCCTTGCCATTACAGCCAGTCTTGTGAAATTAATGAATGGTAAAATCTGGGTAATCAGCACAGAAGGAGATGGATCAGATTTCCATTTTACAATTCAGACAAAAAATTCTATTCCTGACGAAAGAATTGATCAGGTTTATAAATCACTTCAAAATCTTCCGGGAAAATCAGTTCTGATCGTGGATGATAATGCCAACAACCGTAGAATCTTATCCCTGCAATGTGATTATTGGGGCATAAAGGCAATGAGCTGCGAATCAGGTATAGAAGCCTTAAATCTAATCAATTCAAATCGCTTTGACGCGGGTATTATTGATATGCAAATGCCAAATATGGATGGAATAATGCTTGCCCGTGAAATAAGGAAAAATTACAATAAGGAGGCCTTACCGTTAATAATGCTTACATCAGTAGGATTTAATACCGAAGCTGTGGAATTAAACAAATTATTCTCATCTTATGTTAATAAACCTATTAAACATTCACAGCTTGCCGAAATTCTCCTAAAAGTAATGGAACCTCCAAAAATTGAGTCTATTACAACAAAACCTGCCTTTGATAAGCTAAATCAGATTTCGAAGCAATACCCATTCCAGATTCTTG
The DNA here is from genome assembly GCA_903850335.1 of uncultured Bacteroidia bacterium. GTDB lineage: Bacteria > Bacteroidota > Bacteroidia > Bacteroidales > Prolixibacteraceae > JAAFHB01. The sequence goes on along the minus strand of CAINLJ010000271.1, from coordinate 21,218 downwards.
TAGCAGAAGATAATTTGATTAACCAAAAATTAATTCGCAATGTTTTTGAATTATTAGGTTACAAAACTGATATAGCAGCAAATGGCCTCGAGGCAATCGAGGCATTAAAGCGCAAAAACTACACCCTGATATTCATGGATATCCAAATGCCTGAGATGAACGGCTATGAAGCTACAGGAATAATAGTTAAACGCCGGAAGGAAAACAGGCCCATTATTATTGCGATGACAGCTAATGCCATGCAAGGTGACCGCGACAAGTGTATTGAGGCCGGAATGGATGACTATATGTCTAAACCCATAAAAATCAACGATCTTATTCGGGTTATTAATTTCTGGGGAGAAAGGAAATTCACAAAATGGGAATCAGAACTTAAATCGCCTATATAAAAGTACCATCCAAGTTATTAATGACAAGAAATGAAAAGTATTTCTAAAAAAAGTCTAAGTTATGAGGATTGTCTTAAAATGGCAGGTGCTGCTATTTTAAAGGCTCAGGAGCTAAAAATTGAGATTGCAATAACATTTGTTGATGAAAGTGGAGTATTAAAAGCATTTATCAGAATGGATCATTCTCCGTTGGTATCTGTTGATGCTTCAAGAAAAAAGGCGCTTACAGCCGTTGGCTTAGGTATATCTACTGGTGATAACTGGTACTCATTCATAAAGGAGGATCCAATCCTTTTTCATGGCGTACAACAATTCAAAGATTTTATTCTATTAGGAGGCGGATCTCCTGTATTTGATCAGGGGGCAATAATTGGAGCTATTGGCATTAGTGGAGGCCATTATAAACAAGATGAAGAGTGCATTAATGCAGCAATTAAAGCATTGGATTAACGCATTTTATGAGAAATTCGTATATACAGGTAATTAAAAGGCTTGATAAGTTCGCTTCGTCATTCTCAGGAATAGTATCGTTTCATGAGCTCGCCCAGGCGGTAGAGAGTATTCTTGAGGAGACATATGGAGTTGAATACACTGGGATATATCTTTTTGATCCTATAAATAATCAATTTAGATTATTGCAGGCCAAAGGATTCAGTGAAGACGAAATCTTAAATGCTGAAAAAACCGCAATGCAAAGACATCCGGGCGAGGTTTACAGATCCGGCAGGATGATTTATATTCCAGATACGCTTTTAGATGACAAGGAACTTACCAAATCAAGTGAACGGTCATTTGTAGTCCGCTCAAGACTCTACCTGCCAGTTATGAACGGAACAGAAGTAGTTGGTGCTTTTGGTATCGTTGACTCAAAACCAAATGCTTACAACAGTGAAGATATTGCTGTACTATCTTTTATTTGCAACATGGCTGGTGCGATTTATGGGAACATACTAAATCAAAACCTACTGAATGCAGCAAATGAGCAAATTATAAGTTTATCAAAACTTCCGATTGAAAGTCCAAATCCGGTTTTAAGGGTTAGTAATGATTATACTCTTTTATATGCTAATCATGCCAGTAGATCAATACTTAACCATTTTGGACTTAAAGAGGGTGATAATGTTAGTAATGATTTTAGATCACCTTTGTCTGAATTATTATTGAACGGGAACTCTGTAGAATGGGAGACAACCGATGGTGAAAGTACCTTTTCGATGATTTTTACCTACATAACAGGAAAAGATTACATAAACATTTATGGCAGGGATATTACTGTCAGAAAGGCTCTGGAGACAGAATTAATTAAAAGGCAGGCCAAACATGATAAAATGGTTGCCAACATTAGTGATGTAATTGTAATCATGAATGAAGAGGGTGTAAACCTGTATAAGAGTCCGAACATCGAAAATCTGTTTGGCTGGAAACCGGAAGAGGTGGTAGGTAAGAATGCATTTGAGTTTATACATCCGGAGGATCAGAAAGAAATGTTGGAACTTTTTCATGCTCTACTTTCTGAAAGTGATAAAACGGTGGTCGCTGAATTTAGATATTTATGTAAGAACAATACTTATAAATGGGTTCATTACACAGGTGTTAACTTACTGCATGACCCTGATATTCTTGGTATTTTGGGAAATTATCACGATATCTCAAATCAAAAGAAGACAGAACTTGATTTAAAGGAAAGTGAATCAAGGTATCGTTTACTCTTCGAAAATATGGAGGAAGGATTCACCCTGAATGAGATCATTACTGATGAGTATGGCAATACTATAGATTTTTGTTTTCTTGAGGCAAATGCAGCCTATGAACGCCACACAGGGGTAAAGATCAGTGATTGTATTGGAAAAACAATGCTTGGGATTCTTCCTAATGCCGATATCAATCAAATCAATAACTTCGGGAAAGTGGCACTGACAGGTGAGCCTTCAAACTTTGAGTATTATTCAAAAACATTCAATAAATATATCAGAGTAAGGTCGTACTGTCCGGAATATGGAAGGTTTGCGTCAATTTTTGAAGACATCACCGAACAGAAGGCTGCTGAAGAAGAATTGAACAAAATATCACAGGCTGTTGAACACAGTCCTGTTATGACCTATATTACCGATCCGACAGGGGTGATTGAATATACAAATCCAAAGCTGGTTGAAATATCAGGCTACAGCCGGGAAGAACTTATAGGAAAAAATCCGAAAATATTCAGTTCAGGAGAAGTGCGAGAGGATGACTATGCCTTGCTATGGCAAACGATAAGTTCAGGCACAGAATGGAAGGGTGAATTTCACAACCGTAAAAAGAGCGGGGAGCTTTATTGGGTAAAAGCATCAATCTCACCTGTATTTGACAATAACGGTTTAATAACCCACTATATTGCAATAGAAGAAGATATTACTCAAAGTAAAGAATACTATAGTGCAATTAAAATCTCAAATTTAAGATTTGAATCACTTTTATCAAGTATACAGGCTGGAATCATGGTCGAGGATGAGTTAAGAAGGGTTGTATTAGTAAACCAGTATTTTTGTGACCTTTTTTCAATTCCCATTCATCCCCGGGATTTAGTTGGATTCAATTGTGCCGAGGCAGCCGAAGCAACTAAACATTTGTTTACTGATCCCGAAGGATTTATTCAGGAAATCAATAACACGCTGATTATACGTAAAATAATCAATAATTTTCAGGTTGAAATGAAGAATGGAACATCTCTTGAGCGCGATTTTGTTCCTATTGATGACCTTGACAAAGAAAATAAAGGGATACTATGGATTTACAGAAATATTACTGAACGCAAGAAAGATGAAAAAGAGTTTTTGCGCCAGAAGGAAATTCTAAGTGGTACGGCAAATGCGATGAATCATCTGCTTACAATACAGGAGCATAAAGAGGCAATGCAAAAGGCCCTCGAGGCAGTGGGAACTGCCACCGGAGTTGACCGGGCTTATGTGTTTGAAGCCAGTATTGATCAAAATTCGGGAGAAACAACTCTGAGTCAGAGATTCGAATGGACAGCACCAGGTGTAACACCTCAAATTAATAATCCTGAACTTTTAAACATGCCTTTTAGTAAGGATTTTCCACGCTGGTTTAAAATTCTATCAAATGGAAACCCACTAACAGGATTGGTCAGTGAATTCCCGGAAAACGAGAGAGATTTATTAATGCCTCAGGATATTATCTCGTTGTTTGTTGTGCCCGTGTTCGTAAACGATAGGTTTTGGGGAACAGTTGGTTTTGACGATTGCTCAAAAGGCATGCAGTGGTCTGAGAATGAAATATCAATTCTAACGGCTTTGGCAGCAAGTATTGGAGGCAGCATTTCAAGAGAAATTATAGGAAATGAACTATCAAATGCCAGGGAAATTGCTGAAAAAGCAACCAAAATTAAATCTGATTTCCTTGCCACAATGAGTCATGAGATCCGGACCCCCATGAATGGGGTAATTGGTATGACAAGTCTTTTATTGCAAACACAACTTACTAAAGATCAGATCGATTATGCTCAAACAATTCGAATAAGCGGTGAATTGTTACTCGATTTAATCAATGAGATATTGGATTTTGCAAAAATTGAATCCGGACAAATGATACTCGAAGAACAGAGTTTTGATTTACGGTTGGCTCTTGAAGACACGATAGACCTTACAGCAGCAAATGCAATAACAAAGAAACTTGGATTATTTTTCAGAATTGAGCCTGAGGTTCCGCAATTTATAACAAGTGACGTAACAAGGCTGAGGCAAATTCTTGTTAATCTTATAGGAAATGCAATCAAATTTACTCACAAAGGAGAAATCGTTATTTCTGTAAAAAGAATAGAAAGTCAAGATGATGACGCTTTTATTGAGTTTTCAGTGAAGGATACCGGAATAGGAATTCCAAATGAAAAGATAGACTCACTATTTAGACCATTCACTCAGGCTGATGCAACTACGACACGCAAATATGGGGGTACCGGACTTGGGTTAGCGATTTGCTCAAACCTGGTTGAGCTTATGGGAGGCAAGATTAAGGCTATTAGCAATATCGGTAAGGGATCTGAATTTATCTTCACGATTAAAACGAAAATTGATTCAGTGACAAAATCCAGCGATAATCATTCATTGACTATATCCACACTTCGGGGTAAAAAATTTCTGATAGCTGACAACAATCAAACAAGTTGCTCCATTTTGAGCTCAATTTTCATTCATCTGGGAGTTGAAACTCAAGTTGAAACTTCTTTCCAAAAGGCAATAAACCGATTAAAGGGTCCGGAAAGATTTGATCTGCTTATCGTTGACAATGATTTTCAAGAAATAGAAGGAATAAGTTTTGCTGATGAAATGAAAGTTCAGATGGACAATAACTTGATTCCAATAGTTTTAATCACCTATCCTTCGACTTTTGATCGTGTTACATCAAATGAAAACAAAGGCTTTATAAAGGTGAATAAACCTGTAAGGCATTCACAGATTATAAATGGTGTTATAAACTTATTAAATCACAATAAAAAAGGGATGGTGCACAATCCGAATCAAACGATTCAACTTAAAAAGATTAATGATCAGTACCCACTGAATATTCTTGTGGCTGAAGATAATGCAATCAATCAAAAACTAATATTGAGGATGTTTCAACAACTCGGTTATACAATTCAGATTGCAGCGAATGGATTTGAGGTAATCGACGTACTTAGCCGTATGAAAATTGATATTGTTTTCATGGATATCCAGATGCCTGAGATGGATGGACTCGAAGCAACAAGGCAAATTATAGCGAAATGGGGTGATCATAGACCTCTGATTATTGCTATGACGGCCAATGCTTTGCAAAGCGACAAGGAGAAATATCTGGCAACCGGCATGGATGACTATATTAGTAAGCCTTTAACAATTAGTCAAATAAATGCTGGTATCGAAAGATGGGCATTGTTACTCAAGAATTCTTGAAATAATCTTACAGAATAATTAAAGCGAAATTTCTAAAGATTCCTAAAATCTGAATCAACCTATCTAATTCTATTCAAATTGATAAAAACACTGAAAAATATAATTCATGAAGAAAACTTCCTTTCCCTCGCGGGAAATATGACAATTTCATTTTTTGGAATAGCTAGCTTTGCATTGCTGGCCCGAAGTTATAGCATGGATGTTTTTGGTGAATGGGTGATCTTTATATCAGCCACTGCATTAGTTGAGATGTTTCGTTACGGCATAATAAATACTGCAATTGTTCGGTATTTATCAGGCGCAAGTCACGATGAGCGTTTAAAATTCATAGGATCTAACGGGTTGATTGGAATTATTGCGACATTTGTTATCATTTTGCTATTGTATGCCACATTATTTGCCTTTTATGGTAGTATTCACAACAGTGGATATGAGTTATTCTTTAAGTGGTATCCCCTGTTAGCCTTGATAAATTTTCCAATGAACGCTGCATTAGTGATTATGCAGGCAGATCTTAAATTTGGCAAAATATTAATTATCAGATCAATAGAAAGTGTGGGTTTCTTTTTTGTAGTTGCAGTTAATTTTTTGTTCCTGAAGATGACTATGTACCAATTGGTCATCTCTTTTTTGGTCGTGGATGGAATTGCGTCGGGTCTTTGCCTTTTGATGAGCTGGGATGGTCTGAAATACATTACAAAAGCTACAAAGGAGACCACAAAGGTTTTATTGCATTTTAGTAAATACACAACATTCACGTTAATTGGCACAAATTTGTTACGTAGTGCAGATACATTCATTATAAGTTTTAGTCCCCTCGGTACAGCTGCCGTTGCATTATACAGTATACCGATGAAACTTACTGAATTACAGCAGATTCCACTACGAAGTTTTGCAGCAACTGCATTCCCCAAATTATCAAAAGCCAGTATGCAACATAAAATTGATGAGGTTAAGGAGATTTTCTACACCTATTCAGGAGCAATGACTTACCTGTTCATGTTTATCAGCCTAATCACTTTTGTTTTTGCAGACCTTTTTATTCTCATTCTGGGTGGTAAACAATATCTTGGAACAGACCCCGTTACAGGATTTAATGCTGCAACAATAATGCGGATATTCTCAGTTTATGGCCTCCTTCTTCCAATTGACAGGATGACCGGCATAAGTCTTGATGCGATTAATAAACCTAATATTAATTTTCTCAAAGTCTTGTATATGGTTGTAGCAAACGTATTGGGTGATATCGTTGCAATATTCATCTTTAAGTCATTGTCTTTGGTAGCAGTTGCCTCTGTTTTCTTTACAATTATTGGTATCTGGGTTGGGTTCTACTACCTTAATGTTGAACTTTCTTTAAGTTACAGAGGCATTTTTACTTATGGTGCAAACTTTTACAGGACAATTTACCGGAAAATAAAAACTACTCTTAACAGGTTTTTATGAGAATCGAACAATCATTGTCTTTCATTCTATCAGGCCTGGCCAAATGTTAAATCCCTTCGATCAATTAACCGGCTCCGACAGACTTAGAACTCCTTTTGCAATATTAATTCTCTTTGCCCTGTTGATTTTGGGGGCAATTGCTTTTGGTAAAGGCGGACTTATTCCCGGGTTTGGATTAATTGCAATGCCAATTGCATTTACCTTTCTTTACTTATTGTTCAAGTTTCCAATTACAGGATTATATACATCAATCTTTCTTGGTTTCACGGTTCTCGGATTAGGTCGATATGTCGATTTTCAGGTTGGATTATTGATGGATGGGATCTTTTTTGCTACATTTATTGCCTTGATTTTCAATAAATTCTATGATAAGATCGATTGGAAACCTGCTTATAAAGACATCACGTTATTGTCGCTTATCTGGTTTGGCTACTCCTTAATTGAGCTGTTTAATCCTGAATTGCGAAGTGTACCAGCCTGGTTAAATGGAGTAAGGGGCATATCTATGTATATGCTGCTGCTAGTCGTACTTACCTTGCTACTTATTGATACAAAGCAAAAGCTGGAGTACTTTTTTATAATTTGGGGAATTCTTTCATTGCTGGCTTCCATAAAAGGGATCATGCAAAAAGCGTGGGGAGTCGACAGCTACGAGCAGGCATGGCTGGATGCCGGGAACGCCTCAACACATATATTATTTGGTAAACTCAGAATTTTTTCATTTTTGAATGATGCTGGTCAGTTCGGTGCTAATCAAGCTTATACAGCTGTTGTAGCAGCTATTGTTGCCAATGTGGAAAAAGATTCTGTCAAAAAGTTCTTTTATATAATTGTTGCTGTTTTTGGAATCTATGGAATGCTTTTATCCGGGACAAGGGGAGCAATCGCCATTCCACTGGCAGGATTAGGCACGTTTTTCGTCTTAAAGAAAAATAAGGCTGTGATGTTCGGAGGTTTTGTTTTTTTGGTAATCGTATTTGTCTTCTTTAAGTACACTACTATTGCTCAGGGTAACGATCAGATCAGACGAATGAGAACTGCTTTCGATCCCAATGATGCATCACTTCAGGTTAGACTCGAAAACCAAAGAATTCTTAGTGCATATCTTGCCACAAGACCTTTTGGAGGGGGCATAGGTCATGCTGGTGTGAAGGCAAAAAAATATATTCCGAATGGGTATCTTTCTCAAATTGCTACGGACAGCTGGTATGTAATGATCTGGGCTGAACAAGGCATTGTTGGTTTAATGCTGCATTTGTTCGTTCTTTTTTACGTTGTTATCAAGGCAGGTAACAACATTATGAATAAAATCAGAGACCCTATTCTGAAAATAAAAATGGCAGCACTGTTGGGCGGTATGGTTGGTGTCATGGTCGCCTCCTATGGAAATGCTGTTTTAGGAACACTGCCAACTGCTGTAACTATCTATATGTCAATGGCGTTAATGCTTAACACGGAAATATTCGACATTCCGTTAACGAAAACGGGAAATGAGTCAGGTAATGATTCTCTGGCTCTTTCTCCAACTACATGATCTGACATATATTACCGGATTAGTAAACTCCTGAAAAGTAACTTACCCATGGAATACCCTTTAATTTCTATCATCACAGTTAATTACGATCATCCTGAAGTAACTCTGGCCTTACTTTCTACTCTTAGGCAGATTACTTATCCGAATATCGAAATTATTGTTGTTGACAATGCCTCTCCAAATGACGATCCCGCAATTTTAAAAAATTCATATCCCGAAATAGTATTTATTCAAAGTACTGTTAATCTTGGTTTTGCCGGGGGAAATAATCTTGGAATAAGAATTGCCAAAGGGAAGTATCTGCTTTTTATTAACAACGATACTGAAGTAGAACCTGAATTTCTGGAGCCTTTGGTAATGAAATTGGAAACCAATCCTTCAATCGGTGCTGTGAGTCCGAAAATCAAATTTTACAGTCATCCGGATACGATACAATTTTGTGGACAAGCACCTATGAATCATTATACTATGCGAAGTCATGGAATTGGTCACGGAATTGTGGATGCCGGTCAGTTTGAAGTGGATTCATTAACCCATTTTGTTCATGGTGCGGCAATGATGGTACCCCGGAATGTGATTGAAAAAGTTGGATTGATGCCTGAATGCTATTTTTTGTATTACGAGGAACTGGATTGGTGTGCACGGATTAAAAAGGCAGGTTATGAATTATGGTATGTTCACAATTCAACAATTCTGCATAAGGAATCCATTTCAACCGGAAAACTAAGTCCTTTTAAAACCTATTATATGAACAGGTCAAGGCTCCTATATTTACGCCGGAATGTGACTGGAATGACATTTTTTGTTGCAATGATCTTTCAATTATTTGTTTCAATTCCCAAGAATCTTGTTGTGTTCCTGTTAAAAAAAGACAAAGGTCATTTTTGGGCGTATAAAAGGATGATTGTGTGGCATTTGAGAAATATGTTTTCAAAAGAGATACATGCAAATCCGGGACTTTGAATCTAAATATAAATCTTAACTAATACCCTCTCATGGACAACTATCCTATGCTTGTATTTAATAGCTTACAGATTATTATATTAGCTGTTCTTGGCTTGTCAACATTTTACATTTTTGTGTTTTCATTGGCCGGGTTGTTCTACAAACAGCGTCCCTATCCAAAAGCCACAAAAAATAGACGGATTGCGGTGTTTATTCCTGGTTACAAGGAAGATGAGGTTATCGTGCAGGTGGCAAAAGCCGCATTATTGCAAAACTATCCATCTGAATATTACGATGTTATAATAATTGCTGATTCTTTTCAGCCTGAAACAATTTCGAAACTACTTGATTTACCAATCAAAGTTATTGAGGTAGCCTTCGATAAAAGCACCAAATCCAAGGCACTGAATAAGGCAATGGAAACGTTGGAAGAGTCATACGATATTGCAGTGATTTTGGATGCAGACAATATTATGGCCAATAACTTTCTTACAAAGATAAATAGTGGTTTTGAATCAGAATGGATTGCTGTTCAGGGCCATAGAGCTGCCAAGAATATGAATACCTCACTTGCCGTTCTTGATGCAATCAGTGAAGAAATTAATAATCATATCTTTAGAAAAGGACATCGGGTCCTTGGGTTATCTTCTGCTATTATCGGTTCCGGAATGGCTTTTAACTATGGTTATTTTAAACAACTTATGTCAACAGTAAAGGCTGTTGGCGGCTTTGACAAGGAAATTGAGTTGAAAATGCTCAAAGCAGGCCATAAGATTGCTTACCTGGATGATGCATTTGTGTATGACGAGAAAGTACAAAAGGCAGAAGTATTCAGTAATCAAAGACGAAGATGGCTGTCTGCTCAATTGCATTATTTCAGACTTGATTTTTTAAATTCTTTAAAAGCCTTGATTACCAAGGGAAATCTCGATTACTTTGATAAGGCAATTCAGTTTATTCAACCCCCAAGAATTTTATTGCTGGGTGCTGTTATTTTGTTTGGAACCTTATTCCTGATTTCCAATATCATACTGAATGAAAGCATGCTATTTACTGAACTATGGAGTATTGTGATTATTTCATGCTTATTATCTTTTCTTTTTGCAGTACCCCGATCATTCTATAACATTAAAACTGCACGGGCAATTATGAGTCTGCCTAAAGGTATGATCCTTATGTTAGGATCGCTTCTAAAAATCAAGGGGGCAAATAAACAATTTATACATACCAAACATACCTCAAATTAATTAAAATCAGATGGAAAAACGAAAACCAAGACTTGAAAAGCTAGAGGCACTTCGTGGCTTTGCAGCTTTGTATGTAGTTTTATTTCATGCATTTCCTCAGAAAATTCTTCTCTTTGGCTTAAATATCGGAGCTCTTTTCCGCTTTGGGCCTGAGTCGGTGATTGTATTTTTCGTATTATCCGGGTTTGTAATTAAATATACGTACGAAAAATCAAAGGATAAAAGTTTTAAGTTTTATTTTACCCGGCGGTTTGTCCGTTTGTATGTCCCGCTTATTTTTATATTTATAATGGGCTACCTTATAAAGTGCTACAGTGAGGGAGCATTTGTTTCACCTCAACTGCCAACTTTACTAGGCAATCTGTTTATGCTTCAGGATGTAATCACCCAAAAACCCCATGTGCTCTCAGGAACGTACATGGGTAATGGTGTTCTTTGGTCATTATCCTATGAATGGTGGTTTTATATGCTTTTCTTCTTGCTTGCAACGAAACTAAAGAACGATAACGACAGGCTAAATAAATGGGTCACTTTTTTAACCATTGCAGCTGCAATTTCTTACGTTTTTTATCCATTTATTGTCAACCGTCTTCTGATGTATTTTGCAATCTGGTGGATCGGGGTAAGATTTGCCACTGATTATCTGGCAGGAGTTAAGATCACATTCAAAAGAATAATGCCTCAGGCTTACCTCTTGTTCATTCTCATTGCAATCCTTTCTCTAAATCTTTGGATTCATTCGTCGGAATCGAATAATTATAGCTATCCTCTTGTTGCCTATCCTTTTATCGAGTTAAGGCATTTTGTATTTGCGACACTGGTGTTGTTTGGTGCAGTATTATGGCAAAATTTAAAATGGTTTGGATATAACGCTGTCTTTGGAATCTTTAAATATTTGGCTCCTTGTTCCTATGTAATTTATATTTCGCACGATTACCTGGTAATCAATGCAACATATCTAAGTGGTTTAAACAATAAGGTAATCGAATATGGTCTTTATATCGTGATCATGATTATTTTTTCTTACTTTTTGGAAGTAGTGGTCTATAACAGAATCAAGAAAAGATTAATAGGTTGATATTCTTGATTTTATATTAATTACAAACAATAATCAGATGAAAATAGGAATTGAAGCACAACGCATATTCCGGAAGAAAAAGCATGGTATGGACATGGTTGCACTCGAACTAATCCGAAACCTGCAGATCATTGATAAGGAAAATGAATATTTTATATTCGTCAAACCCGACGCTGACGATTTAGTAATTGAAGAATCAGCGAATTTTAAGATCGTAAGACTTGAGGGAGGATTCTATCCTATTTGGGAACAGTTTGCCTTGCCCAGGGCGGCGAAAAAAGAAGGATGTGAGATTCTGCATTGTACAAGTAATACAGCACCTGTCTTCACCAAAATTCCAATGGTGGTAACACTGCACGATATTATTTATATGGAAAGCAGCTACCTTAAAATTTTAAAAGGTAGTGGGACGTTATATCAAAAATTTGGCAATTTATACCGGAAAATATTTGTTCCAAAGATTGTCAAAATGAGTAAAAAGATAATTACAGTTTCAAATTTCGAAAAAAACAGGATTGGAGAATTTTTCGGCATGGCTGGAAATCCCAAATTAGAAGCAGTATATAATGGTGTTAGTGAGCACTTTAAAATTGTTTCTAATCAGGAAGAATTAAATCGTGTTAAAGAGAAATATCATCTGCCGGATCATTATTTCTTTTTTCTTGGTAATACAGATCCGAAAAAAAACACAAAAGGTGTACTCAAAGCGTTCTCTGATTTCTTAACTGAGACCGGATCAGACATCAAACTGGTGATGCTTGATTACGACAGGGACGAACTTGAAAAACTGGTGAATGAAATTGGCGATCTGGGATTGCTCGATAAAATTGTACTTACAGGCTACGTAGTGAATACCGACTTGCCTGCTATATATTGTCAATGCGAAGTATTCCTGTACCCTTCACTTCGGGAAAGTTTTGGCATCCCTATGCTGGAGGCAATGGGATGCGGAGTGCCTGTAATCACATCAAATACTTCATCAATGCCGGAAGTTGCAGGTGATGCAGCCTTTATAACAGATCCTTACAAACCGGAGGAAATCACTGCAGCAATGATTCGTATACTGTCAGATAATGACTTGAAAACTTCACTTATAAAAAAAGGATTGGTTCAGGCTTCAAAATTTTCATGGATGTCGATGGCAGAAAATGTGCTCTCAATTTATGGAAAACTTGAGAAAACAGGCTATAAATGATTAACTTACAATTCACACAAATATCGGATATCATAAATTAAATCTTTTTCAATGTTAGCAAACCGTGACATAATCGTAGTTGGTATTCAGGCCTGGGATATTGAAATTGGAAGCAACTGTAAAAATATCGCAGAAGAATTTGCCAAAAAAAACCGTGTACTCTATGTAAATTATCCTCTCGACAGGATCACGATGATTAAGCAACGGAATTCAGAAAAAGTTAAAAAAAGAGTCAGGATAGTAAAGAGTGGTAAATCTGAACTTATTGAAATATCATCCAATCTATGGAATTTATATCCTGCAACGGTACTTGAATCGATTAACTGGATTCGATCTTCCCTGATATTTAACTGGGTGAACAGGATAAACAATAAACGTTTTGCCAGGCAGATAAAATTAGCCATCGATGAGCTTGGGTTCAGTAACTATCTTATATTCAATGACAGTGACATGTTCCGAAGTTTTCACCTGAAGGAATACCTTAAACCGGAAACTTACATATATTATACCCGTGATAACCTGATCGAAATGCCTTACTGGAAAAGACACGGCATCAGAGTTGAAGCCCTTCACATGAAGAAAGCTGATCTGGTTGTTGCAAATTCTACTTATTTGGCCTCGCTTGCTCAAAAGTTTAATCCCAATTCATTTTATGTTGGACAAGGATGTGATGTTAGTTTATTCGACAGTCATCTGATATCAACAATTCCTGACGATATCAGAAATATCCCCAAACCGGTCATAGGATATATTGGAGCACTTTTAGCCTTACGACTGGATATTAAAGTCTTGGAATACATTGCAGAGAATCGCCCCCAATGGAGCCTCGTACTTGTAGGACCGGAGGATGACGCATTCAAAAACAGCAAGTTACATCATCTCAGTAATGTTTATTTCCTGGGTAATAAGCAAGGTAATGAACTCCCCTCCTACCTGAAACAATTTGATGTTACGATCAATCCTCAGGTGCTTAGTCCTGTAACAATCGGAAACTATCCCAGGAAAATCGATGAATATCTTGCAATGGGTAAACCTACAGTTGCAACAAAAACTGAAGCTATGAGTGTATTTGCAAATTATACGTATCTTGCAGAAAGCCGTGAAGATTATATTGACTGTATTGAAAAAGCTCTACAGGAGGATAATACAGAGATATGTTTGGAACGGGAAAAATTTGCGAAAGAACATACATGGGAAAATAATGTGCTGGAGATTTCCAGAGCTATTGAGAAAGTAACATTTAGTAACACTGCCATATAAAGGAATAATTTAATCAAAACGATATGCAAAACCAACATTCAGAGAACATTAAAGTTAAAATTGATTATTGGAAGAAAGAATTGTCAGGTGCACCAAATCTGGTTCAGATTCCAACCGATTACAGCCGTTCTCAAATTCAAAAATTTGCACCAGCAGAGCATCTATTTTCTCTAAATCAGAAATTGACCGAGAATCTGGACAACCTTGAAAAAAGTATGGATTGCGATTTGCAGTCGATATTATTAACTGCATTTGGTCTTCTTCTTTTACGATATTCTTCGCAGGAAGACTTTGTTGTTGGATTGTGTTCAGACATATATTCAGGTGCCGGATCAAATGGCGAAGCAGAAGGTCCGATTAAAGATTCACCGATCAGGTTCTCTTTTGCTGATGAATCAAACTTTTCAGAAAATGCATCAGTCTTAAAAACTAAAGTTCAATCAGCAATTGATAATCTTCTGATTTTTGATGAAAAAATAATTAAGGAAATTAAAGAGACTGAAACAGGTAACCTTTCGGATCTTTTCAATGTTCTTTTTGGCTTTGTAGCCGGCTTTGATGAAAATTCGTCCCCGTACGAAAAAGAATTCGGACCGGATTTGTATTTGCAAATTTGCAAGGGGACCAATTCTCTGGAGTGTAAGGTGATATACAACAGCGAACTATTTGCTCACGAATCAATTGCGAGACTGGGTGGTCATTATAACACAATACTTTCTGCAATTTCCGGAGACGCTTTAATGCCTGTTCTGAAGGTTCCCCTTCTAACCCGCGAGGAAGAAGACCTGATTTTAAATGTCTGGAATGCCACACAGACCGATTTACCCAAGGACAAATGTATCCATCACAGGTTTGAAGAGCAGGTAGAACGGACACCTGATGCGATTGCAGTAGAGTTTGAAGGTAAACAAATTACATATGCTGAATTAAACACATCCGCTAACCAGCTAGCAAACTACCTGATTTCACAGGGAGCTCATGAAGATAAATATGTAGCACTTTTTGTAGAACGCGGTTTCGATATGATTACTGGTTTGCTTGCTATTTCTAAAACCGGTGCGACCTATCTTCCCCTTGATCCTATTTATCCCAAAGCACGACTTTTCCTGATTGTTGATGATGCTAAACCAGTGATAATCATAACTCAGGAATCCCTGATTGAGGCTGTACCGGAATCAAATGCAAAGGTAGTTTTCATTGATAAACGTTCGGAATACAACAATGAGTCCTCCGAAAATCTCTCCCTGGGTGATGCTTCCAAACCTGCTTATATCCTTTATACATCGGGTTCAACAGGTAAACCCAAAGGAGTACCGGTAAATCAGCATGCAGTTGTAAACCTGGTTAATTCCATGACTAAGTTACTAAGCTTCACTCAACAGGATATCCTTTTGGCAGTAACAACTATATCGTTCGACATCGCTGAACTCGAAATGTATATGCCCCTGTTTATTGGTGCCAAACTTGTAATTGCAACGCAGGAAACGGCAACTGACATGAATATGCTTACCGAAAAGATGATAGAGTGCAAGGCAACCGTATTTCAGGCTACACCGGTTACATTTAAAATGCTGATGATCAATGACTGGAAGGGGAAAGCAGATCTGAAACTCATCATTGGCGGTGAGGCTCTCTCCAAGGAACTCGTGCGGCATATCCTCCCTCGCTGCGCAGGGATTTGGAATTCTTACGGACCTACTGAAACGGCAATCTATTCTGTTGTACGCAATAACACAATGGATGACACAATTGGTGAAGGTTACGTGCCAATTGGCCGGCCTGTTGACAATACTGTTGTGTACATACTCAATAAAAAGCTTGTACCTGTTCCCATTGGCATACCAGGGGAACTTTGGATTGGAGGTGACGGTATTTCCCCGGGATATTTGAATCTTCCCAACATGACTGATGAGCGGTTTATTGTAAATCCATTTGGAAAATCACCGGATGAGAAGATATATAAGACAGGTGACCTGGTACAGTATTTCAACGATGGGAATATGGTCTTTCTTAACCGGCTGGATACACAAGTCAAAATCAGAGGCTTCCGCATTGAGCTTGGAGAAATAGAGTCGGCTATTTCACAATTCAATTCAATCAAAAACAACGTTGTAATTGTTAGAGAAGATACTCCGGGAGATAAAAAGCTAGTCGGGTATATTATTAAGGATGATGATAAAGAAGTTGATATAGTGGAACTTCGGCAATTCCTGAAATCAAAAATTCCTGATTATATGGTTCCGGCTGCCTTCGTATTCTTAAGGCAGTTCCCTGTAACGCCAAATGGGAAAATTGATCGTAAGGTCTTACCCTCTCCGGTTGACGCGGCTTCCATTCAAGTAAAGCCATTTATTGCACCACAAACGGAAACAGAAAAGAAACTTGCAGAAATATGGTCTTCTGTTCTTAAAATAAATAATATCGGAACAGACGAAGACTTCTTCGAGATTGGTGGTCATTCGTTGGTAGCAGTTACGCTTATGGTAAAAATAGAGAAGGAATTAGGTAAGAGACTACCACTGGCAATACTGTTTAATAACAGCACAATTCGTGATATGGCGCAAGTGATAGACCAAAAATCCGAACGTGTAACCTGGGGTTCTTTAGTTCCTATCAGGCCTAAGGGGACTAAGAAACCACTCTATCTGGTTCATAGTGCGGGGCTGAATCTTTTACTTTACACTACTGTAGTAGCCCATCTCGATCCCGAACAGCCGGTTTTTGGACTTCAGGCAAAAGGTCTGGATGGTATAGATGAACCTCTGGATTCTTTCGAAGAAATAGCAGCCTATTATATTTCGGAAATACTCGAGATAGATAAAAGTGGTTCTTATTCACTGGCAGGTTTTTCGATGGGCGGACAACTTGCATACGAAATGGCACGTCAGTTAGTCGAGTCAGGAAATAAGGTAAATTTCCTGGGAGTCTTTGACACTGTCAGCGAAGATGCCGCCTCAGATCACCATATTCCGTTTTTAAAACGTTATTTTCTGAGATTTATTCTGCTTATCAATCAGATATTCTGGGTATTAGGCACATTCCTGAAGATGCCGTTAAATAAAAAGTATGATTTTTTTGTTACTAAAGTGTCCACTCAGATAAAGAAAATAACCAAGAGCCATGATAAACTTAAACCAGATGGCGTTTCATTAGGAAAACAGAGTGAATTGCCTAAATATCTCCATAAAGTACACCGTGCCAACTTTTATGCATTGGAGAGGTATGTTTTACCTCCTTACCCGGGGAAGTTAACCCTTTTTAAGGCAATGAACCAGACTTTCTATATTAAAGATCCTGCAAGATACGGATGGGGTGAGTATGTAAAGGAATTAGTAATTCACGATATTCCGGGTGAACATTCGCGAATTTTTGCACCGCCCAACGATGAACAGTTTGCCAGCGTGCTTCAAAAGTGCCTGGACGAAAGGGAATATTAAAGGACTAATTATCATTTTCCTAAGATCATTTTGAATAACAAATTTTTTTATTGGTGAAAATCCAAACGAAATTTCATCAGGCTATTAAATTTAGTCCTTTAAGTAACCCAAATTTTAATCAAATAGAAGAATCTGTTATCTTTTTTGTTAATACCGACCAGTTTTCTGAGGATGAAGTCTTGGCGTATAACAGGATATTGACGGAATCTGAGAGAGAGGTAGCTTCACGATTCAGATTTCTGCGCGATCGTAACAGTTATATTGTAACACACGCTATCCTTCGTATAATTCTTGGAAACCATTTTGAAACGGAACCCACTTCAATAGAATTTAAAACAAATTTTTTTGGAAAGCCTTCGGTTCAAATGAACTCCAGGGATATTCATTTTAATCTTTCCCATAGTTCAGGGTTGTCTGCATTGGCATTTTCAGATCAATCAGAGGTTGGAATAGATATTGAAAGGATTGACCCTGAGTTTGACTTCGATCTGATCGTTAATACACAGTTTTCGGAAAAAGAATCCAGATATTTAAAAGCCGTTGAACCAGATCCGCGAAAGACATTTTACATCTTATGGACCAGAAAAGAAGCAATTCTTAAAACTTTGGGCACAGGAATTGGGGAAAATCTTGATATTGAAGTTTTTAGAGATAAAAACTTTTGTAATTCCGAAAATCTGTTACCGGCTTTCGGAAACAAAAATTACTTTTTGAGTACATTCATTGTTCTTGAAGACTATATAGTTACTATTGCGGCTGAAAAAGATGTAAATTTCACTTATAAGACAATAAATTTACTAGAACCTTAATCCCGAATTAATATGATACCTCTGAAATTTATTTTTTGGTTTTTGCTTTCCCTTGTTTTTTATGCCTACATTGGATATGGAATAATTCTTTATTTTTTGGTCATTATAAAGAGATTAACAGGAATTTCGCGGAGAAAAAAGATTGATTTCGGTTATGAACCTGACGTTACATTATTTATTGCCGCATATAATGAAAAAGATTTTGTCGCCGACAAGATAAAAAACTCTCGTGAACTGGATTACCCGGCTGAAAAGTTGCACATGGTTTGGGTTACAGATGGGTCAGACGATGGAACGCCTGAAGTATTGAAGGCATTTGAAGGTGTAGAAGTACATCATCAGCCACAACGAAATGGGAAAATAGGGGCTATGAACCGAGGTATTAAGCTTGTTAAATCACCAATCGTTGTATTCTGTGATGCAAATACAATGTTAGGAAAAGAGTCAATACGCAGGATTGTTAACTTATTCAGCGATCCTAAGGTCGGATGTGTTTCGGGCGAAAAACGAATATTCGGAAAGGATAAGGATAGTGCTGCAGGGGCAGGTGAAGGACTTTACTGGAAGTATGAATCGGCTCTGAAGAAATGGGATGCTGAACTATATTCTGTGGTAGGTGCAGCGGGTGAGTTATTTGCTATTCGAACAGAACTTTACGAGGAGGTAGAAAAAGATACGCTGCTTGATGATTTCATTATTTCACTAAGAGTAGCGCAGAAAGGTTATACAATTCAATATGATCCTGAGGCTTATGCAATTGAAAATGCATCAGCAAATGTTAAAGAGGAACTTAAACGAAAGATAAGAATTTCTGCAGGAGGAATTCAATCTGTTGTCAGGCTGAGATCACTCCTGAATTTTTTCAAATTCGGGACTTTATCCTTTCAGTATATTTCGCACAGGGTTCTGCGCTGGACACTAGCGCCGCTGGCTTTATTGTTTCTCATACCCACAGGAACAATATTGGCGGCCGATGAAGGAATTCTGGAATTAGGTTTTTACAGTATCCTTTTATGGCTGCAGTTATTATTTTATTTAAGTGCTTTACTGGGATGGTATCTCGAAAACAAATCGATCAGGATAAAACTGTTATTTGTTCCTTATTACTTTTTTATAATGAACTTATCGGTTTTTCTGGGTTTCAAAAGGTATTTAAAAGGTTCGCAATCTGTAAACTGGGAACGTGCCAAGCGTGGAAAATAGATTCAATCAATAATTCATGAAAAGGAGTTTTATACTGGTTTTTTGTTTGATAGTTATGTTTACCATTAAGGTGGTATCAGGCCAGAAGTCAGTGTACAGGTTTGAACCAGACAAGTTACAAATTGATGCCAAAGATACCCTCTATCAGAATATTAAACCGGGTGATACGCTACTTTTCACAGGTGGTAACCGCGATCATCTGCTGATCAAAAATTTTAAGGGGGAAAATGGCAGACCTATTGTGATGATGAATACTCAGGGACCTATAATCATTGATACAGACAATTATTATGGTATTTCTATTCAAAACTGCCGTTTTATAAAATTTACCGGGTCAGGCGATCCAAACCAAACCTATGGATTTCAGATTAAACGGGTGGCAAATGGTGCCGGATTAGGAATTGGTGATTTAAGTTCTGATTTCGAAATCGATCATATATCTATAGAGAATACTTCTATCGGGGGTCTTTACGCTAAAACAGATCCCGATTGTACACTTGCTTCAGTAAGAGGTACTTTTACCCAGTTTAATACTGTCATTCATGATAATTATATCTCAAATACAGGAAATGAGGGAATCTATGTTGGCAGTTCATTTTTTGAGGGTCAGACAGTACAATGCAATGGGAAAAATCAGCTCCTTTTACCTGGATTTTTGGATGGAGTAAAGATTTATAACAACACAGTTAAGAACTCTGCCTGGGATGGAATTCAGGTAAGCTGTGCCTATCAAAATTGTCAGATCTATAGTAATACTGTCTTGTACGACAGCCAGTCTGAGACTTCAAATCAGATGTCCGGAATACTGATTGGCGGTGGTACCAAATGTGATTGCTATAATAATTTTATAAGTCAGGGAAAAGGATGTGGTATTGAATGTCATGGCCTTGGAGGTTGCAGAATCTTCAATAATATTATTGTTGATGCCGGGATAAGTTTTGCTCCAGGTGATGTCTCACAGATGAAACACGGGATCTTTATTGCTGAGTTTGGTGTTGGAACTGACTCAACACTAAGCATTCAACACAATGATATTATAAATCCAAAATCGGATGGTATACGTTTCTCAAGCATTAAAAGTAAAAACAATCTCGTTTCATCTAATGTGATCATAAATCCGGGCAATTTTGATTATTATCAAAGTGGAAATACAAGCTTTAAAGGAACAGATTCATACATTATGCTCCAGAACTCTGCCAGTGAGGTACTTATTCAGAATAACTATCTGGCACGAAATGCTAATTCTGCCGGTTTTACCTCGACAAACATGGAAACAGCCGAAGATTTTATTCCGGTTTATGGATCTCCGTTGATTGATCATGCTGAAATTGATAAGACAATCACTTTTGACTTCGCAGGAAATCCAAGACCTTTTGGACCCAAATCTGACATTGGAGCGTACGAGGCAGAATATGAATTATTAGCCACCAGTCCACAACAGTCAATTATACAAAATAATCAATTTAAGCTTTTGAAGAATCCGGTTACTGAATCATTGATAATCAGTATCCCCAGACAATCAAATTCAACTGTGTTTGTCCGTGTTTACAACTTAATTGGCGAAATGCTCCTTCAGACAAAGCAGCAACCAGGAACAGGAAATACAACGGTGCAGGTAAATTTGTCGACAATTTCACCTGGAACCTATATTTATACAATTCGTGCAGGAGAAGATGCAGGTTCAGGAAAGTTCATGAAAAGGTAGTTCAAAATAGATATATAATATTATTTATAATAAATAGAT